>SHYY01000043.1 GCA_009692555.1 Myxococcales bacterium
AGTCGTAGTCGTAGTCGTAGTCGTAGTCGATTCAGGGGCACTCTCGCGCGGGGGATCACCTCTCCGGCACATGCGCGTGAGCATCTCCAGGATGCGGGTCAGCAACTCCATGGCCTGTCGCCGGGTGTCTTCCTCGGCGAGTTGCAGGACCGCAACGGCATCCACGATAGACGTGCACTCCATCGCGGAGCCCCGGGCGATGCTGTAGAAGCGGGCGCCCTCCGGCGCTCCGAAGCGGCCCGCTCCCTCGGCGATGTAGGGGGCATCCTCCTGTGTGGCCAGGGTTGTCGGTTGGCAGGAGGAATTTGTTGCGGGAGGAAGTTCGATTGCCATCGCTGCGGACGTGACGACTACGACTACGACTACGACTACGACTACGTGACGAGCAAGAGCCAGCAAGAGGGCCCCCTCCGCTGTTAAGCACCCGGCGACTGATGGCGACGGCTCACGATTCTGACCGCTCTCTTCGCCGCCGAGGCGGACGGTCATTGCGACCCCGGGAGCACTCTTTACCGCGCCCCGCACCGGCCATGGAGGGCAGCCCCTCGCCCGCCCGGATTGGTCGAAACTTCGGGCCCTCCTTCGGCGACCGCGAGCTACACCGGAACGAGCGGGCGGAGGAGTTCGGGATGCGGCCGACGGGCCTGATGCAATCGATCCTCTTCGGGCCACTTTTCGGTGATACCGTGCCGCGAAAGAGTTGCCCATGAGCACCCACTATCTGCGTGAGCGGGAGTCGGCCGAGCCCCGGGCGATGGACAGATCGGCGCCTCCGTCGACGGCGCCGGAGGCGCGGTCGTCCAACTGTGGCCAGGCGACGCGTGCAGGCGATGTGTGCGCGCAGCGGGCGCTTCAATTCAAGCGCGCCAAGCCCGAGGAGGCGCCGAGCGCGGGCGATCTGCGAGTCGCCGAGGCGGGCGTCCGTGGGGGCGGCGGGGCGCTCCCGGCGGGCGATCGGATCGGCTCGTCACTCGGAGCGGACCTCTCCGGCGTGCGCGCCCACACTGGCCCTGACGCCAAGGCGGCATGCGATACCCTGGGCGCCGAGGCCTACACGGTGGGCAGCAACATCGCGTTTCGCGATTCGAACCCATCGCTCTCCCTGCAGGCGCACGAGGCGGCCCACACGGTGCAACAGGGCGCCTCGCCCACCGTCGACAAGAAATCGGAGGGCGCGATCGGCACCGGTGACCGCGAGCGCGCGGCGGACGATGCCGCCGAACGGGTCGTGGCTGGCGAGCGGGCCACCGTCGAGCCTTCGCCCGCGCCGCCGCTCCAGCGCTTCGCCCCGGTCGGGCACGAGGAGGCCACCGCGGAGGGGCTGAAGGGCAGCTTCTCGGCCGCCGAGATAGGCCTCATCTACCAGTCGAACTGGGAGCGCGACTTCTCGCAGGGCTCGGCGAAGATCGCGGACGCGGTGATCGCGTGGAAGGCGGTCAAGCAGAGCGCGGCGAAGAGCGGCAGCCCGAGCAAGGAGGCCGGGGATCAGTTCAAGGGAGCGGCCTGGGGCGTTGTCAACATGGGCGCCACCGAGGTGACCGACGAGTCGCTGAGCGGCTACCAGCCGTGGGAGCACATGGACAACCCCGGGGCCTCGGCGGGGACGGACGCCGACAAGCGCTGGGGCAAGAAGAAGGGCCAGCTTGCGGGCCACATCTGCGACGCCAAGGCTTACATCAAGGACATGCTGGTGAAGGCCGTCGACGCTCAGCGCACCTCCGCCGGCCTCGGCAAGGCGGGCGAGGGGATCGACAACTGGGACGGGGTGAAAAAGCCCGATGGGTATGGCGCCGCGAAGGAGGTCGCCGATCCCGGCCTCAGCCGTGCCCCGGTGGCGCAGGACGCCCGCGACCGCGCCACTGCCGCCGGCGCGAAGGACGGGGGGCCGGCCGGGGCCGGCTTCAGCAAGGCCGCCGAGCCGCTGGGACGGGCGACGCATTCCATGGAGGACTTCTTCTCGCACGGAAACTTCCTCGAGCTGGCCAAGGAGATGAAGAAGACCAACACCACCCCGAACGCCCCGCTCAAGACCGCGACCTTCACCATGCCCGATAAGTGCCACGCGCTCGGCCACAAGATCCTGTCGCTGGCCGAGGGGTTCCTGCGCGACTTCGGGCTGCTGCAGAAGGTCTACGACCGAACCGAAGGAAAGGCCAAGACCAAGGCCAAGAGCCGCTACAAGGGCGCGGCGGGATCGCTCAACACCGATAGCTGGACGCCGCAGGGCGAGATGGTCGACATCCTGCCGGCGAGCCAGGACATCGAGGAGGCGGTGCAGGGCGGCAAGGTCGACCTCGGCGACTTCCTCGTTGACCGCGCGTTCCTTGAGGCGCTCAAGAAAAAGGGTGAGACCCTGATGGCCGAGGGCGAGAAGGAGACCGACGCGGGCGGCCACGCGAAGCTGGCAAAGGACGCGCCGGAGCCGGGGAAGGACTGCGAGGGAGCGATCCGGCTGGCGATCGAGGCGAACCGGCTGGTGGTGGCGCCCCTCAAGGCGGTCATGCAGATAGCGGACGTCGACGCGGCGAAGGTCAAGCTCGTGGAGCAGCTCGCCCTGGTGGACCGGATGATCGCGCCGCCCGACCCCAGCCATCCGCTGATGCCGTTCGTCGGCGAGTGATCAGGGGCCGGCCCGTGCTGGCCGCGGCGTCGCTGATCTTCCTGGCTCTGGAGGCTCCCATGCAGGCCGCTCCCCTCGACGGAGCCGATCTCTGCGACGCCGACGGGCGTCCGCTTGATGTCGCGACCGCGCTCGCCGCGCCAGAGCGGGTGCGCGCGCTCAACCTCTCTGGCGCGGGGCGGACGGAGTTGCCCGCGGAGGTCCGGCGATTCAAGGAACTCCGCACGCTCGAGGTGCAAGGCGGTGGGATGAAGTCGCTCCCCGACTGGCTCGCGGAGCTCGGCGCGCTCGAGCGGCTGGATCTGTCGGGCAATCCGCTCGGGACGCTACCCCTCTCGGTGCTGCGCCTCGGGCGCCTGCGCGTGCTGGCGGTGCGGGGCTGTCGTCTGGCGGCGATTCCCGAGAGTATCTCGACGCTCCCTGCGATCGAGGACCTGGACGTCGGCGGTAACCTCTTTTCGACCTTGCCGGAGAGCCTCGGAGAGCTCTCGCGGCTGGCGGTGCTGCACGTGACCAGCCACTATCTCCACACGCTGCCGCCGTCGGCCGTCCGGCTCACGCGGCTGCGCGAGCTCGCGGTCTATCCGGTCGACTTCGCGGACTTTCCGCTGCTCACAGGGCTGCCGGCGCTCGAGATATTGCGGCTGAATGGCGGGAGCCGCGCCATGCAGACCCCCGGGCTGACCGAGATTCCACCGTCGGTGCTGGCGCTCTGGAACGCGATCGATCGACTGCCAGTTCGGCTGGGTGATCTCACCGCGCTGCGGACGCTCCGCCTCGCGGCCAACAAGTTGACGGCGATCCCGCCCTCGCTCGCGCGCCTGTCGCGCCTCGCCGAGCTGGACCTGCGCGGGAACCCGCTCCCCGAGGCGGAGAAGGGGCGCGCGAAGTCGCTTCTGCCGAAGGCCCGGGTGGAGGTCGACCCGTGCTGACCTCCCTGGGTGCCGGAGGCCACTTCGGCGGCGACGGGATCTGGATCGCCGCGATCCTCTTCCTCGGGCTGCCCGCGCAGGGCGCGCTCGCGGTGCTCGCGCTCGGGCTGGCGCTCCTTTTCCGACTGCGCCAGCGCCGGGGCCCCACTCCGGTCTTGCGGGCGCTTTGGGTCGCCGCCTCGGCCCTCGCGCTCCTCGCCGGAGCGGCGGTGTTCGCGCTCCTTGCTGCTACGTCGGAGCCGGTCTACGCGGCGAGCGCTCTGCCCGGCCTGGCCGTCGCTGGAGTCGCCATCTTCCTGGCGCGCCGGCGCGCCGGACAGTTCACTTCGGGAGCGCGGTGATCCAGTCGCGGACCGTCTTCAGCCCGGTGGGATCGACCTGCAGGGTGCAGCGCGGGGGCATCTGCCAGTCGTCGCGCAGGCCCATGCGCTCGTAGAGCTGGCTCTGGTCGGGCATCCCCGGAACGATCGCCTCGAGTGTCCCGGTCGGGCCGACGTGGAATGTCTTCGAGTGGATCGCGGTGATGTAGGCCCAGGTGGCCTCGGGGGTCTTGTCCGTGACGTGCACGCGGAGGCGCATCTTCGAGAGGTCGTGCTTCTCCGGCCGCTCGTTGTGGCAGTGGCCGCAGTTCGCGTGAAGATACCCGAGCGCCTCCTTCACCACGCCCGCCCCGGGCACCTCGAACTCGCCCGGCGGTGGCGCCGAGAGCAGCTTCATCGCGGCCAGCTTCGAGAGCGCGCTCTTGCCATCGCCGCTGCTGAGGTGGAGCGCGCTGACGCCGATCAAGACGTCGCTGACGAAGGCGTGGCAGAACGCGCAGTCCTCCTGCGCCGGCACGCGGTGCTACACCCAGGCCGAGATCCTTCATGGGATCCTGCTGCTGCCGAAGGGAAAGCGCCGCGACGCGCTCGCCGCCGCGGCGGATCGGATGTTCGACGAGGACTTCGCCGGGCGCGTGCTCGCGTTCGGCAGCGACGCGGCCCGCGCCTGCGGGGAGATCGCGTCGGTGCGACGCCGTGCAGGGCGGCCGATAACCAGCTTCGATGCCCAGGTCGCGGCGATCGCGCGCTCGCTGAGCGCCCGGCTGGCCACACGCAACGTCGATCATTTCCAGGGCTGCGGGATCGACGTGCTCGACCCATGGGGGGATTGACGCTCCCTCGCCTGGCCCGGCCCGGCTTTTCGCGCCGCCGCTGCCTCGCCGCTGCCTCGCCGCTGCCACGGAAAGTTGCGCGCGGCGCGGCCGGTCCGCTACAATGCACGCTGCCTTTCCTCGGAGGACAGCGGATGCGTACCCTGGTCGCCTGCCTGCTCTTGACCGCCACCGTCGCCTCGGCGGCGGATGACAAGGAGGCGAGGCGCGCCAACGATTACCTTCGCGTCGGGCTGAGCCGTTACAAGCAGGGGTCGTACAAGGAGGCGCTGGCGTCGTTCAAGCGCGGCTTCGAGCACGAGCCCCGGCCGGTCTTCTACTACCACCTCGGACAGTGCTACCGAATGCTCGGCGATCACGAGGCGGCGGCGCGCGAGTACAAGACCTACCTGAAGAAGACGCCGGCGGCGCCCGAACGCGGCGAGCTCGAGAAGTACCTCGCCGGGGGGGATCAAGCGGCGGCGCCCGCGGTGGCCAGGGCGCCGGAGGAGAAGCCCGCCGCCGTGCCGAAGGTTGAAGAAAAGCCGGCGGTGGTCGCCGCTCCGGCTCCGGTCGCGAAGCCGGCAGAGAAGCCGATCGCGAAGCCGGCAGAGAAGCCACCAGAGAAGTCACCAGAGAAGCCACCAGAGAAGCCACCAGAGAAGCCGATCACCGTCGCTGTCGCTCCCGTTGCCGCTCCCGCGAGCAAGCCGACTCCCGTCGCCGTTCCCGTGCCCGTCGCCGTTCCCGCTCCCGTTCCCGTTCCCGTTCCCGCTCCCGCTCCCGTTCCCGTTCCCGTTCCCGTTCCCGTCGCCGTTCCCGTTCCCGTCGCCGTCGCCGTTCCCGTCGCCGTTGCCGTTCCCGTTGCCGTTGCCGCTCCCGTCGCCAAGCCGGAGCCGGCTCCCGAGGTGGCCTCCCTTCCCGACGCGACGCCTCCGGCTCCCGCGCCGCCGAAGGAGAAGGTCCTCGCGATGGCGGACGATCCGCCCGCCGCCGCCCCCGAAGCGACCCCGATCTACCGTCGCTGGTGGCTGTGGGCGGCGGTCGGCGCGGTGGTCGTGATCGGCGTCGGCGTGGCGCTCGGCGTGGTGCTCGGAACCCCCGCAGATGCCGCCTTCCCGGGCAGCACGACCGGCGGCAACTACACGGTAAGCTTCCACTAATCGCCTGACGAGGGAGAGCCTATGCTAACTTCCATTGCCGCGTCAGCGGAGTTGTCTCTGCCTTCACTGCGCCCGAAGGGCGAGGCGTCCCGGCTGGAGCCGGGGCGGCGGGGGCCGAGGCGCCGCATTCCCCTGCTCCTGCTCGCCCTCTCCGCCGGATGTGGCGGTGGCCGCGGCGTGGTCGCGGTCTCGGTCGGCAGCACCGGCCCGATCGCCGGCATCGATCACCTCCGCGTCGCCCTCGAGAACGGAGGCCAGACCGCCACCGTCGACGTGCGCTTCGCGACGAAGCCGGTGATGATCCCCCCCACGCAAAGCTTCGCACTGGGCTTCGACGGCGATCGCAAGGGCGACCTCACGATCAACGTGATCGCCCTAGACAAGGACGACAAAGAGCTGGCCCGTGGCACCGGCAAGAGCTCGATCAGCGCCAGCAAGTCGACCAGCGTCGAAGTGACCCTGATGGCGGCGGAGGCGAAGGACATGGCAATGATCGATGCCGCCACGCCGCCCGACCTCGCGGTCGACGATCTGGTCGCGCCGCCCGATCTGGCGATGAACGATCTCGCGACGCCAGACCTCACGCCGCCGCCGGATCTCGTCCCCGCGCTCGACCTGACGCCGCCTCCGGACCTGACCATCCCGCCCGATCTCACGCCGCCGCCCGACCTGACGCCGCCGCCCGATCTCACGCCGCTCCCGACCTGCGTCGACAAGCTCAAGAACGGCAAGGAGAGCGACGTCGACTGCGGCGGCGACACCTGTCCGAAGTGCCTCGTCGCGAAGGCCTGCGACGGCGCCACCGACTGCATCACCGGCAAGTGCACCGCCAGCGCCTGCGCGCCGCTCACCCTCGGGTTCACCGCTGCCGCCGCGGTCGCCGCCGGCACCGGCCCCGCCGGGATCGCCGTCGGGGACATCCACCTCAGCGACGGCAAAAACTTCCCCGATCTGGTGGTCAGCAACTCGACCAGCAAGACCTTGTCGATCCTCCAGGGCAACGGCAACGGCACCTTTGTCCTCGCCAACACCCCCTCGACGGGCACCAATCCGGGCGGCGTGGCGGCGGTGGCGCTGCGGATCGCCGGCGGCACCGCGCTCCTCGACATGGTGGTCGCCTGCCGCGGCGACAGCGCGGTCAACGTCCACCTCAGCACCGGCGGCCTGGGCTCCTTCGCCGCCCCGGTGAAGTACTCCACCGCGGCCTCCGCCGAGACGGTGGTGATCGCCGACCTCAACGGCGACAAGACCTCCGACGCGATCGTCCCGAACAGCGGAGCCAACAACTTCGCGGTGCTCACCGGCGTCTCCAACGGCACGCTCAAGGCGGCTGCGATCTACTCCACCTCCGTCGTCAAGCCCTTCGCGCTGGCGGTGGGCGACGTCAACGGCGACGGCAAGCTCGACGTGGTGGTGGCCAACAACGGCACCGATAGCGCCGCCCTCTTCCTCGGCAAGGGCGATGGTACGTTCGAGGTCAAGGTCACCCTCTTTCCGACCGGCGTCACGCCGCGCGCGATCGTGCTCCGGGACCTGAACGGCGACGGCAAGCTCGAGATCATCACCGCCAACACCGTCGGATCGGTCAGCGTCCTCCTCGGCAAGGGCGACGGCACCTTCAACAACGCGGTCACCTTCGGCGTCGGCGCGAGCCCCACCGCGCTGGTCGCCGACGACTTCGACAGCGACGGGATCGTCGATCTCGCGAGCGCCAACTCGGGCGACAACAATGTCTCGCTGCTGCTCGGCAAGGGCGACGGTTCGTTCGGCGCCGCCAAGAACTTCGCCGTCGGCACCGGCCCGGCCGCCCTCGCGACCGCGGATCTCAACCTCGACAAGCGCCCCGATCTGGTCACCGCGAACCAGGGCAGCAACAACGTCAGCGTGCTCCTCAACAGCTCGCAGTGACGCTGCACCAAGCGCTGCGCGAGGGTTGACACCATGCAGGCGCCGTCATACGTTGCCGTGATCGTTTAGACCCTACTTACCGACGGTACGCACCCACACCCGTTCCATAAGACGAGGGAGCCAGAATGACCAAGATAAAGGGTGGTCCCGCAGACGCCGGTGGCCCGGTGGAGGTGCCGGAGCTGATCTCCATCCTCCCGCTGCGCAACTCCGTGCTGTTCCCCGGGTCGATCATCCCGATCGACGTCGGTCGCAGGAAGAGCGTGCGCCTCGTCGAGGAGGCGATCTCCAAGGAGCGCCCGGTGATCGGCATCCTCACCCAGCGCGACGCGCGCACCGAGGATCCCACCGAGGGCGACATGTACGCCGTCGGGTGCGCCGCCCGCATCCTGAAGGTGATCAAGCTCGCCAAGGACAACTTCTCGGTGATCCTCCAGGGCGTCTCGCGCATCCGCGTCGCCGAGTACAGCCAGCAGGAGCCGTTCATCATCGCGCGCGTGCAGTCGCTCCCCGATCCGACGCCGGCCGACGTCGAGCTCGACGCGCTGGTGATGAACCTGAAGGACATCGCCAAGCGGGTGATCAAGCTGATGCCGGAGCTGCCCAAGGAGGCCTCCGCGCTCGTCGACAGCGTCACCGATCCTGGCCAGCTGGCCGACCTCGTCACCTCCAACCTCGATATCCAGGTCGACGAGAAGCAGGACGTGCTCGAGACCTTCGATCTCAAGGCGCGCATGCGGAAGGTGCTGCAGTTCCTGTCGCGGCAGCTCGAAGTCCTGAAGGTCCGCGAGAAGATCAACACCCAGGTGCAGGAGGAGATGGGGCGCAACCAGCGCGAGTACGTCCTCCGCCAGCAGCTGAAGGCGATCAAGGAGGAGCTGGGCGAGCTCGACGAGTCGGGCGGGGACCTCGACGAGTTCAAGGAGAAGATCGCCGAGGCCAAGATGTCGGCCGAGGTGGAGAAGGTGGCGCTCAAGCAGTTCGAGCGCCTCAAGGTGATGCAGCCGTCGTCGGCGGAGTACACCGTCACGCGCACCTACCTCGAGTGGCTGGTGGAGCTGCCCTGGTCGATCGAGACCGAGGACAAGCTCGATATCCAGGAGGCGCGCGACATCCTCAACGCCGATCACTACGACCTCGAGAAGGTGAAGAAGCGCATCCTCGAGTACCTCGCGGTGCGCAAGCTGAAGGCCGACAAGAAGGGGCCGATCCTCTGCCTGCTCGGGCCACCCGGCGTTGGCAAGACCTCGCTCGGCAAGTCGATCGCCAAGGCGGTCGGCCGCAAGTTCATCCGGATCAGCCTCGGCGGCGTGCGCGACGAGGCGGAGATCCGCGGGCACCGGCGCACCTACGTCGGATCGCTCCCCGGGCGGATCATCCAGGGGATGAAGAAGGCCGGCACGCGCAACCCGATCTTCATGCTCGACGAGCTGGACAAGCTCGGGCACGACTTCCGCGGCGACCCCGCGTCGGCGCTGCTCGAGGTGCTCGACCCGGAGCAGAACAACTCGTTCTCGGATCACTACCTGGAGGTGCCGTTCGACCTCTCGCACGTCATGTTCATCGCCACGGCGAACGTGATCGATCCGGTGCCACCGGCGCTGAAGGATCGCCTCGAGATCCTGGAGCTGCCGGGCTACACCCGCGACGAGAAGAAGAACATCTCGCGGCAGTTCCTGGTGAAGAAGCAGCTCGACGAGCACGGCCTCAAGCCCGAGCAGCTCGAGCTCACCGACGGTGGGATCGAGGAGATCATCGACAGCTACACGCGCGAGGCCGGCGTCCGCAACCTCGAGCGCGAGGTCGGGTCGGTGTGCCGCGGCGTGGCGGTCAAGGTGGCCGAGGGGCAGGCGCTGGAGAAGATCGTCATCACCGAGAAGGAGGTCCCGGACTACCTCGGGCCGCAGCGCTACATGTCCGAGGTGGCCGAGCGCACCGCCGAGCCGGGCGTGGCCACCGGTCTCGCATGGACCCCCGTCGGTGGCGACATCCTCTTCATCGAGGCGACCAAGATGCCGGGCAAGGGTAGCCTGGTGCTCACCGGGCAGCTCGGCGACGTGATGAAGGAGTCGGTGCAGGCGGCCCTGTCGTTCATTCGCTCGCGGGCGAAGTGGCTCGGGATCGAGGAGACCTTCCTCGAGAAGACCGACATCCACGTACACGTACCGGCGGGCGGGATCCCGAAGGACGGGCCCTCGGCGGGGGTGACGATGTTCGTCGCGCTGGCGTCGATGCTGACCGGCAAGTCCGTGCGGCACGACGTGGCGATGACCGGCGAGATCACCCTCCGCGGCAACGTGCTCCCCGTCGGTGGGATCAAGGAGAAGGTGCTCGCCGCGCACCGCGCCGGGATCAAGCGGATCGTGATGCCGGAGCGCAACCAGAAGGACCTCATCGACGTCCCGCCGCAGGCCAAGGCGGAGATGGAGTTCTTCTTCGTAAAGAAGATGGACGAGCTCCTGCCGCTCGTCCTGACCGAGATGCCCGACAAGATGAGGCCCGACTTCGTCCCGCCGGTGCAGATCCCGACGGCGTAGGCGGGCTGGAAAAACCGCAAACCCGGGGCCCGGCGCGCAACCCTCGCGTCGGGCCCTTTCTTCTTGGAGGAGTCGAACGATGCGCCTCTCAGCGACGGTGGTGTGTGTGGTGCTGATCGCCGGCTGCGGCGGATCGGGCACCGAGGATGTGGGGCGCCCCGCCGATCTGGCGATCGCGCCGCGCGACCTGACAGCGACGGTGGACCTGACGGAGACGACGGACCTCGCCATTGTGGACCTCCGGCAGCCCATCATCGATATGCCGGGGCTTCCCGATCTCACGCCGCCCGATCTCGTCCCGCCGCCCGATCTCGTCCCGCCGCCCGATCTCGTCCCGCCGGCCGATCTCGTCCCGCCGGCCGATCTCGTCCCGCCGCCCGATCTCGTCCCGCCGCCCGATCTCGCGCCGCCGCCCGATCTCGCGCCGCCGCCCGATCTCACGCCGCCGCCCGATCTCACGCCGCCGCCCGATCTCACGCCGCCGCCCGATCTGACGCCGCTCCCGACGTGCAAGGACCTGATCAAGAACCAGAACGAGAGCGACGTGGACTGCGGAGGCGTCTGCCCCGTCTGCGCCGACGGCAAGGGCTGCGGCGCGAACGCCGACTGCGTCTCGAAGAACTGCGCCGTGGGCAAGTGCGGCGCGGCGTCCGGAACGATGGGCAACCCCGGGACCAGCTGCGCCGACGTGCTCGCCAAGGGCGGCGCCGCGGGCGACGGGATGTTCTTCATCAAGCCCGACGCCAACCCAGCGTTCCAGGCCTACTGCGACATGACCACCGGCGGTGGCGGCTGGACCCGGGTATCGCGGATCAAGCTCGGCAGCAACACCGGCTGTGCCCTCACTGCCATCGCCGCTGGCGACCCCGCGGACGTTCTCACCACCTGCACCAAGTACAGCGACGCGGCGACCAACGCGCTTGGCAAGGGCAAGGTGTTCTTCAGCCGGGTCGACAAGAGCCCGCCGCTCTACACGCGCTACGACGGCCTGATCCGGATCGACGGGACGCCCGGCAAGGTCGTGCAGTCCGAGGTCCTCGCCGACGTGGTCAACGCGGTCCCGAACTTCACGCCGCAGTACGCCTACTGGGTCTTCTTCCACCAGCAGAACTGGTACAACCCCGACCGCTGCTTCGGCGCCCAGCCTGGCACCCTCCGCCTCTCGCTGGAGTACGTCGGCGGCGCCGCCGCCAGCCCGAACGCCGTCAAGTACGCCTGTTCGGGTGCCTGCAACGTCGACTGCCCGATGCAGATCGCCGTGGGCGTCGCCGAGTTCTTCATCCGCTAGGAGCCAGCGGAGCCGCCTCACCTCCCCTGGCTGTAAGGTCCTGGCGTGATCCGTCACTGATCGCCCGGATCGTCCACTTCCGCCAGGAGCATCGACCATGCGAATCCGCCGCCTATCTACCGCCGCGCTCTCCCTCTCGCTCGGGCTCCTCGCCGCCGGGGTCGCCCACGCCAGCTCACCGCACGCGATCTTCAGTGTCCCCAGGCGGGTCGACTTCCTCCCGGACGAGGCCAACGCGACCAAGGTCGTCCTCCACGGCGCGTTCTTCTTCCGCAACGCCAACAACGGCTACGACAGCCCGAGCTGCGGCCAGATGTACTTCGCCTGCCAGGCCGGGCAGGAGGTGATGTGCCGGATGCAGTGGCAGGACATCAAGAAGGCGATCGGCCTCCAGGAGTGCGCGGGCTTCGGCGAGTACAACATGCTGAGCAAGGCGACCGTGCGCGCGGAGGGCAGCCCGCTCGGCACGCCCGATACCTGGCAGCTCGGGATGGGCGTCTCGCCCGGCGCCTTCGTCGATAACCAGTGCCCGAAGGCGCTCCTCTTGAAGTGCCCGCAGGGCGGTGTCCCCGACGCTGGCGCTGCCGACGCGAGCCCGCCCGCGGGCGATCTGGCGACGCAGCCGCCGGCCACCGATCTCGCCAGCACGCCCGCCGACATGGGGGTGTCGCCGAAGCCCTCGCCCGACCTCGCACAGGGCCCGGTCCTGGCATCGAACGGCGGCTGCGCGATCACCCAGCGCCCCGCCTCGCCGCTCGCCACGCTCGCCCTCCTCCTCTTCCTCGCCGCGGCGATCGTGTTGCAACGCAGCAACCGCCGCCGGTAGGGGCCATCAGCGACGCGGAGGGGGGCCGCCGGCGACGGGCGAACTTGCAGTGGTCGAGGATCGAACGGTCCGCGGTCAAGAGCGCGGCCCCATCGACGGCGGCGGTCGCCACGATGACGCGATCGAAGGGATCGCGCGTCCAGGAGTAGGCCCGCGCGGTCTCGATGACCCGCCCGAAGTCGGCGGTCGATTGGAGGAGTCCCAGGGAGTTTGTCAGGGCTCCGAGCACCGCGTCGGCGGGCTCGGTCGTCCGCTCGATCTCGAAGAGGTGCTGGAGCTCGAGCTCGACCATCGGGGAGTAGACCAGGGTGCGCTTCTCGATCGCGGCGGCGAACGGGCGGAGGCGCCTGCGGTCGCCGGCGAAGAGCCACGCGACGAGGTGCGTGTCGAGGTGGATCAGGGCTTCCATTCGCAAGACCAATCGGCGTGGATGAGGGCATCGGGATCGCCCTCGAGGTAGGCCGCGTGGGGGGAGAGGCGCGCGAGCTTCCCGCGGGGGACGACCGGCGCGATCTGGAGGTGTCTGCCCCGGCGCTCGATCACCAGGGGCTCCCCGGTGGCCAGCACCTGGTCGAGGAGGCGACAGAGGTTGGCGCGAAAGGTGGGTCGACCTGACGCTCATGCGGACAGCGTGCGCTGGCCAAGTACGCTATTCAAGAGCAGCGGCCACGGGAGGCGGTCGAGTTCTCGGGTTGCGGGCCGGGAACGGCAACGGCAACGGCAACGGGGAGTTGCGCGCGGGAGCGGGGAGGAGCCGCGCACGCGCACGCGTACCACTCACGAGCACGTGGACGAGCACGTGAAAGCGGGCAACGTGCACGCCCGACGAGGCGGACGTGGACGAACCGTCCGGCTCCACGTCACCGTCGTGGTCAGCGAAAAACTTGATGAATCATCAGACGGCAACGGCAACGGCAACGGCAGCCCGGGCGACTGCGTAGTGGGAGAACTCGATAGCCCTGTCACGGGAGGAGGCCAGGAAGGAGGCCCGAATTACCGGGGAGTTTTCGAGGAGAAGCCGGGTCCCGCCCGCCGTTCGCAGGCGGGCGGGACCGGAGGGGGAGCTACGGGGAGGTGCAGGCGTTCATGTTGGCTGCGACCGCGACGCAGAGGTCGTACTTGGCGTCGAGCGGGATGGTGGTCGTCGAGTTGTCGATCGACTGCAGGAAGGCCACCAGCTCCTGGATCTCGGTCATCGTCGGTGCGAAGTTCGCGTTGCCGGCGATCTTGTGGGCCGTGTAGTCGGCCTTGGTGAACAGGTCGGTCAACGTCTGCGCCTGCCCGCCGTGGAGGTAGGGCCCGGTGGCCGACAGCGAGAGCAGCGACGGCACATTGAAGCCGTTCGTGCCCTCCGCGGTGAGCGACTTGCCCATCGCGTCGGTGTCGGAGCGCAGCTCGAACCCGGCCCCCTGGGTGCCCGCGCCAAAGGTGCCGACGTTGCGGAGCGAGCAGGTGAGGCGCTGCGGATTGACCGTGCAGAAGCCGTTGGCGCAGGAGACGCCGGGCGTGCCCCCGCACTCCATGACCGCCATGCAGGCCTTCGCCAGGCGCTCGGTCATGAGGTGGAAGCCCTCGTTGTTCTGGGCCTTCGGCACCGAACCCTTGGCGAGCGCCGTGGTCTGGAGCGAGCACGCCGTCGAGCCCGCCGCCGCGCCCTGCTTGGGCGTGTAGTGGCGGCGCGAGATGGTCCACTTCGGACCGCCGTGGCACTGCGCGCAGAGGCCCTTCTCGAACTGCAGCCGGCCGTTCTTGACCGCCTGCGCGTTCGGGTCCGACTTGGTGGCCCGTTTCTGCGAGCGCAGCGTCTGGACGAAGGCGTCGATCTGATCCCAGTCGACCGAGACCGCGGTGTTGACCTTGCCCATCTTGCCATCGGCCAGGGTGCGATCGGTGGCGCCATCCGCGCCGAGCGCCTTGACCGAGCCGAGCAGGTTCAGGTCCTTGGTCGCCGCGAGATCGATCCGCGTGTCGACGCCGTTCACGTCGGTCGAGACGATCGCACCGGTGCCGCCCGAGACGTTCCGGGTGTTGTTCTCGAAGTCGTGGACCTCGTCGAAGATCGCCGTCCAGTTGAGGATCCGCTGATCGGTCACGTCGGCGGTGCCATCGATCTTCTTCGCGTAGTCGGAATCCAGCGGCACCGTCTGGCGCGGCCCGGTGGCGAACACGAAAGTCACGTTGTCGGAGAGGCCGTCCGGGTGGCACGCCACGCACGAGCCCCAGCCATTGTTCGACCAGCGCCCGGTCGAGGTCATGAAGAACTTCTTGCCCTTGTGGGCCTCCAGCGCCGCGCCCACCGGCGTCGCCGAGAGGGCGATGCGGTCCTTCACCGTCTGGCTGGCGAAGTCGATCTGCTCGACCTCACGTCCGGCCCACGAGTTGACGTAGGCGGCGGTCCCGTCGTTCCTGACCACGATGCCGATCGGAACCTTGACGTCGCCCTTCATCGCCTGGAGGTTGATCTGCTTGACGCCGTTCGCCGCGCCCGCGCACACCGTGTTGCCCGTGAAGTCCCACACCACGCGGGTGATCACGTCCGACGACATCGAGACCACGTAGCCGAGGTTCAGCATCCCCGGCACGAACGCGATATCGACCGGCACCGACGGGAACAGGCCGAGCGAGAGGGTCTTGGTCTGGACCGCGAGGTCGATCGTCCCGGCGCCGGAGAGCGGCGTCTTGTCGACGATCGCCACGCCGCAAAGGCTGGCGTTGGCGGCGATCGCGCCGGAGGCCTTCGGCGGGAGCTCCATCTTGGAAGCCCCATCGAACACCGAGACGAACGGGTGCACGTTGCCCGCAAAGTTGACCGGCCCGGCGGGCGAGGCCGCCGTCGAGACCACGTAGCCGCGGCCATTCTGGAGCGCGATCCCCTGGAGCTGGTTCGGGTAGGCACCGACGACCACGTCCGTCATCGCGGTGTTCTTCGCGGTGAAGGTGGTATCGGCGATCGGCGCCAACTTGATCGGCGCCTCCACCTTGGGGCCCTGGAGGAAGGTGATCGGAACGACGATGCCTTGGCGCCCGACGTCATTGCCCTCGCTCGCCACAATGCCGCCGATCGCCTGCCCGAACATCAGGGTCACGTACAGCGTCTCCTTGGACTCATCGCCCAGGCCGACGTTGGTGATCGCCAGCGCGCGCGGATTCGGGCCCACGTCGAGCGTCGTCACGATCTTCGACATCGCGTTGTAGAGGCTGACCGTGCCGTCGGCGTAGTTGGCGGTCGCGAAGTAACCGCCGGCCGGGCTCACGTTGATCGCCGTCGGCTCGGAGCCCACAGCGACGGGCGTGCCGATCGTCGGGGCCATCTGATCGATGCCGCTGACGTTGACCGCGGTGTTGTTGCCGCGGCAGGCGACCCAGAAGCTGTAGTCGGGCGAGTAGGCCACCGAGCGCGGCTCGCAGCCCTTGGCCAGCTGCACCGGGGTCTTCTTGTTGGCCGCGCTGACGTCGATCAGGTACAGGATGTCGTCGTCCGGGCTGACCGCGGCGACGATCTTGTCGTCGTCGCTGATGGCGATCGCCGAGGACTTGCTCTCGCGCTTCAGGAGGACCTTCGGCTTCGCCATGTCGGCGGCGGCCATTGCCATGTCGCCGGCGGCCATCGCCATGTCGCCGGCGGCCATCGCCATGTCGCCCGCCACCATCGCGATGTCCGGCTGCGGCAGCACCGTCATGTCCGCCTGGACCCCCATCGTCAGATCGGGCGCGGGCGTCATGGTCATGTCCGGCATCGACGCCGTCTTCATGTCCGGCGCCGTCGCCAGGTCCGCCGTCCCGGCGTCCATCGTGGCGCCGCCTCCGCAGCCCGCCGCCACCATCCCCACCATCGCCCCGAGTACCCAGATCTTCGTCCAATCCCGCTTGACCCTCTTCATCCCGGACCTCCGAAAAAAGTTTAGGAAGCAACGCGCGGAGTCTACCAGAGGGGCCGTGGGGGGAACAAGTCAAGCATGCTTCACTCCAGGATGAAGGGTTCCTTGACGCCCTCGGATGAGATGGTTAAGTTCGGCCCGTCTCAGTCAGTTTCTCGCAAAAAAATCCCTCGGAGGAGCGCGCGCATGGGCAAGATCATCGGGATCGATCTCGGCACGACCAACTCGGTCGTGGCGATCATGGAAGGCAAGGAGCCCAAGGTCATCACCAACGAGGAGGGCGGTCGCCTGACCCCCTCGGTGGTGGCGTTCGACGACAAGGGCGAGGTGCTGGTGGGGCAGATCGCGCGCCGGCAGTCGATCACCAACCCCGAGAACACCATCTACTCGATCAAGCGCTTCATGGGACGCAAGTTCGAGGAGGTCACCGAGGAGGCCAAGCGCGTCCCCTACAAGATCGTTCGCGCCCCGAACGGCGACGCGGCGGTCGAAATCCGCGGCAAGCGCTGGTCGCCGCAGGAGATCTCCGCGCGCATCCTGTCCAAGCTGAAGAACGCCGCCGAGCAGTACCTTGGCGAGAAGATCACCGAGGCGGTGATCACCGTCCCGGCCTACTTCAACGACGCGCAGCGCCAGGCCACCAAGGACGCCGGGCGCATCGCCGGCCTCGAGGTCAAGCGCATCGTCAACGAGCCGACCGCGGCGGCGCTCGCCTATGGCCTCGACAAGGGCAAGGACCACCTGATCGCGGTCTACGACTTCGGCGGCGGCACCTTCGACATCTCGGTGCTCGAGGTGGGCGAGAAGGTGGTCGAGGTGGTGTCGACCAACGGCGATACGCACCTGGGCGGCGATGACATCGACCAGGAGATCATCGACTGGCTGATCGCCGAGTTCAAGAAGGACCAGGGGATCGACGTCTCGAAGGACAAGATGGTGCTGCAGCGCCTCAAGGAGGCGGGTGAGAAGGCGAAGATCGAGCTCTCGTCGGTGATGGAGACGGACATCAACCTGCCGTTCCTGACCGCGGACGCCTCGGGGCCGAAGCACCTCCAGGTGAAGCTGTCGCGGGCCAAGCTCGAGCAGCTGATGGGCAAGCTGGTCGACCGCGCGATCGAGCCGACCAAGAAGGCGCTCGCCGACGCGGGCAAGCAGCCGTCGGAGATCGCCGAGGCGGTGCTGGTTGGCGGGTCGACCCGCATCCCGATGGTGATGAAGCAGGTCAAGGAGATCTTCGGCAAGGAGCCGCACAAGGGCGTCAACCCCGACGAGGTCGTGGCGCTCGGGGCGGCGGTGCAGGCGGGCGTGCTCTCCGGCGAGGTGAAGGACATCCTGCTCCTCGATGTCACCCCGCTCACCCTCGGGATCGAGACCCTGGGCGGCGTGATGACGCCCATGATCACCCGCAACACCACCATCCCGACCAAGAAGACCGAGGTGTTCTCGACGGCGGCCGACGGTCAGTCGTCGGTGGAGGTGGTGGTGCGGCAGGGCGAGCGCCCGATGGCGGGCGACAACAAGCTGCTCGGCCGCTTCCACCTCGACGGGATCATCCCGGCGCCGCGCGGGATGCCGCAGATCGAGGTCACCTTCGACATCGACGCCAACGGCATCGTCAACATCAACGCACGCGACAAGGGGACCGGCAAGGTGCAGGCGATCACCATCACCTCGTCGTCGGGGCTGAACGAGGCGGAGATCCAGCGGATGGTGAAGGAGGCCGAGGCCAACGCGGACTCCGACAAGGCGCGTACCGAGGTGATCGAGGCGCGCAATCACCTCGACTCGGCGATCTACCAGGCCGAGAAGATGATCACCGACAACCGCGACAAGATCGCGGAGGCCGACCGGCTGGCGGTGGAGACGGCGATCACCGACGCCAAGAAGGTGCTCGAGGAGAACAAGGACAAGGCCGACGCTGGTCCGCTCAAGGCCGCCGGCGAGACGCTCCAGAAGGCGCTGTTCAAGGTCGGCGAGGCGATGTACCGCGCCGCGGGCGCCGGCTCACCGGCCGACGGGGGAGCCCAGCCCCCGAGCGCGGGCACCACCCCGGACGCAGCGCCCCCGAGCAACGTGGTGGACGCCGAGTTCACCGAGGAGCAGCACTAGACTAGGCCTACGCTCTCCGAGTCTACGACGATTGCGAGGGATCGCCGAGGGTGGCGCGCAGCTCGTGGTAGGCGTCGGAGAGGAAGAAGCGGACCAGGGCGGCGTCGCCGGCGACCTGACCGAGGGTGACCGAGCCATCGCTGGCAAGGGCCAGCTCCTCGCCGCTCAGGCGCGCCAGCATGGCGACCGAGGCGGCGAGGTCGTCGCAGGCCAGCAGGCCGGCGCGATCGCACGACTCCTCGACGGCGGCGTACCAGGCGGTGATCGTCCCGCCGGTGGAGAGGCCGGCCAGCTTCTCGACGGCGCGGACGGATTTTTTGGGTAGCTGGTCGACCAGCTCGCGCACCTGCGGCTCGCGATCGGCGGGCGGGCGGAGCAGCTGGTCGAGCAGGTGGCCGAGCTCGGCGCGCTGGGTGGGGCGGAGGCGTAGCGGCATGGCGTAGCCGCCGCGCAAGGGCTCGAGGGCGCGGCCGAGCAGGAAGCGGCGCTCGCGGTCGGGCCGCGCCGCCAGGGAGGCGTCGAGAACAACGGCCCTGCGGGGCGACTCGAACGACATCGCGCCGCCCGGGACATGGCGCCCGAGCAGCACCTCGGCCTCGACGCCGAGGAGGCGCTGGACGTCCACCACGCACACCCGGAAGGCGGGGTCGCTGACCGCGGTCAGCTCACCGAGGTTGGGCGGCGGGTAGGCGGCTTCGAGCGGCTCGCGCACCGCCTGGAGCGCCTCGGTGTAGGCGCCGATCACCAGGGGCGGGAGGAGCAGCGCCCGACGCTGGGCCTCGCCGAGGGAGCCGCGGCGGATGCGCCCCTGCCACGCCGTCACCTCCTCGTCGGGGCCGGCGTAGCCGAGGAGCTGGAGGATCGATCCGACCCGCGCGGCGCGCTCGCTGTGGCCGGCGCGGGCGTAGATCTGCATCAGCAGGCGATATGCGGGGGCGTGGCGGAGATCGCGCGAGAGCACCACGTAGAGCTCTTCGCGCGCCAGCTGGCGGGTCTGGGGGTCGCGGGCGTAGAGGGTGGCGAGGGCGACCCGGTCGTCCGGGTTGTCGGCGCCCGGCGTGGGCGAGGAGAGGATCTGGCGATAGAGGTCGACCGCGCCCGCCAGGTCGCCCTGCCCGACGTGGAAGCGGGCCAGGCCGCGCTGGAGAGGGCGGAGCGCGCCCTGGCCGCGCTCGGTGGCGGCGGAGATTGCCTCGCCCTCCAGCAGGGCCACCTGGCTGTCGTCGCCCGCGGCGGCGGCGCGGCGGATGAGGGCCAGCGCGGGCGGGGCGTAGGCGGGATCGAGCTCGACGGCGCGGCGGTAGGACCGCGCGGCGCCATTGGGATCGCCCATCGCCTCGGCGATCCGGCCGAGGTAGTCGTAGTAGCGCGCTAGATCGTCGGGCGGCGAGGTGGCGCCGGGGGCGGCGGCGACCTGGATCAGGCGCTCGCACACCTTCTGCGCCTCGCCGAAGCTGCCGAGGAGGTAGAGCTCCTGGGCGAGGCGGTAGTGGGCGTCGCGGTGGGTGGGCTGCTCGACCAGCAGCGCGCGCAGGGCGTCGGCGGCGCGGCGCGGATCAAGCGCGCAGTCGCTGTGGATCTCGGCGAGGCGCAGGCGGGCGCGGGCGCGCCCTGGCGGGTCCTTGACGGGCGGCTTCGCGGAGGCGGCGAGGAAGGTGTCGATCGCCGCGATCGCGTCGTCGAAGCGGCGCAGGCGGACATCGAGCCAGGCGCCGGCGTCGACCACCGCGTAATCGTCGGGGGCAAGCGCGAGCGCCTCGCGGTAGAGCTGCTCCGCCTTGTCGATCTCGTATTCGCGCTCCTGGAGCGCCCCGAGGCCGCACAGGACGCGCGCCAGGAGGTGGCCGGAGTCGCGCTTGCGGTAGAGCTTCTCGAGCTCGCGGAAGGTGGTGGCGAAGTCGTAGCAGAGGCCGCGCCCGTCCTGCGACGCCGCGGCGAGGTCGGCGCTCGCCAGGTCGACCAGGAGATCGAGCGCCGCGACGTGATCGGGGCGGATCTCGAGGCCCACCACCAGCGACTCGGCGGCGGCGGCGAGGTCGCCGGTCTCGCGGGCGACGATCGCGCGCTTGCGGTAGAACTCGCTGCGCTCCTCGGGATCGCCCTCGCGCATCACCTTCTGGGTGAGGAGCTGTCCGACGGGGAGGGCGCGGGCGTAGTCGCCGCGCGCGAAGAACACCTCGAACAGCGAGCGGTTGGCGGCGAGGCAGCCGGCGTCGACCCCCAGCGCGGCCTCGAAGTACCAGACCGCGCGGTCGACGTCGCGCAGCTTGTCGCCGTAGATGGTGCCGATGTGGGCGAGCACGCCGGCGCGCTCCTTCTCCTCGGTCCACAGCTTGGCTTCCAGCTCGAGCGACTTCACCACCTGCGGCCAGTCCTCGCGGCGGAGGTAGAGATCGCGCAGGCCGTGGACCGCGGGGAGGCAGGAGGGCGAGGTGCGGATCGCGGCGTCGTAGTAGCGGATCGCGTCGTCGTCCTTGTTGAACTTGGACTCCATCACCGAGCCGCACTTGAAGTACATCAGCGCCTTCTGGGCGCGGTCGGTGACGACGCGGATCTGGCGGCGCGTGACGTCGACCAGCTCGGGCCACTTCTCGGTGCCCTCGTAGAGGCGGGCGAGGGCGTCGAGGGCGGCGCGGTGGGAAGGCGCGACCTCGAGGATCTTGCGGTAGGCCTCGATCGCCAGCTCGGCGTCGTGCTTGCCCTCCTCGCACAGGGTGGCGATGCGGAGGTGGAGCTTGATCGCGTCGTCGCCGCCGGCGGTGAGGGAGAGGCGGGTGCGCAGGATGTCGATCAGCTTGTCCCACTCGCGCCCGGTCTCGAAGTGGCGCTCGAGGGCGTCGAGGGCCTCGGCGTCGGTGGGATCGGTGGCGTGGAGGCGCTCGTAGAGGAGCGCGGCGCGCTTGGGATCGCGCAGCTTGGCGGAGGCGACGCGGGCGGCCCGGCGCAGCACCTCGGTGCGCTTGCCGTCGTCGCGCAGCAGCTCGGCGCGGCGCTCGTAGGCGCCGATCAGCGCGGCGAAGTCGCTCTGCTGGGAGAAGATCCGCTCGAGGGCGGTCTGGGCGACGTCACCGTCGGGGTCGAGCTCGAGGACCCGCAGGTAGCTCACCGCCGCCTCGGCAGGCTCACCGAGGTGCTGGAGCTGGACCTGGCCGCGGCGCGCGTAGAGATCGGCGAGGCGGTAGGAGCGCGACTTCTGGGTCTCGACCAGCTGGATCGCGCGGTCGTAGAGCTCCATCGCCTCGCGCCAGCGCTCGCGGCGGTAGCACAGGCGCTCGAGGGCGGTGAAGGCGGAGCGGCTGCCGGGGTCGATCGCGAAGGCGCCGGCGAAGGCGGAGAGGGCTTCGTCGAGATCGCCGCTCTTGCCAGTTCGCTCCAGCAGCTCGCCCTTCTGGATCAGCAGCGCGGCGCGCTCGTGGGGGTCGACGGTGGCGGCGGCACGGAGGTCGATCACGCGCTCGAGATCGCGCGGCCGCTCCAGCTTGGCGTACAGCTCGGCGAGCGAGGCGAGGGCGGCGGGGTGGGCGGGCGCCGACTCGAGGGCGCGCTCGTAGGCCTCGGCGGCCGGGCCGGGGCGGTTCAGCGAGAGACGACGAACATCGCCGAGGCGGAGCCACAGATCGAGGGCGCGCTCGGGATCGAGCAGCGTGCCGCCGGCGCGCGGCTGGATGTAGGTCAGCTCGCGCTCGATCGAGGCCGCGAGATCGGCGAACCGGCCGCGCGCGGCGTAGATCCGCTGCAGCGCGCGCACGGCGTCGAGATCGCCCACCGCCTCGTCGACGCGGTGCCAGGCGCGCGCGGCGGCGTCGAGGTCGTCGAGCTTCTCCTCGTGGAGTTCGGCGAGGCTGCGGGCGAGCGCGGCGAGGCGCGGGCGATCGGCGGCGACCTCGGGGAGGATCACCTCCTGCTCGCGCACCTCGGCGAGCTTCTGCCACTGGCCGAGGTGCTCGAAGGCCTCACCGAGGACATGCAGGGTGTGCGACGAGCCGACCCGCGGCACGCGCGCCAGCACCTCCGCCAGATCGGCCCACAGGCCGCCCGCGCGGCACAGGCGTTCGACGCCCGCCAGCGCCTCGGCGTTGATGGCGTCGATCCGCAGAGCGTCGCGCCAGGCGTCGAGCGCGGCCTGAGCGTCGGAGCCGGCGGCCGATCCCGCGGCCTCGGCCGATCGGCCGATCTCGAGCTGCACCGCGAGCCGGGTCTCGCGGTCGGGGGCGATCCGGATCTCGCAGCGCAGGACGTCGAGCAGCTCGGGGAGGCGCTTGTGTTTGCGGTGGAGGGCGGCGAGGGCGTGCAGCGCGGGGCGCGATCGCTCGTCGAGCTCGCGGGCACGCTGGTAGGCGCTGCGGGCCCGCTCGTCGTCGCCCTGGTGGCGCTCGTGGATCGCGCCCACCTCGCACAGCCAGCCGGCGCCGAGGGTGCCGCCCTGGAGGGCCGCGGCGCGCTCGCGCAGCTCGACGGCGCGCGGAAAGCGGCCGAGGTCGAAGGAGATGCGCGACAGCTCGTGGAGGGTGGTCGGATCGTCGGGCTCGATCGCGAGGGCGCGGCCGTAGGCCTCCTCGGCGGTGGGGAGGTCGGCGAGCTGGCTCGCGAGGCGGGCGCGCTGGCGGAGGAGGTCGGCGCGCGTGGCCGGGTTTTCGACCAGTTCCAGCTCGGCGGCCAGGGCGGCGGCGAACTCCGCGACGCGCGAGGGACCGGCGGCGCGGGCGCACAGGGCGCGGGCGGCGTGGGCGAGCAGATCGCTCGGGTCGCGGGTGGTCGCTTCGCGGAGGAGGTCATCGGCGTCGCGCAGATCGCCCGCCTCGAGGGCGAGGGTGCCGGCGACGGTGAGATAGGCCGCGGCGGCGCGCGGATCGAGATGGGCGGCGAGGCGGCGGTAGACCTGGGCGAGAGGAAGCCGCTCGCCGGCTCGTCGGTGGGCGCGGGCCAGGGCCTCCAGCGCCTCGCGGTGGCCTAAGGGGCCCGCGGCGGCCCTCCACCGGTCTACTGCCGTCGGAGCCGTCGGTGCGCCCGCGATCGGGGCCCACTGTGGGCGGGCCTCGGCGGCCTCGGCGGCGCGGGCGGCGCGCAGAAGGGCGGAGCGTCCCTCTTCGCCACGGGCGCGGGCGAAGGCCTCGAGGACCGGCGCCGCCTCGCCGGGCGCCTGGCGGGCAAGGAGCAGCCGTACCAGGGCGCGGGTGATCACCTTGTGGCCCGGGTCGGCGGCGTGGAGACGGCTGTAGATCGCCTCGGCGGCGGCGGGGTCGCCCGCCCGGGTCTCGGAGAGCTCCGCGGCGCGGCGGGCGCAGGCACGCGACCAGGGGCTGTTCCCACCGAGCCGGCCGAGCGACGCCCAGGCGGCTGCCGTGGCCCGGTGATCGCCGCGGGCGGCTGCCACGCGAGCACGGGCGCGGAGGGCGAGGTGGCGGCCGAAGTCGGAGGAGCCCTCGAGCGCGGCGAGCAGCCCGTCGGCCTCGGCGGGGGCGCTCTCCTCGATGGCCGCCGCCAGCTCGAACTGGGTCGCGGCGCGCTCGCCGGCGGTCGCGGGATCGGTCGCGAGCAGCTCCAGCCGGGCGCGCAGGAGCGCCGCGCGATCGTCCGGAGGGAGCTCGAGCAGCCGCTCGATCAGGTAGGGATCGGGCGGCCCGGAGCGCAAGCTGGCGCGGCGGAGGAGGGCGCGCGCGGCGTCACGCTGATCGAGGCGATCCTGGGCGGTCTGGGCGGCGGCGATGAGATCCTCGCGGTCCCCATCCCGCTCGAGCAGGGTGCAGAGCTCGGCGTGGCGGCCGGCGAGGTCGAGCGCGATCGCGAGCCCCTCGCGGACGTCGCTGCCGCTGGTGGCGCCGCCGGCCGCGAGCAGCTGGGCGGCGCGTCCCGGATCGTCGCTGCGCCAGAGGCAGAGCTCGCCAAGCTCGGCCAGCTCCAGAGGCTGGCCGCGGCGGAGGGCCTCCTCGGAGAGGCGCGACAGATCGGCGCGATCGGGGGAGAGCAGCGCGAGCTGCAGGCGCAGGGCGTGGGCAGCCGGGTGGTCGACGCCCTCCAGCCAGGCGGCGGCCGTGAGGGGATCGCCGCGCCCGTCCCAGGAGAGCAGGGCGAGGCGGACGCGGAGATCATCGCCGCGCTTGCGCTCGGAGCCCGCGCCGACCTCGTCGCGGCCGAGGTCGATGAGCTGATCGATCGCGCCCTTTGGGGGCGGGCGCCCGTCGGTGACCGGAGGGGGCGGCGGGGCGCGGCGGGAGGGGAGAGGGGGCTCCGGCATGCGGGGCGGGAGTCTATCACGGAGGGGAAGAGTCGTTGCCGTCTGCCCTTCAACTCGGGTGTGATCGCAAGGAGTCCGTTCGTGGCCGTGGCCGTGAATGTGCACGGCGCACGACTCACTCGTGAACGAGCACGTGGACGAGCACAGGAAAACGAGCAACGTCGCGCACGCGCACTGAGCCTCATCGACCCGCCGAAGGCTCCACAGGGTCCCCTGGGTCCGGGGACAGACGTCAGCCGGCGCGAATTCGATCGATCCAGTATCCAGGCGAGCGGTGTGTGTGGGCGACCGCCAGCACATGGACCGCTTCCGGCCCGACGATGAAGACCAGGGCGCAGGGGAAGCCATCCAGCAGCGCACGACGAACGGGTGGCTCGATCGCCGGGTCCCGGAGGAAGCGCCTCGCCGCTTCCGGGGACCGTTCCCGATACCATGCGGCAGCTTCCCTGAGCTCCGCTTCCGCTGCCGGATCGAGGCGGAGCCGCCTCACAATCCGAGATCGCGCTCGATCCGATCGAGCGCCTCGTCGAGGTCGCTTCCCGGCTCCTCGCTCGAAAGGGCGCGTCGGGCGCGGCGCTCGATCTCCGCGATCCAGGCCGCCTCGTCCAGGGTGTCGGGCTGCGACACGGAATCCAGCAGCTTGAGCGCGAGCGCCGCACGCTCTGTCTCATCGAGATGGAGCGCCTCCTCATACAGCTTCGCCGCGATCTTCATCCGGAGATCGTAGCGCAGGCCCGACGGGTGTACCGCCTTGGCTTCGTCAGCGATCGCGCGCTCCGCCGTCGGCGGTCTCATCGCCGCCTCACGCCCCACTCACTCCCCACTCACGCCCCCTATCCTGGACAATACGGGCACCAGTGGACGACCCGGATCGCGATCAGCCGGAGCGGCGCGCGCGCGGGCTCGCAGCTTCAGGGTGGCACCAGGAGGAACTTCCGCCTTCCAGTCGACTCGAACCCAGCGCGTGTCCCCCGCCCCAGCGACCCCTGGGGAACCGCCGCCGCATTCAGTGCATCCGGCGACTCGATGGGACCAGGGAAGGGGGCCTGCCGTGACGTTCGCCGTCGGCGACGACCCACCCGAGAAGGATCATCAAGCCTGCCGCGAGCAGGAACCACAGCGCCGCCCCGCGGGTGCCCGCGTCCGTCACGGTGGCGAAGACTCCCTCGCGGCCGAGGTCGCCCAGCTCGCGTGAATACACCGCGACACCCACGACGGCTTTCAACAGGCCGAGGCCGATCAGCATATGCCCGGTGCGGACTGTCACGGTCTTCTCCGGCTGGTGAGGGAAGCGTGGTGTCGAGGAGCAAAGTGAGGCTGACTTGCCGACGGTAGCATGTGGCGATCCAGGCGCGAAAGGGGCGCCACTTGGGTCCGGGGCAGGGGCGACCACCGTGCCACTGTGCCCTCAGGCCTGCGGATGCAGCGTCTCACGCGCCGCCGCTGCGAAGGGGACGTCATGAGCGCGCTGCCGGGTTACACCATCCACCGAACGATCTTCGAGAGCCGCAACTCCCTCATCTACCGGGCGACCCGCGACGAGGATCAGGCGTCCGTCGTCCTCAAGATGCCGAGCACCGAGTTCCCGTCGGCCGACCAGCTCGCGCGCTTGCGCCGCGAGTACGAGATGACGCGGGCACTGGCGGGCGACGGCGTGATAGGCGCGCACGAGCTGCGCAAGTACAGGAGCAGCCTGCAGCCTGGCGATCGTCCTCGAGGACTTCGGCGGCACCGCGCTCGCCGCGACCGACCTCGCCGAGGCGCTGCGCCTGTTCCTGGCGGTGGCGCGCGCGCTCTCTCGCATCCACGCGCACCACATCATGCACAAGGACCTGAACCCGTCGAACATCCTCTGGAACCGGGAGACGGGGGTGCTGCGCGTGATCGATTTCGGGATCTCGACGGAGCTGTCGCGCGAGACACCGGCGATCCTCCACCCGAACGTGCTCGAAGGAACGCTCGCGTACATGTCGCCCGAGCAGACGGGACGCATGAACCGCGCGCTCGACTACCGCACCGATCTCTACTCGCTCGGCGTCACCTTCTATCAACTGCTCACCACGCAGCTACCCTTCGCCTCGCAGGACCCGATGGAGCTGGTTCACTTCCACATCGCGCGGGTGCCGACGCCCGCGCACGAGGTGAACCCGGAGCTGCCGCTGGTGATCTCGCAGATCCTGGGCAAACTCCTGCAGAAGCGCGCCGAGGAGCGCTACCAGAGCGCGGCGGCCCTCGAGGCTGATCTGGTGCGCTGCGTGGACTCCCTCGCGGCGGCCGGGGCGATCGCCCACTTTCCGATCGCCACCGACGAGGTGTCCGCCGCGTTCCAGATCCCGCAGCAGCTCTATGGCCGCGAGCGCGAGGTGAAGACGCTGCTCGATGCCTTCGATCGGGTGAGCGGCGGCACGCGCGAGATGATGCTCGTGGCGGGCCAGTCGGGCATCGGAAAGTCGGCGCTCGTCCACGAGGTGCACAAGCCGATCGTCCGTCAGCGCGGCTTTTTCATCTCGGGAAAGTTCGATCAGTTCAACCGCAACATCCCCTACGCCTCGCTGATCCAGGCGTTCCAGGGGCTGGTGCAGCAGCTTCTCACCGAGTCCGAAGAGCGCCTGGCTGCGTGGAGCGAGAAGATCGCGTCGGCGCTCGGGCCGAACGGGCAGGTGATCGTGCAGGTCATCCCCGAGGTGGAGCTGATCGTCGGGCCGCAGCCGGCGCTGCCGGAGCTCCCACCGGCCGAAGCGCAGAACCGCTTCAACATGGTGTTCGAGCGCTTCGTGCGCACCTTCGCCGCCGCCGACCACCCGCTCGCGATCTTCCTCGACGACCTCCAGTGGGCCGACGCGCCGTCGCTCCGTCTGCTGGAGCTCCTGATGAGCGACGGCGACACGAAGTACATGTTCCTCATCGGGGCCTACCGCGACAACGAGGTCGACGGAGCCCACCCGCTCACGTTCACCCTCGACGAGATGAAGAAGGCGAGCGCGGTGGTGCACCGGATCACGCTCGGCCCGCTCCACCTCGGCCACTGCGTGCAGCTGATCGGCGACACCCTGCGCTGTGATGGCGAGCGCGCCCTTCCGCTGGCGGAGATCTGCGTCGAGAAGACCGGCGGTAATCCCTTCTTTCTCAATCAGTTCCTGCTGGCCCTTCACGATGAGGGGCTGATCGACTTCGACCTCGCGGCGAGGGCGTGGCGCTGGGATACGGCGCGCATCCTTGCGAAGGGGATGACCGATAACGTCGTCACCCTGATGGTGGCGAAGCTCCAGAAGCAGCCACCGGATGCGCTCGCCGCACTCCGGATGGCGGCCTGCATCGGCGCGTCGTTCGACCTCCGCACGCTCGCCTCGGTCAGCGGTCGCACTCCCGCCGACACCGCGACTGCGCTGTGGCCGGGACTTAGGGAGGGCCTCGTGCTCCCCGTCGGGGACGCCTACAAGTTCGCGCAGAGCGACGAAGCGGCGGAGGGGGGGGCGAGCGTCGCCCGCAGCCGCTCGGTCGTCTACCGCTTCCTTCACGATCGCGTGCAACAGGCCGCCTGCTCCCTCATCGCCGACGGCGACAAGCGCTTGATCCATTTGCAGGTCGGCCGCTGCATGCGCGAGGACAGCAGCCCGGCGGAGCGCCAGGAGCGCCTCTTCGCGATCGTCAACCACATGAACCTGGGCAGCGCGGCGCTGGGATCGGAGGCGGAGCGGGACGACCTCGCGCAGCTCAACCTCGGGGCCGCGCAGAAGGCGAAGGCCTCCGTCGCCCACGGCAACGCGCTGGCCTGCGCCAAGGCGGGGCTCGCGCTCCTCGGCGAGGGGGCGTGGGAGCGCCAGCACGATCTCGCGCTCGCGCTCCATGTGGAGGCGGCGGAGGGGTGCCAGCTGACCACGGACTTCGACCCGATGGGTCGCTACGTCGCCGCGATGCTCGCGCAGCCGATCACGCTGCTCGACAGGGTGCGGGTCTACGAGATCCTGATCGCGGCGGCGATCGCCAAGGCGGAGCTGGGCGACGGGATCGCGAAGGCCCTCGAGATCCTGGCGCTGCTCGGGGTCGACTTCCCGGCGGATCCCCAGCCGGCCGATGTGATGGCGGCGCTCGGGGAGACCATGGGGCAGCTCCAGGCTACCGGGCTCACCGTCGAACAGATGGCGGAACTGCCGGAGGTGACCGATCCCACCCACCGGGCCGCCCGGCGCATCCTGACCAACATCACCTCTGCCGCCTACGTGGGGCGACCTGCGCTGTTCCCGCTGATCGTGTTCAAGGCGGTGGGACTGGCGGCGCGCGTCGGCAACTCGACCGCCTCGGCCTACTCCTACTCGACCTACGGGATCATCCTGTGCGGCGTGGTCGGCGACATGGACGCCGGCTATCGGTTCGGCCAGATGGCCATCCGCGTGTCGGACCGCTTCAACGCCAAGGAGTACGAGGCGCGCACGAAGTACATCACCTGCACCTACATCCGCTTCTGGAAGGAGCACCTGCGCGAGCCGTTCCGCACGTTCCCGTCGCTGTACCAGGCCGCGCTCGAGACCGGTGACCACGAGTTCGCGGCGTGGTCGCTGATGATGCGCTCGGTGCAGGGCATCTTCCTCGGGCTCGACCTCCAGGAGCGCACGCGGGAGACCGTGAAGTACCTACGGATCTTGCGCCAACTCAAGCTGTTCACCGCGCTGCGCATCACCGAGCAGTGCCTCCAGGTGATCCACAACCTGACGGGCCAGAGCGCCGATCCACGCCGCGTCGTCGGCGAGGCGTTCGACGAGGACCGGATGCTTCCCGTCCACATCGCGGCCGCCGAGGCGTCGGCGATCTGCAATCTCCTCGTCAACAAGATGATGCTCTGCTATCTGTTCGGCGATCCCGCGGCGGCGCTCGCCAGCGCGGACGCGCTCGCGCCCTACCTGTCGGGGATGGTGGCGCTGATCCATGTGCCTGTGTTCCAGATGTACGACTCGCTCTCGCGGCTCGCGGTGCTCGGCGAATGCGCCGTTGAGGAGAGGGCGGCCCACCTCGCGCGCGTCGCCGCGCAGCAGGAGGCGCTGAAGAAGTGCGCAGACCACGCGCCGATGAACTTTCTCCACAAGCACACGCTCGTCGAGGCGGAGCGTGCGCGCGCCGACGGCAGGAAGGACCAGGCGCGAGCCCTCTACCGCCGCGCGATCGAGCTGGCGCGCGAGAACGACTTCCAGCAGGAGGAGGCGCTCGGCAACGAGCTGCTCGGACGCTTCTGGCTCGCCGACGGAGAGCCCGAGCTGGCGGGCGCCTACCTCGCGAAGGCGCGGCACCTCTACCGGTTGCGGGGCGCCACGGCGAAGGTCGCGCACCTCGAAGCTCGCCACCCGGAGCTCCTCGCCGCGCGCGAGCAGCGACCCGATGGCGCGCGTATCTCGACCACCACGACGCAGGACTCGTCCGGCGCGCTGGACCTCGTCTCGGTGCTCAAGGCGTCGCAGGCGATCGCCGGGGAGGTGGCGCTCGACGAGGTGCTGAAGAAGATCGTGATCATCGCATCCGAGAACGCCGGGGCAGCGCGGGGGCTGCTCCTGCTCGAGCGGGACGGCGCGCTCGGGATCGAGGTGGAGATCGGGCTCTCCGAAGGCGTGGCGCTGCGCCATGGCGCGCCGGTGACCGGGAGCGGGGCGCTCTCGGAGGCGATCGCGAGGCTCGCAGCCACGCGCGAGCGAAGAACGCTCCCGCTCAGATCGGCTCCGCCGCGAGCCGGCCGCGCAGGAGCGCCGTCGCCATCCGCCCCATGCCCTTCACGTCGATGGTGCCGCGCGCCTCGAAGGCGTAGCGATCCTTCAACACCTGCCACGTCGCCACCGAGCACTGGATCTCGTCGGCGATGCCGTGCGATTCCATCCGGCTGGCGGTGTTCACCGTGTCCCCCCACAGGTCATAGCTGAACTTCTTGGTGCCGATGATCCCCGCCACCACCGGTCCGCTGTGGATGCCGATGCGCAGGAAGAACTTCTCCCCGGTGATGAGGTTGATCCGATGGATCTCCTCGCGCATCGAGAGCGCCAGCTCGGCGATCGCCTGCGCGTGGTCGGGGCGCGGCACCGGAAGGCCGCCGACGGCGAGGTAGGCGTCGCCGATGGTCTTGATCTTCTCGACGCCGTAGAACTCGGCGAGGCGGTCGAAGGCGGAGAAGATCTCGTTGAGCTGCTTGACCACGCGCGCCGCCGAGCGCTGGGCCGCGAACAGCGTGAAGCCAACGAGGTCGGCGAACAATACCGTCACCGCGCGGAAGTCGTCGGCGATGGCGCTCTCGCCCGCCTTCAGTCGATCGGCGATCGCCTTGGGCCGCACGTTGAGGAGCAGCGCCTCCGACTGCTCCTGCGCCGCCCGGATCTCCTCAATGTAGCGCCGCTCCCGGTCGCGCATGCGCTTCTTCGCCAGCGACGAGCCGATGCGCGCGCGCAGCAGCACCGGGTCGAAGGGCTTGGGCAGGTAGTCCTCGGCGCCCATCTCGATGCAACGCACGACGCTCTCCACGTCGCCGAGCGCCGAGATCATGATCACCGGGAGGTCGCACAGGAGCGGGTCGCGCTTCAGCTCCTCGAGCACCTGGTACCCGTCCATCTCCGGCATCAGGATGTCGAGCAGCATCATGTCGACGCCGCCGCACGCGAGGGTGACGAGCGCCTCGCTGCCATTGCTGGCCAAAAGCACGCGGTGACCCTGGCGCGTCAGGCGGCGCGACAGCACATCGCGGTTCACCTCGTTGTCATCGACGACGAGGAGCGTTCCACCGTCGCCCGGGGCGGTGGCGAAGGCGATCGGGAACAGTCCGCTGTTTTCGGTCGGCCGCGCCCCCATGACCGGCGGCACCAGCGCGTCTCCCTCGTCGAGGTGCCCCTTGGTCAACAGTTCGTCGACCAGCGCCATGAAGCGGCGCTACGCGTCGCGGATCCTCTCCAGGTCCGGAACGAATCCTTCGCCGTACGCGGCGGCGCCCGCTCCATCGAGCAGGCGCCGGCTGCGATCGAACACCTCATCGATCGGCGGCTGCAGGGTCCGCCGCACGTGCTCGGCGAGCGCGCCGAAGTCGTCGCGCTCGGTCTCCTGCCGTCCCTGGGAGAGCCCCTCGTTGACGAAGTGGAGCGCGAGCGAGCCCGCCTCGTGGATCTTCTGCAGCTCGCCCACGCACCCGGCGCCCTCGGGGAGCAGCACGGCGTCCTCGATCAGCATTTCGCTGTAGCCGAGGATCGCGTTCAAGGGCGTCCGCAGCTGGTGGCGGATCCGACTCCAGGCGTCGGGGGTCGCCCCCGGCAAGCTACTCTGTTCCACTATTTCCCCGGGTTCCCTTCAACAGCGCCTCGATCTTCCCGAGCAGCCGCGGGAGGTCGACCGGCTTGCTGTCGTAGTCGTCGCACCCCATCGCGAGGGCCCGCTCGCGGTCCCCCGCCATCGCGTGAGCGGTCAGGGCGACGATCGGAATGCCCGCGGTGTCGGGCGACGCCTTCCGCTCGCGCGTCGCGGTCCAGCCGTCCTTCACCGGGAGGCTGATGTCCATCAGGATGAGGTCGGGCTTCTCGGTGCGCGCCATCGTCACACCCTGCTCACCATCGACCGCGAGGGCCACCGTGAAGCCGCGCTTGATCAGGCGCCGCGACAGCATGTCGCGGTTCATCTCGTTGTCCTCGACGAGCAGAATCTTCGCCATCATCCCTCTCCGTCCGCGCCGCGAACCGCGCAGGGTCCTGCCGATGCTGCCCCCGCCGGCACCGTCGGCGTCCAGTTTGCCCGATCGGGTGAGGTCACCCTGGAAGAACCCGATATCCGGCGGGCAGAGGAGGCACAGTCGATTGTGGTTCTTCTCCACCAGGGGCTGCACCGTCGCTGCGATCTCCCGCACCATCGGCCCGATCTCGATCCTCTCGAACCCTCCCGAGAGGTCCTCGCGCCTGATCTCCGCGCGCTGGCCAAAGTGCTCCACGCAGCCCTGGATGAGGCCTTCGGCGAGATCCACGAGCCCGCGGGACGATCGGTAGGTCAGCTCGAGCAATCCCTCGGCCGGCGAGTGGTGCTCGAACGTCGGCAACTCGGCGTCGGGGTAGAGCTTCCGCACCTCGACGTGGATGTGGTGCTCGATCCGCTCGAGGAAGGCGAAGGCCGAGGGCACGCCGGTGAAGAACTGCAGGTAGCCGGCGACGAAGCGGCCGAAGAGGTGGCGGCCGAAGGTGCGCAGGAGCTCCGGCACCGCGATCGAGGTGGATTTCGACAGTTCGGTGACCAGCGCCACCATCTCCTTGTGGTCGTAGGTGCCCACCCCGGAATAGGCGCCGCCCGACGGCAGGTTCGCCGCGCCGATGAGCTGGTCGGCGATCGCCGGCGAGAACTTGTCCTCGACCATCTCCAGGAACTCGGTGAAAACGATGCCTTTTATGAGCGACCTCCGGCGCCATTCCTGGGGACGCCGTGCCCGCGATCAAGGGAAAACCGGGCCGAGCGGTCCCCTGGCTCTTCCCCATGATTGGCTTTTTCTGCAGCCCAGGTTTACGGTGGTCGGCATGGGACAGCGCCAGGTGATATGGGGGGCGTCATTGCTGCTTTCTTTCGCGTCGCTGCGGGCCGGGGCGGAGGCGCCACCACCGTCGGCACCGTTGCCACCACCGGCCGCCGCCGTGCCCGCGAGGCCCACCAGCGAGGAGGCCCGCGCCGGGGCCCGCGCGTGGCTCTCGGGCCTGCGCGATCAGCGTGCGGACAAGCTCAACAGCTCCACCTCCTTCCCCTTCGCCGTCGACGGCATCGGCCCGGTGGCCGGCCCCGACGTCCGCAAATGCAAGGCGATGGTCGGCGCGAAGAACGCGGCGGCCTACCCGGCGCTGCTGAAGTGTCTCTTCGCCGACAAGGTGCTGATGGACACGCTGCCGATGGACCTCGGCTCGATGGTCCAGTGGAAGGTGATCGAGATCGGCGATCTCCCGCCGGCCTTCGGCAAGAAGAAGGAAAAGCTCACTCCGCTGATGACCGACCACGCGCTGGTGCAGGCCGAGATGAACGGCGATGGGATGACCTACACGCTCATCCTGGTGGTCAAGAAGACCGGCGCCGCAGCGACGGTGGATATGGTCCTCGCGGCAACCGAGAAGCACGAATAAGGCCTAGTCGTCCTCGTCGACCAGCTCAGTGTTCCAGTACGAAGCGTCGGCGAGGCCGAGAAACGGCAGCCACTCGCGGTGCGTGACCTTGCCGCCGGGGGCGCGGAAGGTCGGGGTCCACCGGGGCCGCTCCGGCGGGCGGAGGAGGGTCATCCCGGCCTGCGACGGAGTGCGCGCGCCCTTCTTTAGATTACAGGGCACGCAGCTGCAGACCACGTTCTCCCAGGTGGTGCGGCCGCCCTGGGCGCGCGGGGCGACGTGGTCGAGGTTCAGGTGCGTGCGCGGCAGCTGCTGGCCGCAGTACTGGCAGGTGTTGTCGTCGCGCGCGTAGATATTGAGGCGGCTGAAGCGGACCTTGCTGCGCGGCAGGCGATCGTAGAGCTGGAGCATGATCACGCGCGGAATGCGGATCGCGCGGCCGATGGTGCGCACCACATCGTCCCCGCTGGCGGCGCCGAGGGCGGCCCAGGAGTCGAAGTCGAAGGTGCGGTAGTCCGGCTCGATCACCCGCGCCGCGCCGATGTAGAGCAGCGAGAAGGCGCGCTTGGCAGACGTGACGTGGACCGGCTGGTAGTGACGGTTCAGGACCAGGACATTGGTATTGAGCAAGGCGATCACGGCTCCTTCGAGGGCCCCCCGGGGACGCGCGGCTCCTGTGCCGACGCGGAGGTGGTGGCGAAAGCGGCGGCTGCCAGTTCGAGATCCCCTTCGGTGAGCGTGCGAACATCGGCGAGCAAATGTCCGTCGGCGATGCGGGCGACGAGCGGCGGTTCGGCGGCGCGGAGGCGCGCGTCGAGGGCTTCCGAGGTCAGGCGCGGGTGGGTCACCGCCACCGCGAACGAGGGCGGCTCCGAGCGCGGCAGCGCGCCTCCACCGACAGCGGAGCGCACCTCGATCACCTGCGCCGAGAGCCACGGGGCACGGGTGCGCAGGAGTTCGAGCAGCCGCATGGCGCGCGCCCGCAGGGTCTCGTGCGGCGCGCCGAGCATCACCAGCGTTGGCACCTCGGCGGCGGCCCGCCCGTCGCGGTAGAGCTCGAGCGTGGCCTCGAGCGCGGCGAGCGTCATCTTGTCGGGGCGCAGCGCGCGGAGGAGCGGGTTCGTGCGTAGCCGCTCGATCACCGCGGTGCGCCCGAGGAGCAGGCCCGCCTGCGGCCCGCCGAGGAGCTTGTCGCCCGAGCAGGTGACGAGATCGGCGCCTGCCGCCACCAGATCGATCGAGGTGGGCTCGGCTTCGATCCCCGCGCCCAGCGACGCCGATGGGATCAGGCTGCCCGAGCCGAGGTCGACCACCGTCGGAACGCCGCGCGCGCGGCCGATCGCCACCAGGTCGGCCACGCTCACCTCGGCGGTGAAGCCGATCTGCGCGAAGTTGGACTGGTGGACCTTGAGGAGGAGCGCGGTTTCGGCGGTGATCGCGCGCTCGTAGTCCCTGGCGTGGGTGCGGTTGGTGGTGCCGACCTCGACCAGGCGGGCCCCCGAGGCGCGCATCACGTCGGGGATGCGGAACGATCCGCCGATCTCCACCAGCTCGCCGCGCGAGACGATCACCTCGCGTCCGGCGGCGAGGCCGGCGAGGGCGAGCAGCACCGCCGCGGCGTTGTTGTTGACCACCAGCGCCGCCTCGGCGCCGGTGAGCGAGCCGAGCAGGGCGGCGATGTGCTCGTGGCGGGATCCGCGGCGGCGCTCGTCGAGCCGGTACTCGAGGTTGCAGTAGCCGCGGGCTACCGCTTCGACGCGGGCGATCGCGGCGGCGGCCAGCGGCGCGCGACCGAGGTTGGTGTGGAGCACAACCCCGGTGGCGTTCAGAACCCGCGTCAGCGACGGGCGGAGCAGCCGGTCGACCCGGTCCTCCAGCGCCCGCCCTCCGATCTCCCAGGCATCCAATCCTGGCTCGCCGCCCGCAAGGAGCCGGCCCCGCAGCCCGTCGATCTCGTCGCGGATCGCCGCCACCACTGCCCAGCGCGGGGCTCGCGACAGGAGCTGGACCGCAGCCCCCTGCCGCAGCACCTCGTCGACCTTCGGGAGGCCCCGCAGGAGCGCGTTCATGCTTGTGGACGGGTCTTCCACCGCCGGCAGTATAGCGCCGAAGTTCTCGCGTCGCGAACCCGCCTGCCTGGGCATCCGGTCCACGGAGCGTCTCGTCCCCCGTCGAGAAAGCGTCTGCCTGGCGGTCCGGTCGAACCGGCTCCAACGGGTGCTTAACAGCGGAGGGGGCCCTCTTGCTGGCTCTTGCTCGTCACGTAGTCGTAGTCGTAGTCGTAGTCGTAGTCGTCCCGTCCGCAGCGACGGCAATCGAACTTCCTCCCGCAACAAATTCCTCCTGCCAACCGACCCCCCTG
>SHYY01000254.1 GCA_009692555.1 Myxococcales bacterium
CCCTGGCCACACAGGAGGATGCCCCTGCTGGCCTACCAGAAGCTCTACGTCACAGGCCATGGAGTTGCTGACCCGCATCGTGGAGATGCTCACGCGCTTGTGCCGGAGAGGTGATCCCCCGCGCGCGAGTGCCCCTGAATCGACTACGACTACGACTACGACTCCGTGAGCGGAGGGACCCCCTTCTCCGTTAAGCACCCCATGACCTCGGGGAGGTAGACCTTCATTCGCGGTATACGCCTACCTATACACCCCCTACCCGCTCGGCCCCGCTCAGTGCCCTACCCCCGCCAGCCCCGCTGCCGCCACGCCGAGATCCCGCCCTCCTCCGTTGCCACCACCGGCGGTGGCAGCTCGCTCACCGCGTGGATCGCCGCCGCCGCGAGCGCGTCGTCGAGCACCCCCGCGTCGTCGCCTCCCGCCACGCACAGCTCCGCCTTGTGCCGCTCGATGAACGAGGTGTCGTAGTCGCCCGACTGGAACTCGCGGTTCTTCATGACCCGGCGATGGAACGCGAGGTTGGTCTTGATCCCGCCCACCCGGTACTCCGCGAGCGCCCGCCCCATCCGGTCTATTGCTTCAGCGCGCGTGTCGGCCCAGACGATCAGCTTGGAGATCATCGGGTCGTAGTAGATCGAGATCTCCGACCCCGCGTACACCCCGGAGTCGTCGCGCACGAACGGCCCGGCGGGGGTCCGCAGCGACGTGATTCTGCCGGGCGACGGAAGAAAGCGCACCGGATCCTCTGCGTAGATCCGGCACTCGATCGCCGCCCCGCGCGCCTGGATCTGCTCCTGCTGGAGCGGCAGCGGCTGGCCCTCTGCGACGGCGATCTGCCAGCGCACCAGATCGAGCCCGGTGATCATCTCGGTCACCGCGTGCTCCACCTGCAGGCGCGTGTTCATCTCCAGGAAATAGAACTCGCCCTCCTGCGAGACCAGGAACTCGCACGTCCCCGCGCCGACGTAGCGGACCGCCCGCGCCGCGGTGCACGCCACCTCGCCCATCCGCGCCCGCAGCTCCGGTGTCACCACCGGCGACGGCGCCTCCTCGATCACCTTCTGATGGCGCCGCTGCACCGAGCAGTCGCGCTCGAAGAGGTGCACCACGCTCCCCTGCGTGTCGGCGAACACCTGCACCTCGACGTGGCGCGGCCGCACCACCGCCTTCTCGAGATAGACCGTGTCATCACCGAACGCGCTCTTGGCCTCGCGCTGCGCCCCGTGGAACGCCGCCTCGAACTTCTTCTCGTCGTCGCACAGGCGCATTCCCTTGCCGCCGCCGCCCGCCGCTGCCTTGAGCATCACCGGGAAGCCGATCCGGCGCGCCGCATCCAGTGCCGCCTGCGCCGTCGGGAAGCCGCGCCCGCCCTCGCCGTTGTCGCCCGGCACCACCGGTACGCCGGCGCGAACCATGTGCTCGCGGGCGCGCGTCTTGTTGCCCATCGCGTCCATCGCGTCGGCGGGTGGTCCGATGAAGGTGAGCCCCGCATCGGTGACAGCCCGCGCGAAATCCGACCGCTCGGAGAGGAAGCCGTAGCCCGGGTGGATCGCGTCGGCGCCCGCTCGCCTCGCCACCGCGAGCACCTTGGTCCCGTCGAGGTAGCTCTCGCGCGCCGGCGAGGGGCCGATCGGATAGGCCTCGTCGGCGAGCCGCACGTGGAGGGCGCTCCGGTCTGCCTCCGAGTAGACAGCGACGGTGGCGATGCCGCGCTCGCGGCAGGCGCGGATCACGCGGACCGCGATCTCGCCCCGGTTGGCGATGAGGATCTTCTTGATCGTCGCTGGCATGGGCGCCGATACTACCGTCGCCCCAAGGAGACGGCAATTGACGAGACTCCTCCCGAACTCCTCCCGCGCGCCTTCACCCTGCCCCTCACGCTCCCACTGGCCTTCTCCTCGCCCCGCACCGCCGCGGCCGACGGCGCCGCGCCGAAGAAGATCGCGGCGCTGATCCTGAAGACCGGCGACGTCGACCAGGACCTCGCCGACAACCTCACCGAGGTGCTGATCGCCAGGCTCGCCGAGGGCAAACTGCAACTCCGACCTCGAGTGTCCGCCCGACATGACCTGCAGCGCCCGGCCCCGGCTTCGTGTGCGGCACGACCGTCGACGCGAAGAACCTCTCACCCCTCTGCTACCCGCGCGTCCCGTCCGGCGAGCCGACCCGCCGCGCAAAGCTCTGCATGTCGCCCGGGCCGGCCCAGGGCGGCGCCCCGGTGGTGGTGTGCCAGAGCTCGAGCCGCACCCCGTGCGACGACGACCGCCAGTGCCGCTCGCAGCGCTGCCTGCGCGCGGAGTGCAGCCAGGCCGGGGCGTGCATGTAGGACCCCACACCACTCTCTGGATTTGCAGCCGGTTCCCACCGTCTGCTAGATTGAGGGATCGCCACGGCCGGGCGGCTTCCGGGGGCTGCGGGCGAGCGTCACCTGGAGACCATGCGGAACGAGATGCGAACTCCTATCACCCTCAAGATCAAGTTCAAGAGCACGGCGCTGGCGCAGTTCGTCGAGCGCTACTCGGTCGACATCAGCTGTAGCGGGATCTTCATCCGCACGCGCGAACCGCTCAAGATCGGCACCCATCTCCACTTCGAGTTCCAGCTCCAGGACGGCTCCTCGCTCATCGTCGGTGACGGCACGGTGGTGTGGACGCGCGAGTACGACCCGGCGCGCACCACGGTGGCGCCCGGGATGGGGGTGCGCTTCGACAAGCTGACCGAGGTGAGCGACCGCGTGCTGCAACACATCCTCGGCGAGAAGGCCAAGCGCGACGGGGTCTACGCCGAGTCGCGCTTCGACGCCGGTGTGCGCGCCGCGCAAGGGATGTCGGGGGGCAGCGACTCCGCGACCCCGCTGCCGCCGCCGCGACCGGGCCTCGACCAGGTGCCCTCCGGGTTCGAGATCGAGGAGTCGACGCGGGTGATGGCGGCGGTCCAGTCACGCCATCTCATCGACAGCACGCGCGAGCCATGGTTCGAGCAGCCGACGGTGGCGGACGCCTCGACCTTGGCGGCGCTGGCGTCGCGGATGAGCACGGAGTCGCAGAGCGGGCCGGTGGCGACGGGGCGCCACGACCACGTGACCCCGCCGATGGACGTGATGGCCGAGGCGCTCGCCGCGGCGATGAACTCGCCCGAGATGCGCGCCATGGGCCGACTGCCGCCACCTCCGCCCCAGCCGCGCTTCCGCAGGACCGAGACCTCGGCGCCACCCCCGCCGCCGCCGCCCCAAAGCGGGGTCAGGCCGGTGGTCCGGGAGGGCCTCGCGCTCGGCGGCGACGATCCGCTCGGGCCCTCGATCAAGGTGGAGCTCTTGGAGGCGGTGCTGCCGGCGGATCCGCCCGGGTCGCCCGGGGTGCCGACGCTCGGCTGGACGCCTCCCGAGGTGCCGGCGGTGGCTCCCGCGGCGGTGGCGCAGGTCACGGACGGGCTGCCGGAAGTGACGCTGCGACCCGCGATCAGCGAGGCGCCCACGGCGATCGGCGTGCCGCAAGCTTCGGCCTTGCTCGAGGTGACATTGCCGGTGCGAAAGCTCGATCCACCCCGGATCGGCTCGCCGCCGACGCGCCGCCGCTCGTCGCTGGTGACGGTCGGATTGGTGGTGATGCTGGCAGCCGGCGCCGGCGGCGTCTACCTGACGTTGACCCGCCAGAAGCCTGCGGCGCCGGATCTGCGACCCCCGGTCCCGCCGCCCCTGCCCCCTCCCGTGGTCGCGAAGCCTGCGCCGCCGCCCGAGCAGTCGCCGCCCGAGCAGCCGCCGCCCGTGCCGCCGCCCCCGCAACCGCCCGCGCAACCGGAGGACGAGCTGCCGCCCGTTGCTCCCGCCGCTGCCGTGACGCCGCGGCCGGGGATCGAGGTGGAGGTCGTCTCCACACCTCCCGGCGCGGCGGTGGTGCTCGAGGGGTTGCCCGTTGAGGAAGTGACTCCGACGAAGGTGGACGGCCTGGACCCGAAGCGTACCTACTCCGTCGAGTTCCAGCTCAAGGGTTGGAAGCCGCTCCAGCAGAAGCTGCGGCCGACCCCCGGCAAGCCGTGGTCGGTGACGCTGACGGAGAGCGATCGGTTCGTCGAGGTGAGCTCCCTCCCCGTGGGCGCCGACATCCTGCTCGACGGAAAGGACGCCGGAACGACCGGCAGGAGACCGGTCCGGATCCGGCTGCCGAGCCTGACCACGCCGCGCGTGCTGACCCTCCAGCGACCCGGCTACCTGAGCGACGAGCGCAGCATCGCCGCAGGGGATGCGTTCGAGACCCAGGGCGAGAGAGAGATCCTGGCGGTGATGGCGACGCTGGTGAAGCGCCCCGAGGCAGAGAAGGCAGCTCCGGCGGCGAAGCCGGAGAGCGCGCCCGTCGAGAAGCTGCCGCGCGTCGAGAAGCCTGCCGCGAAGCCGATCGTCGCGGAGCCGACCGTCGCGAAGCCGGTCGCGAAGCCCGCCACCGTCGAAAAGCCCGCCGTCGCTCAGCCGGTCGCGGAGCAGCCGGCGGGAAGGCCCGCGCCCGAAAAGCCCACCGACACGCCGGTCGTCGAGAAGCCCGCCGAGACGCCCGCCATCGCCAAGCCCACCGTCGAGAAGCCCGCCGCGGAGGCCCCGCGGGAGAAGCCACCCGAGAAGCCCGCGGGCGAGCAGCCGGCCCAGTCGCCGGGGATCAAGGTGCCTTCGTGGATGAAGAAGCCGCAGGGGGCGCCCGCCCCGGCCCCGGTTCCGCAGCCGTAGCCCCGCCCGTTCGCCGCCTCGCACCGTCGCTGATCCTGCTCCTGGCGCTGGTGCCCGCGCTCGGCTCGGCTTGCCGCGGGCAGGCCCCCTCTCCCGCGACCTCGACGCCGGTCCCGATCCCGGTCATCGCTCCGCCGCCCGCCCCGCCGCCACCGCCGCCTGCTCCACCGGTCGCGTGGCGCCCATCGGACCTGCCCAAGATCGACGTGCATGTTCACCTCTCGCCAGGGGGCGCCCCGCGTGCCCTGGCGCTCCTCGGGGGCCAGGGGATCAAGCACCTCGTCAACCTCTCAGGCGGCTCCCCCGGCCGCGGCCTCGAGGAGCAGATGGCCGAGGCGCGACGCTTTCCCGGGCGCATCTCGGTCTTCTGCAACGCCGACTTCCGCGAGGCGCGCACCCCCGGCTACGGCAAGCGGATGGCGAAGACGCTCGAGCAGTCGAAGGCGATGGGAGCGATCGGGCTGAAGATCCCGAAGGGGCTCGGGCTCGGCTACGAGGGACCCGACGGCAAGCTCCTCCCCGTCGACGACCCGGGGCTGGACCCCCTGTGGAAGCGGGCCGGCGAGCTGCACATGCCGGTGGCGATCCACACCGGCGATCCGAAGGCCTTCTGGCTGCCGGCCAACATGCTGAACGAGCGCTGGGATGAGCTGCAGGTCCATCAAGGCTGGAGCTTCTACGGCGCGCCCGTGAGCTGGCAGCAGCTCTTCGACGCCTTCGAGCGGCTGGTCGCGCGCCACCCGAAGACCATCTTCATCGGCGTCCACTTCGGCAACGATCCGGAGGACCCCGAGCGCGTCGGCCAGCTCCTCGCGAAGTACCCCAACCTGTACATCGACACCGCCGCGCGCGTGCCCGAGATCGGCCGCCAGGACGCCGCGCACGCCCAGGCGAAGGTGCGCGCCCTGTTCGAGCGGTTCCAGGATCGGATCCTGTTCGGCACCGACGCGGGGATCGGCGCCGAGGCCGAGGATCTGATGCTCGGATCGAGCGGAGCCGACCCGCCCACCCCGGCCGAGGTGACCCGCTTCTTCGACGCCACCTGGCGCTACTTCGAGACCGATCAGCGGGGCTTCGAGCACCCCACGCCGATCCAGGGGCGCTGGAAGATCGACGGCATCGGCCTCCCGCCCGCGGTGCTGGCCAAGGTCTACGCCGGCAACGCGGTGCGCCTCCTCGGCATCCCGATAGCTCCCTAGCTCACCGACGGCAGCGCCTGCGCCGGAAATACCGCAAATACCTTGACACTCCCGCCCTCATCCACATAATCGCTCGCTGCATCCCATTCCGACGTAGCTCAGTTGGTAGAGCAGGTGACTGTTAATCACCGGGTCGCATGTTCGAGTCATGCCGTCGGAGCCACCGAACCCCCCGGAACCTCCGGGGGGGTTGCTGTCATGGCCCGCTTGCCGCGACTCCTTCTGGCTCCGCTCGCGCTCGCCTCCCTGGCATGCAGCGCGGCGACACTGCCAGGCCCGGCGATCCCGGGGACCTGCAACGGCGCCGAGGCGCTGTGCGATCGCCGCTTCGATCAGGTCGCCTACCCAACCACCCACAACGCGATGTCGACAACCGAGGCCGGGTGGGGGCTGCCCAACCAGATCCACGGCATGCCGCGCCAGCTCACCGACGGGGTGCGCGGGATGATGCTCGACCTTCACGAATGGGAGGGCGAGGTGCACCTGTGCCACGGGATCTGCCAGATCGGCAGCCGCCCGCTGCGTGACGGCCTCGGCGAGATCAAGGCGTTTCTCGACGCCCACCGCGGCGAGGTGATCGGGCTTTGCCTGGAGAGCTACGTCGACGCGGCCCGGGTGAAGGCGGTGTTCGAGCAGAGCGGCCTCCTCCGCTACGCGCACGCCCACCCGAAGGACGCCCCGTGGCCAACGCTGCGCGAGCTGATCGCGCGCGACCAGCGGCTGGTGGTCTTCACCGACAAGGACGGCGGGGCCTTTCCCTGGTATCACGACGCGTGGCAGCATGCGTGGCAGAACCCCTACGCCGCCGCCACCCCTGCCGACCTCTCCTGCCGCGTCGACCGGGGCGCGAAGGACAACCCGGTGTTCATCATGAATCACTTCCTCACCGGCGCGGGCGGGGCCACGCAGATGCAGGCCGAGGAGATCAACCACGACCCTTTCTTCACCGCGCGCGCGCTGCGCTGCCAGGCGGAGAGCGGCAAGCTGCCGAACTTCGTGACGGTCAACTACTACGAGATCGGCGATCTGTTCCGGGTGGTGCGGGTGCTGAACGGCCTGGACCCGGAGCCGCCCATCCTC
>SHYY01000255.1 GCA_009692555.1 Myxococcales bacterium
AGTTCGTCGGCGATGTCGTTGGGCCCGCCGGTGAAGACGAAGCGCCCGTGGCTCCACGCCAGCAGGGTGTAGACCGCCTCTGCGCCGCGGGGCTCGTCGGGGCTGTGCAGCTCCGCCCGCACCACGCGCCCGTCGCGGAAGAAGAGGCGCGCGCTGCGCCCGTCGCGGACGAGCAGCAGAACGCCGCTCTTGCGCTCGAGCTCGAACAGCGTCAGGAGCGCCGGAAGACCCATGTGCTCGAGGCTGCCGCGCAGCCCGGCGCCGGGCGCGATCACCTCATCGAGGGGCAGCACCGGCGTCACGTCCTGAGACACCGACTCCGGGACCGCCTCCGGGACCGCCTCCGGCACCGCGCCGGGCAGGGTGACCTGTCTGCCGAGGCCGGAGTGGCGGCGGTCGAGCACCATCGCCACGCGCGCCGAGAGCTCCTCGAAGCGCAGCGGCCTGGCGAGGTAGTCGTCCGCTCCGTCGGCGACGGCGCGCCCGCGCTGCTCCTCCGCGCCGTTGACGAGGATCACCGGCACCTCCTCGGCGCGCGCGCGGAGAGCCCGCAGCACCGCCCATCCGCCCTTGCGCTCGCCGTCGCAGATCACCACGTCGGGCAGCAGGTCGAGCGCCCGCTCGATGCCCTCGCCGCCGTCGGTGGCGGTCTCCACGATATACCCGCTGCTCTCGAGCACCGAGGAGATCATCCGGCGCGTCCACGGGTCCTCGTCAATGACCAGGATCGTAGGTGGGGACGGCTCCATCGCTCGGGTACCCTAGCAGGCTGACGGTGAGACAGGCAACTTGAGGTGAAAAATCGGGGGAGAGGGGGGACCGGATTGGAGGTGCCGGAGTCCCCTCTTCCTCGGAGGTGCACAAAAAGGAGGTGCACAAAAATCAAGCGACGCAACCCGGTCCACGAAGAGCCGGGTATCTTCGTGGGGGCCCGGATTGCGTCGCTCGATAGAGTTAGTGCCACGACCTCGGAGACTGTTGAAACGGAGCCCAGTCGTGCCGACGATTTCACGCAACTAGCGTGAACTAGCGTGAACTGCTTGCTTCTTCGTCCCATGAAATTGTAGAGCCGGCGCCTTCCGCTGGAGGATGACGGTGCGAGCGACGATCATGGCAGTGATGATCGCCGGCACGGCGGCGTGTGGCGCACCGGGCGACCCGGGACCGCAGAAGGTCGAGATCGCGGTGGGCGATGCGCCCGAGGCGCTCACCAACATGGCGAGCGACAAGCTGTTCACGCTCACGCTCAGCAAGGCGTCGAAGACCTACGCGCTGATCGATCTGAGCATCGACGCCTCGCTGCCGGGGCAGACCGCGTACGCGCTCGAGTTCAAGCTGAATGACACCAACGGCGACGGGCTGCTCGGTCAGGGCGAGTCGCTGGGCTGCACCGAGCCGCCGAAGGACCTCTTCAACGCCACCACCGTCGGCAAAGCGGTCAGCGTGAACATCGCCGAGCAGCGCGCCGGGACGTTCTACCGGGTCGGCAGCGCGACCTGGACTCCCGCCAACTGAGATACCGCGGTAGCGTCCGGCGCCGTCACGCGCCCTTGCGCGCGCAGCGGAAGCCGATCGTGTTGCGCCACTCGTTCGGCTTGGCCTGCGTGCGCGACCAGGCGCGGAGATCGAACACCTCACCGAAGATGGAGCCGCCGCGGACCACGCGGGGGGCGGTGCTCGATCCCGGCTCGCGCCGCGGGGCGCAGCCGAGAGCGCCAGCAGGCGCCACAGGACCGCGCCGCCCCCGGAGGAGCGCACCGATGGCGACCACCGCGGCGATCCAGCGCACCGGGCGCGCCGGCACCTGTTCGAGGGACGGCGGCGGGGCCGCCGCGCTGCCGAAGCTCGGCGCCTGCACGTCCGCGTAGCGCCGGAGGACCTCCAGCAGCTCGCAGAGATCGGGCGGCCGGTCCGTCCGCTCGCGGGAGAGCATCCGGGCGACCCGATCCGCCATCGTCGGTGCGGTGGTCGACGTCGCGCTCGCCGAACGCCTGCTCGGGGGACATGGACTGCGGCGTGCCCAGCATCTCACCGCTGCACGTGAGCGCGGTGCTGGCGGTGCCAACCGCCGACACCGCCCGGACGAGGATGCGCGCCAGATCCGGCAGCGGCTGGCAGCGCTGGCGGCGCAGCTTCTCCCGGAGCGAGCACCCCTCCAGGAGATCCATCACCAGGACGAGGCCACCGCCGGGAAGCTCGAGGAGGTCATGCACCGCGACCACGTTCGGGTGATCGACCAGCCCGGGCGCACGCGCCTCGCGGAGGAAGCGTCTTCGCACCTGGCCGTGGAACTCCTCGCTCCACCAGGCCGGATGCCACTTTCCGATCGTTCCCATGAGAGCCTCCAGTTCGATCTGGTTGGTCACGAGTTGCCCCCCTGCGGAGCATTCATCGAGCCATTGCCGAGCGGCTGGCCAGGGGGACCTTGCCCCGAACCCGCTAGCAGGCGCGCCCGATCCGGGGCACCCGCCCTTCGACGGAGTGCGTGGCAAGAAGGTCGCGCGTGGCGGTTGCGTCGACGCGCCAGGGCCCCGATTCACGGGCCTTTGCAGTTCACCGTCATCGACCCATGTGCGACGGGCGAGAAGCGAGAAGGGAGAAGCGAGAAGGAGGCAGGCTACGGGATGATGCCGAGGCTCATCGCGAAGGTCTCGACGTAGAAGAGCGGGATCTCGTGGTGCTGGTCGATCGCGTACGACGACAGGATCGCCACGCCGCCGGAGATGCGGTTCTGCGCGTAGAATCCGTAGCTGCCCTTGAACGGAGAGCCGTGGCCGGCGATGGTCTCCAGCATCCAGGACTTCTTCTTGGGCTCCTTCACCGCGAAGCGAAGCTGCTCCACCGTCGAGTCCTGGTAGGCGACCATCAGCGTGCCGCCGAGGATCTGGATCGAGGAGGAGTCACCGACGAGGTGGTAGATCGGCGAGTCGAGGCCGTCGAGGGTGGTCTCCTCCTTGGGGCGGAAGCCGTCGTCGATCACCTCGGGGGTCTTGTCCTTCGTGTTCACGTAGAGCAGGTTGTCCCGCTTGGCGTCGACGTAGGTGATGTGCGCGTTCTGGCCCTCCACCACCACCGACGGGTAGAGGCCGACGTCGGCGGTGTCCTTGCCCATGTCGTCCTCGCCGTCGAGGATGGTCGGGGTGCCCCACTTCTTGGCCACGCCGTCGTACTCGACGTAGCGCAGGTTGCCGCGCTCGCGGTCGTAGTAGGCGACCACCGGCGAGCCGTCGCCCTTGCGCGATGCGGCGCAGAAGAGCGCGATCCCCTCGGGGAGGATCGGCGGTGGGTCGCCCATCTTCACGTCGGGCATCGGGCGCGACTCGATCTTGGTGATGATCCAGTCCTGCGGTCCGGTGGGGTTGGCGGTCTTGGCCTGCGCGAAGCGAAGCTGGCTCTCGCGCTTGCCCGACGGGCCCTTGGCCTCCTCGGCGTAGTAGGCGATCCCGGGGACGCCCTTGTGATCGAGGATCACCGAGGCGTAGCGGCCGAAGTCGTTGCCCGGGGCGAGGGCGGTGCCGCTGCCCTTGTCGATGGTGTGGCTCTGCCAGCGCACCGCGCCGAACGATGCCCACTTGAGGCCAAGGTGGGTGGCGTCGTAGTAGGCGATCACCGGGTCACCCGTCGGGGTGATGGCGATCGAGGCGTAGCGCCCGACGTCGTCGCCTTTGTCCGTGATCCCGCCGCGCACCTGCGAGAGCGGGTTGTCCGAGCCGGTGGTCTCGGGGATGCCGTCGACGAACTCCCAGTTCTTGACCACGCCCGGCGCGGCGACGTGGCCGATCATCAGGTCGCCGTAGGTGGTGTTGTAGGCCGCGATGTAGGACAGGCTGCCGCGCATCGCCATCGACGAGAAGCGCCCGATATCGCCGATCTGGGTGTCGGGCTGGCAGCCGCACATGCCCTCGATGCAGGCCGGGATCTCCCCCGGCTCGCACTTCGTGCCGCGGCAGTCGTCGTCGACCCGGCAGCCCTTCATCATCGATGACTGATCGCACGAGCAGCCGGCGTTCACCGACGAGCCGGCGGCGAGAACGATCAGGAGGCCGAGAGTGCGTCGTCCGGTTCCGGTGCGTCCGTTCGCAGGCACCGGCGCCCGCCGAAGTAACCTCCGGCGGAGGAGCCCCGCCACCGGGAGCAGTCCGAACAGCACCATCCAGCCATCGCCCTTCCGCGGCGCGCCACCGACGGCGCAGGAGCAGCCGCCCGGCTTCGCGACCTCCGTGGTGCGGCCGTGGAAGGCCTCCATCCCGGCAAGATCGAGGTTGACGAGGTTCAGGTTGCCCACCTCGTCGATCACCTTGACCGCGAGCGGCTTCTTGCCCTGCGTGGTGGCCGCCCACGCCTCGTCGTAGGTGATCTCCTTGCGCGTTGAGAGATCGCTCCAGCCGGTGGGCGTCGACCAGGCGTAGCGGAGCCGATCATCGTCGCTGACGTTGTCCCAGCCGGTGGCGCTGATGCGGCCCTGCGCGACGCGCGTGGTGAGCTCGGGCGGGGTGGAATCGATGGTGACGGCGAGCTCCACCGGGGTCTGATCCTCGGTCGTCCAGTCGTCCTTCTCGCGCGCCCGGACCTCGATCACGTGGCGCGCCTGGAGCACGAACGCGGCGTCGGTGATGGTGGGCTTCGGATCGCTCGACCACTGGTGCCAGCCGCCCCGATCGACGCGGTAGGACCACTCGAGGCCCTTCCGGTTGCCGCCCAGCGCCAGCGTCACCGTCGGCAGGTTGCCGGGGTCGGTCTCGCCGGCCAGCAGCGCCTCGCGGATCACGTCGATCGGCGGCACCGCGATATCGACGATCTCGGCGGTGGTATTGACCGAGTTTGGGGTGCGCGCCGGCGGCACGATCGCCTCGGGGATCGGCGCCATCATCATCATCTTCTGCTGCACCAGGTTGCCGAAGATGGCCACGAAGTCGTCCTGCTTGGTCTGCACGCGGGTGATCGAGAGTCCGTCGAGCGCGAAGCCGTTCAGCGCCGGCAGCTCGAACGGCTTGATCCCGCCCATGAGCTGACCGACGGCGATATCGATCAGGCTGAGCAGCGCCTTCGACAGCTTCGCCGGATCCTCGGTGAGGAGATCGGTGTTGGTGACGCGCGCCATCACCGACGACTTGTCGATCCCGGTGAGCATCGGCTGGATCGCCGGCTTGCCGTCCTTGGTCATGGTCAGCGACAGGTTGAGGCCGATGTTCATGTCGAGCGCGATGGTGAAGAGGCGCACGTAGCGCTCCTCGATGAAGGCGTAGAAATCGACCCGCATGTCGGTGATCGCGATGTGGATCAGCGAGTCCTTGGCGCTGCCCTCGCCGAGGGTGAAGACCAGCGGCTGCTGCGGCCGCACCGCGAGCGCGAGCGGGCCCTTGCGGTTCTCCAGGATGTTCGACAGCGACGGCACGATCACGCTGACCGCGCCCGCATTGAGCTGCGCCAGCACGCCGCCCGAGATGGCGAGGCAGAGCGTGCCCGAGTTGTAGAGGTGGAAGCCGGCGAGATCGAGGAAGGTGCGCGACATGCCGATCGCGAGGTCTTTTGTCTTGCCCATCATGTCCATCGGATCGGGCATCCCGGCGAACTCCGGCGCCACCGAGAGGAGGTGGTTCTTGCGCGCGGCGTTGAGGGGCAGCTTCCAGGGCGCGGCGCCCAGGTCGGGGGCCGGGCGGGCGGGCACGCACAGCGACGGGGTGGAGGTCTCGCCGGCGCCGCGGGTGAGCGGGTCGCGATCGCTGTTCATGCCGGAGATGATCCCGAGGTTGAGGCCGCCGTTGAAGGCGCCCACGTAGCCGCCCGCGACCATGAAGATCTCGAGCGCGGCGTCGGGCGGGGCGCCGAGCGAGGCGAGGGACTGGCCCATCGGCATCACGCCGGCGAGGCCGGGAGGCGACGGGAGGAAGCCCTGGATCAGCTTCTCGAGCTGGGGCTTGAGCACCTGGATCAGCAGATCGCCGATGAAGTTCTTGGCGATCACGTTGACGATGTTGAGCACGCCGCTGAGGATGTCACCGACGGCGCCGCAGCCCTTGGTGCTGAGGTTCAGGTCGACGATCTTGAGCGCGTCGAGCTTGATGATCAGCTCGCCGTTGACCGGGTCGATGTCGAGGCGGATATCGGCGTTGATCCGGTTGGCGGGCGCGTTCAGGTTGAGCGTGCAAACGTCGATCGTGCCGCCGATGATCGGCTTGAACTTGAAGTTGATCGGCAGGAAAATGTCGAACGCCATATCGATGTGGACGATTGCGTTCTTGGAGTTGTCCTTCATCGAGATCGCGATGCCGCCGGGCGGGGCGATATCGGGGCGCAGCTTGATCGTGATCGGGCAGCCGGTGCCGCCGTTGCACGCCCCGTCGCAGGCGGTGAGATCGCCGATCACGACGCCGAGCTTCTGCTTCGGGAGGCACTGCGGCTTGAGCAGCGAGTCCTTCGCCAGCTCGGGGATCAGCGACGAAAGCTTGTCAAAGCCCGGGCGGGTGATCCGCACCTGCATCCCGCCTTCGATCTGCTGGTCGGGCGGGAAGCCGCGTGGCGCAGGGGCCTTCGGGAGTGGCTGGACGCCGCAGCCGTTGCCGCCGCAGCCCCAGCCGAGGGCGAAAAGGAGCGAGAAAGCTCCGAGAAGGTAGGTGGAAGGATGGACGCGCATGTATTCCTCGCAGTCCCCGAAACCCAGGGGATGCTGATGAGCCGCCTCCGGCGGATCGATTAGGCTCAGGGCAAGTCGTGGTGCGAGGGTATCGCCGCGGGACGAACGGCGTCAAGCACCCGAAGCGCCGGGGTGCTTAACAGCGGAGGGGGCCCTGTTGCTGGCTCTTGCTCGTCACGTAGTCGTAGTCGTCCCGGCCGCAGCGACGGCAATCGAACTTCCTCCCGCAACAAATTCCTCCTGCCAACCGACCACCCTGGCCACAAAGGAGGATGCCCATGCTGGCCTACCAGAAGCTCGACGTCACAGGCCATGGAGTTGCTGACCCGCATCGTGGAGATGCTCA
>SHYY01000044.1 GCA_009692555.1 Myxococcales bacterium
TCGCCGAGGGAGCGGGCCGGTTCGGAGCGCCGGATGGCGCCCGCTTCTACAGCATCGCCCGGGGCTCCGCGATGGAGTGCAAGGCGATCGGGGATGCCTTTGCGGTCCTGCAACTCGCCTTGGAAGACACTCCGCGACAGGCCATGGAGCTGCTGACCCGCATCGTGGAGATGCTCACACGCAGGTGCCGGAGAGGTGATCCCCCGCGCGCGAGTGCCCCTGAATCGACTACGACGACTACGACTACGACTACGACTACGTGAGCGGAGGGACCCCCTCCGCCGTTAAGCAGCCACCGCCGTCAACCCGGTTGATCCCCTCGCGACGCTGTGGTAAATGCTCCCGCGCTTCAAAAATTCACACGCTCCTGGAGCGACGCGTCGTGCCGGCGATCGTGCCGGTTTCGCGCCGCGACGAAGGGAGCGGAGGCTCAAACGAAAGGAAGAACCATGGAAGCGATCCCGCAGGAGTCCTCGACTCCGATCACGATGCGCCAGCTCCTCGAAGCCGGCGTCCACTTCGGCCACCAGACCAAGCGCTGGAACCCGAAGATGCGGCCGTTCATCTTCGGCGCGCGCAACGGCATCCACATCATCGATCTCCAGCACACCGTCGGCCTGTTCATGAAAGCCTACAACTTCGTCGTCCAGACCGTCTCCAACGGCAACTCGGTGCTGTTCGTCGGGACCAAGAAGCAGGCGCAGGAGGTGATCCAGGAGGAGGCGCGCCGCTGCAACATGTTCTTCGTCACCAACCGCTGGCTGGGCGGCACCCTCACCAACTTCAAGACCGTGAAGGGCTCGATCGAACGCCTCCGCACCATCGAGAAGATGGCCGAGGACGGCACCTTCGAGCGCCTCAGCAAGAAGGAGGTCCTGCAGCTCGAGCGCGAGCGCATGAAGCTCGAGAAGACGCTCGGCGGGATCAAGGCGATGACCGGCCTCCCCGGCGCGATCTTCGTCGTCGACGCCAAGAAGGAGCACATCGCGATCAGCGAGGCGCGCAAGCTCGAGATCCCGGTGATCGCCATCGCCGACACCAACTGCGACCCCGACCTGATCGACCTCGTCATCCCGGGCAACGACGACGCGATCCGCGCGATCAAGCTCTTCACCGGCAAGATCGCCGACGCGGCGATCGCCGGCCAGCGCCTCGGCAAGGAGCGCGCGGTGCAGCAGCGCGACAAGCGCGACGACGCCGAGGAGAGGCCGGAGACGATCCGCGTCTCGTCGGGCGGCGACGGCCCGAAGGTCGAGATCGCCACGCGCCGCGGCCCGCGCCCCGAGGCCGAGGCGCACGCGAACCCCGAAGGCGACGACAAGTAGCCGCAGCGATCCACCTCGAACCAACTCGGAGAATTTCCCATGGCTGAGATCACCGCAGCGTTGATCAAGGATCTGCGCGAGCGCACCGGCGCTGGCATGGCCGATTGCAAGAAGGCGCTCGTCGAGACCGACGGCGACACCGAAAAGGCGGGCGAGTTCCTGCGCAAGAAGGGGCTCGCCGCGGCGGCCAAGAAGGCGGGCCGCATCGCCGCCGAGGGGCTGGTCGGCTCCTACATCCACAACGGGCGCGTCGGCGTCCTCCTCGAGATCAACTGCGAGACCGACTTCGTGGCGCGCGGCGACGAGTTCAAGACCTTCGTCAAGGACATCGCGATGCACATCGCGGGCGCCTCGCCCACCCCGCTCTACGTCTCGTCGGAGGAGATCTCCGCCGAGGTGCTCGAGAAGGAGAAGGCGCTGCTCACCGCGAAGGCGATCGAGCAGGGCAAGAAGCCTGAAATCCTGGGCAAGATCATCGACGGGCAGGTCGCGAAGTGGAAGAAAGACATCTGCCTGCTCGATCAGATCTGGGTGCGCGATCCCGACGGCAAGAAGACGATCCAGGCGCTCCTGACCGACCTGGTGGCGAAGATCGGCGAGAACATCAAGATCCGCCGCTTCGCGCGCTGGGAGCTCGGCGAGGGGCTGGAGAAGAGGAAGGACGACTTCGCCGCCGAGGTCGCGAAGCAGGCCGGACTCTAAACAGGAACGCATTGATCGAGGATCAAATGGAGGCGTTCCTGTTTAGAAGATCCCACGGGGCCTTCCGCCCCGCCCCGTCGGCAGAACCGTCGGGGTCCCCACCCCTGATCACGCGGCGACTCCGCCGCGACGCGCCCTTTGGGCGCTCGAATTTGGATCGCGCTCTGCGCGACTCTGTCTAGGAGCGCCCGTGGCCGACGAGACGGTGACCGAGACGGCCGAAGGTCGGCCGCGCTTCAAGCGGATCCTGCTCAAGCTCTCGGGCGAGGCGCTCGTCGGTGATGGCGGCTTCGGGATCGACAACCCGACCCTCGAGCGGATCGCCGGCGAGGTGAAGGAGGTGCGCGATCTCGGGATCGAGGTCGCGGTGGTGATCGGCGGCGGGAACATCTTCCGCGGGCTGGCCGCCTCGGCGCACGGGATGGACCGCGCGTCGGCCGACTACATGGGGATGCTCGGGACGGTGATGAACTCGATCGCCCTCCAGGACGCGCTGGAGCGCGCCGGGTGCGACACGCGGGTGCAGTCGGCGATCGAGATCCGCGAGGTGTGCGAGCCCTACATCCGTCGCCGCGCGATGCGCCACCTCGAGAAGGGGCGGGTGGTGATCTTCGCCGCCGGCACCGGCAATCCCTACTTCACCACCGACACCGCCGCGTCGCTCCGGGCGATGGAGATCCACGCCGATATCCTCCTCAAGGCCACCCGCGTCGACGGGGTGTACGACAAGGATCCGAAGCGCCACCCCGACGCGAAGAAGTTCACCAAACTGAGCTACCTGGAGGTGCTCCAGCGCAACCTGCAGGTGATGGACTCGACGGCGATCTCGCTGTGCCGGGACAATCGCCTGAAGATCATCGTTTTTGATCTCCGGCAGCGCGGCAACATTCGCAAGGTGGTCACCGGAGAGCGGATCGGGACCCTCGTCGCCGAGGAGGAGGAGGCAGCCAATGGTCAATGACGTCCTGAGCGATCTCGAGGAGGGCATAACCAAGGCGCTCGACGCCCTCAAGCGGGAGCTGGCCAAGGTGCGCACCGGGCGCGCCAACCTCGCGCTCCTCGACGGTGTGCGGGTCGACTACTACGGCACCATGACCCCGCTGAACCAGGTGGCGTCGCTGGCGGTGGCCGATCCGCGGCTGATCACGATCAAGCCGTGGGAGAAGAAGCTGATCCCCGATATCGAGGCCTCGATCCGCGTCGCCAACCTCGGACTAAACCCGTCCTCCGACGGCGAGATCGTGCGCCTGCCGATCCCGTCTTTGACCACCGAGCGGCGTCGCGATCTGTCGAAAGTCGTCAAGCGGATCGGCGAGGACGCCAAGGTGGCGGTGCGCAATCAGCGCCGCGACACCAAGGAGATGCTCGAGCAGCTCGCCAAGGATGGCGAGATCTCCGACGACGCCTCCGACGTGGGGCTGAAGAAGATGCAGACCTCCGTCGACAAGGCGGTGGCGAAGGTGGACGAGATCATCGCGAAGAAGGAAGCGGAGATCATGGAGGTCTAGCGATCGCTGGCCGCCCGCAAGGAGCGCACCATGTCGGACCAGAAGCTAATCGATTACAGCGTCTTGCGCGGGGTCGCCACGCTCACGCTGGTCAACGCCCCGGCCAACGCCTACAGCCACGAGATGATGCGCCAGCTCGACCTGGCGATCCTGAAGGCCCGCTTCGACGAGGCGGTGCACGTGCTGGTCATCACCGGAGCGGGCGAGAAGTTCTTCTGCGCGGGCGCCGACATCGCGATGCTGAACGCGGTCACGCCGTCGTTCAAGTACCACTTCTGCCTGCACGCCAACGAGACGCTTTGCCGCCTCGAGCAGACGCCCAAGCTGGTGATCGCGGCGCTCAACGGGCACTGCGTGGGCGGCGGCCTGGAGATCGCGCTGGCGTGTGATCTGCGCGTCGCCCGTCGCGGCGCCGGCAAGCTCGGCCTCCCCGAGGTCAACCTCGGCGTGCTCCCCGGCACCGGCGGCACCCAGCGCCTCGCCCGCCTGGTCGGCACATCGCGCGCGATCGAGCTGATGGTCCACGGCGACAGCTTCTCCTTTGAGCGCGGTCTCGAGCTCGGGATCGTGAACACGATCTTCGAGAGCGAGGGCTTCGCGGCGCACCTGGAGGAGTACGCCGAGCAGTTCTGTCCGCCGAGGAGGGCCTCGCTCGCCGTCGGTGGGATCAAGCGCGCGGTGCAGAGCGGGAGCGAGATGCCGCTCGCATCGGGCCTCGCCCTCGAGCGCGAGCTGCAGCAGCAGCTCTTCCAGAGCGGCGACGCGAAGGAGGGCATCGCCGCCTACGTGGAGCGCCGCAAGCCGCAGTTCAGCGGGCAGTGAGCGAAGTGACAGAAAAAAAAGCGACGTGCTAGAAAGGGCCCCATGCCCCTCGAGAAGATCAACCCGCGCCACCTGCGCGAGAAGTACCAGGACTGGATCGGCAAGCGGGTCAACGTCGGGTTGACCACCTATCACTACATCTGCGGCACCTGGAAGGAGACCACCGACGACCAGGTGGTCTTCCAGATCGGCGGCAACGAGATGCGCGTGCCGATCGCCGAGATCGCCACCATCTCCGACGCGCCCACCTGGCAGGCCGAGTTCTTCAAGTAGCCGGCCGGTTCAATCGACCATGGCCTACCGCACCCGCTGCGAGGTCTATCAGGGGGGGACGTCCCCGTCCCCCCTCGCCCGGCCGAGCTGTGCGAGCCTCCCCCCACCGCGCGCTCCCCGCGCGGCCGTCCCGACGGTCTCTGCCCTTGCATGGGCCCCCCGCGCCGGCGGGGCATCCTCGAGGGCCGGCTAGTCGATGGCCTACCGCACCCGCTGCGAGGTTCGCTTCGGCGATGTCGACCACGCCGGGATCGTCTTCTATCCGCAGTTCTTCATCTATTTCCACGAGGCGTTCGAGCAGTTCTTCAACGACGCCGGGTTCGCCTACCACCTCCTGATCGGCGAGCGCAACGTCGGTTTCCCGACGGTGCACATCGAGACCGACTACAAGCAGACGCTGCGCTACGGGGACTCGCTCGACATCGAGGTCTCGGTGTCGAAGATCGGCCACCGCTCCGCCACCTTCCACTACGCGGGCTTTCGCCATCGCGACGGGGTGCACGCCTGCACCGCCCGGATCACCTGCGCCTGCGTGGACATGAGGACCATGAAATCGATCCCGATCCCCGACGATCTCCGCACCCTCTTCGAACGGTTCGCGTCGTGAGCGAGCGCGTGATCGCGGCGCCTCGCGACGCCTCGACGGTGGTGCTGCTGCGCGATTCGCCCCCCGACTCGCCGGGAGGGGCGCCCGAGGTGCTGCTGGTGCGGCGCCAGCGCGGCGCGGCCTTCATGGGCGATGCCTTTGTCTTCCCGGGTGGGCGGATCGACGACGCCGATGCCAACTCGCATCCCGTCACCGGCGAGGACGCCTTCGTCGGTGCGGCCGAGAAGCAGGCCGCGATGGCCGCCGATCGCTCGCGGGCCGTCGCGTGCGGGGTGGCGACGCTGCGCGAGCTGTTCGAGGAGGCGGGGGTGCTGCTCGTCAGGAACGAGGAGGGTGCGCTGCTCCGCGACAATTCGGAAGAGTGGTTCAGCGTCGGGCGGACCTCGGTGCACGAGGCGACGCGCGGGTTCCGCGAGGTGCTCGCCGCGCGCGATCTCTCGCTCGCCCTCGGGGAGCTGGCGTTCTTCGCGCGCTGGGTCACGCCCGAGACCGAGCCGAAGCGCTTCGATGCGCGCTTCTTCCTCGCGCGCATGCCCGAGGGGCAGACGGCGGCGCACTCGCCGGGCGAGCTCTCCGAGCACCGCTGGGCCACTCCACGCGCTTTCCTCGACGAGCACACGCGCGGCGCGATCAAGCTGCCGCCGCCCACGCAGTGGCACCTCGGGGATCTCGCGGCGCACGCCACCGTCGACGCCGCGCTCGCCTGGGCCCGCTCCCAACCGGTCGCGACCGTTCAGCCCAAGCTCGGGCTGGTCGACGAGGTGCTGTCGATCGTGCTGCCGTGGGATCCCGCCTACCCGTCGCTGCCGGGGGGAGGCGCGGCGATCGATCGCGCGCATCCGGTCGCCGGAGCGATCACCCGCTACGTGCTCTCGGACGGCAGCTGGGTCGGCAGGGCGCTGTGAGCGCGTGCCGTGCCGCGGCGCTCCTCCTCCTCGTGTTGGCGGGCTGCGAGCGCGATCCGCCCCGGCCCGGTGACCTCGCCCCGCTTGCCGATTTCTCGACGGTGGCGGACGCAAATGCCCAGGCCGATGCCGGCCCTCCGCGCTACGCCAACATGCTGTGCGCGGCCAAGGAGTATTGCTACCAGGTGCTCGCCGGCGGCCACCGCCACAACGGCGTCACGCCCGACATGGGCGCCGAACCGAAGCGCGGCTGAAACCCGATCCCGAAGGACTGCCTCCAAAACCCCACCTGCACCTGCGTCAAGACCAAGGTGCCGATCAACTGCCTCTGCACCGACGCGGACGGCCTGCTCCGCATCACCTGCGTCCTCCCGTAGTCAGTCGGTCTTGTCAGAGTTCAGATTCAGTGACTCACCGGCCTGCGGCCGACCCGCTGCGCATGGAACCTGGGGTTCAGGGCGCCACGGGCGCCCCGGCCGGCAGTCCGGCCGTGAGCCGGGAGGGGGAGCCCAGCGGCTCCGCCGATGGGGGAGGGCGGCACGCCCTCTGTAGATGGCTAGAAAGGGACGAGCGCAGCGAGTTCCTTTCTAGAACGGGCGGAGGGCGGCGGCGCGGCGGGCGTGCGGCCCGAGCAGCGACGGGTCATCGCCGCGCAATTCGCGGAGAGCCCCGGCGACGTAGGCCTTCGCGACGCGCTTCCGCCAGCCGAGCGAGAAATCGGTGTTGTCGAGCGGCTTGGCGTGCTTCGAGGCCTCCGCGGCCACCGCGTCGATCGCCTCGTCGGTGAGGCGCGCTCCGACCAGCTTCTGCGCGGCCAGGGCGACCACCGGGTGCGACGCCACCGCGCCGAACACCAGCCGCGCATCGAGGACCGTCCCGTCGCTGGCGAGCTTCACCGCGGCGGCCACCGAGAGCACCGGAAAGTCGAACGCCTCGCGCCGCCGGAGCTTCCAGTAGGTCGAGCGCCAGCCGGAGGGATCGCCGAGGCGCACCTCGCTGAGCAGCTCATCGGGCCGCTTCGCGAGGTAGTCGATCCCGTCGTCGCGATAGAGGTCCGCGAGTGGAATGGTCCGCTTTCCCGCGGTCGAGCAGAGCGTCACCTCCGCTCCGAGCGCGATCAGCGCAGGCGCCGAATCGGTCGACGAGACCGCCCAGCAGCGCTTGCTACCCGGCGCGACCCAGCAAACACTTCCCTGGGGCGCGTCGTTCCTCATCGCCCAGCCGTCGCCGCCCTCGCCGCGCTTCATGCAGAAGTCGATCGCCTTCCGCCACTCGTAGTTCTGGTCGTAGTAGTTGCAGCGCGTGTCGAGGCACAGGTTGCCGCCGAGCGTCCCCGCGTTGCGGATGTGCGGCGTGGCGACGCTGTCGGCGGCGCGCCCGAACGCGGTCCACGGGCGCAGGAGCGGGTGCGCCGCGAGCTGCGCCAGGGTGAGCCCCGCACCGACGGTGACCGACGCCCCATCGGCGGTCACCTCGCGCAGCCCGGCCACGCGGCGTAAGGACACCAGCACAGGCGGCGTCTGCTGGCGCCGCTTCATGTTCGGCACGAGATCGGTCCCGCCTGCGAGCAGCATCGCCCGCGGCCCCTCGCCGGCCAGGATCCGCACCGCCTCGTCGACCGTGGTCGGCGCGCGATACGAAAATGGCGGACAGCGCATCATCGCGACCCACCCCGTCCTTCGGCGGGGACCCCAGGCAGCTTCACCAGCTCGTTCCCGTCGACCACCATCTTCCACTGGCCGCCTTCCTGCCACGGCACCTTGTCGACCTTGAAGGTGGTGGTGAGCGGGCCGAACCCGGCGGAGAAGTCGTTCCCGGTCCACTCCTTGATCGGCGCGTTCAGGCTCTTGGTGCCGCCGCCCGAGACCTTCTTGTAGGAGAGTCCGCCATCGGCGGTGACCGTCAGATCGATCCCCACGCCTTTCCAGTTGCCGACGTAGGCACTCTTGTCGGCCGGCACCGGCGCCCCTTTGCACGCCGCGAGCGCGAGCAGGGCCATCATGCTGCAACGCAACAACATGCGTCTCGTACGGGTCGTCATCGCCGGACCTCCGGTCGGATCGGGGGGCCGCCCTCTTCCCCGGGGCGCGCCATGCGGGGCTTCTTCGGCTTGTCGTTCGAGGCGGTGCCATCGCCGCCCTCCCACGGAGGCGCCACCTTGAGCGCCTCGGGCCAGGTCATCTCGGGGAACTTCGACGGGCCGTAGCGGCGGTCCTTCGCGGCGAGCGCCCGGATGATCTTCTCGGGCGTGATCGGGATCTCGTCGATCCGCACCCCGATCGCGTCGAACACCGCGTTGGCGAGCGCCGGCATCACCGGGAGGAGCGGCCCCTGCCCCACCTCCTTCGCCCCGAACGGACCGCGCGGGTCGGGCTGCTCGACGAGAAACGTCTCCACCGGCGGCATCTCGAAGGTGGTCGGGCTCTTGTACTCGAGCATCGACGGCATCTTGTGCACCAGCGCGCCGGACAGCTTCGGCGGCAGCCGCCGGAACGCCGATTCCTCCATCAGCGCCTCGCCGAGCGCCATGTAGACCCCGCCCTCGACCTGCCCGCGCGTCAACACCGGGTTCAGCGCCCGCCCGATGTCGTGCGCGATCCACACCTTCACCACCTCGATCCAGCCGGTCGCGCGATCGACCGCCACCTCGATCACCGATGCCGAGTAGGAGTAGGTCGGGGTCGGCCCGACGCCGCCGCCCTTGTACTTCGCGGCCGACATCGGCGGCTTGTACGACCCCGTCGTGCCGAGCGTCCCGTGCATCGCCTCGCCGTGGATCACCGCGTCCTGCCAGGTCATCCCGCGCTCCGGATCTTCGGAGTCGAACACCCGCGCCTCGGCGAACACCAGCCTTCCCGCGGGCACGCCGAGCTTCTTCGCCACCGCCGGGGCGATCAGATCGCGCGCCCGCGTCGCCGCCTCGATCGCCGCGTTGCCCATCATCAGCGTCACGCGCGACGAGTAGCTCCCGAGATCGACCGGGGTGAGGTCGGTGTCGCCGGTGATGATCCGGATATCGAACGGCGGGACGCCGAGGATCTCCGCCACGCACAGCGCCAGCACGTCGTCCGAACCCTGGCCGATCTCGGTGGCGCCGCAGAACGCGGTGACGCCCCCCGAGCGGTCGAGCTTGAGCTGCACTCCGCTTTGTGGGAGGTCATTCCAGTAAATTGGAAGTCCTGCCCCGGAGAGGTAGGCCGAGCACGCCAGTCCGAGGCCACGCGCCATTCCGTCATTTGAGACGATCTTCCCGCGTCGCTCCTTCCAGCCCGATCCCGCGACCACCTGGTGGATGCATTCGCCGAGGCCGATGGTGTTCACCCGCATGTAGTTCGCGGTCAGCGACGCCGGCTCCACCAGCTGCTGGAGGCGCAACTGGGCCGGGTCGATCCCCAGCGCCACCGCGATCTTGTCGAGCTGCACCTCCTGGCCGAACCTGGGCTGCGGCGTTCCGTGGCCGCGCTTGGGGCCGCACGGCGGCTTGTTGGTGAAGGTGCGGCAGCCCCGGAAGCGGTAGCGCGGGATCTTGTAGGTGACGGTCTGGAGCTGGCCGGTGTAGAAGGTGGAGGCGACGCCGTAGGAGCCGTAGGCGCCGCCGTCGAGCAGCGTGTCGAGGTGCACCGCGACGATCGAGCCGTCGTTCTTCACGCCGGTGCGAAACTTCATCAGCACCGGGTGGCGCCCGCGGTGGCAGTAGAAGACCTCCTCGCGGGTGAGGCAGATCTTCACCGGCCGCCCGGTCACCAGCGCCGCCTTGGCGACGACGATCTCGTGATTGAACGGGTCCGACTTTCCGCCGAAGCCGCCGCCGTTCGGGGTGGCGATGACGCGGATGTGAGCCGCCGGCAGCGCGAGCGCCTTGGTCAGCGCGCGGTGCAGGTAATGCGGCGTCTGGGTCGCCGACCAGACCGTGAGCTTGCCATCGGGATCGATCGCCGCGAGCGTGGCGTGCTGCTCGATCGGGAGGTGGGTGTTGCCCTCGTAGAAGAAGACGTCCTCGAAGACGCGATCGGCCCCCGCCAGCGCCTCGTCCACGTCGCCAAAATCAAAGGCCACCTTCTTGTGGACGTTGGCCTCGTCGCCATACTCGTGGATCCGCGGCTCGGGCGTGGCGAGCGCCTGCTCCGAGTCGGCGATGGTCGTCAGCGGCTCGTAATCGACCGCGATGAGGTCGAGCGCCGCGAGCGCCTGCTCCTCGCTGTCGGCGATCACCGCGGCGACCGGATCGCCGACGAAGCGCACGCGGTCGAGGCACAGCGCGTGCTCGTCCTGGCTCACCGGGAGGATTCCGTAGGGGATCGGCGTGTCGGCGCCGGTCAGGACCAGGCGCACCCCGGGAGCGGCGGCGGCGCGCGCGGTGTCGATCCCGCGGATCCGCGCGTGGGGTAGTCGCGACCGCAGCATCTTGCAATGCAGCATCCGCGGCAGGGTGAGGTCGTCGGCGAAGCGGGTCTGCCCGGTGACCTTCGCCCGCCCGTCGACGCGCCGGCGCGGAACGCCGACCACGTTCAGCTTGCGGTCACTCCCCTCTGCCACCGGCGGCCTCCTCTTTGCTGCGTTGCACCATGGTCTGCGCGGCCGCCTCGACCGCCTCGAAGATCTGCAAGTACCCGGTGCAGCGGCAGAGCACGCCCGACAGCGCGGCAGTGATCTCCACGCGCGACGGAAGCGAATTGCGATCGAGCAGCGCTTGCGCCGTGAGCAACATCGCGGGCGTGCAGTAGCCGCACTGCGCCGCGCCGAGGTCGGCGAAGGCAGCCTGCAGCGGGTGCAGCGTCGGGCCGTCGGCCATGCCCTCGATGGTGCGGATCTCGGCGCCCTCGGCTTCCAGTCCGAGGAGGAGGCACGACAGCATCGGCTTGCCGTCCACCAGGACCGCGCAGGCGCCGCACTCGCCAAGCTCGCAGCCGTGCTTGGTGCCGGTCAGGGCGAGGTCCTCGCGCAGCACTTCAAGGAGCGTCTTGTGGGGCGCGAAGGCGACCTCGACGTCCTCGCCGTTGACCCGGAGCTGCAGGTGGACCTTGTTCATTAGGCAGAGCGTTTTCCGACGGGAAGCGGCACAAGTCAAGCGCCCGTGGACACCTGTACAGTGGGCCGATGGACCGGTACTCGTGGACCCTGCTCGTGCTCCTACCGCTCGCCGGCTGCCGGTCGCGCCTCGGTGAAACCTGGGAGCTGCCCGATGGAGCGACCGCTCTCGTCGACCAGGGTGCGGCCGATCGCGCGGCGCCCGCCGATCTGGTGGCCAGCGTCGATCTCCCGATCGTGCCGAGCCTGCCCGGGTGGCCGATGCCCGGCCACGGTCCTCAGCACACCTCGCGGAGCGGCGCCCTCGGACCCCAGCATGGAGTCGTGAAGTGGACGTCGGCGAACAGCTACGCCGGGCCGCCGGTGGTGGGCCCAGGCGGCACGATCTACATGGGCAGCGGCTTCCAGGCTGGCATCTCCGCGCTCTCGCCCGTCGATGGGCATTTGCTGTGGAGCGCGCCGATCGGCTGTCAGAACCTGGCGCTCGGGCCCGATGGCACGATCTACGCGGATCCGTGCACCAACGTGCCGCGGCTGTGCGCGATTGATCCCGCGCTGATGAAGACGAAGTGGTGCGCTATCACGCCGGAGGATCCGATCCTGCCGCTCGTCATTGGCGACGATGGAACCGTCTACGCGTCGTTCGTTAGCGCGCTGGTGGCCCTCGCGCCCAGCGACGGGAAATTCCTCTGGACGGCGAAGCTCGCCAAGCGGGGGCTCGGCTCGGCGCTCGCGCAAGGCGGCACGGTGATCGCCGTCGACGAGGGCGGCGTGACCGCACTCGATCAAAAGACCGGGCAGGTGAAGTGGTCGGCGAGCCCGGGCCCGGGGAGCCCCGAGTACTACCCGGGCATCGGCCTCGACGGGTCCATCTACCTCATGTCGGTGAGCCACGGTCCCGGCGTGACGGTGGCGCTCGATCCCGCGAACGGAAAGGTTCGCTGGTCGGGGTACTTCGGCTCGGAGGGCGACAACTCCGCGCCCGCGGTCGCGGCCGATGGCTCGCTGCGAATCGCCTTCGAAAATGGGCTGTTTGCCGTCGCTGCCAACGGAAAGGAGCTGTGGGGCCTCTATTACAACGGGGTGCTTGGCCAGCCGGCGATCGGCGCCGATGGGGTCACCTACATCGGCACGAGGGGAGGTGTCGTGGCCGCCGTGGGCCCTGAGGGAAAGGAGCGCTGGACGCTCAACCTCGCCGTCGCGAGCGCGCCCGTCATCGGCACGAGCGGGCTGTTGTACGCGACGGGCAAGGACGGAAAGCTCCGCGCGATCGGACCCTGATGGGTCACTGATCGCCCAGGCGGGGATCGTGCCGACGCTGCCCTGACGGCGGCGAGGCGCGATCGGACCAGGATCACCGCGGCCGTAGCCGTGACCGTGACCGTTCTCCGTCAGGCGCCGTCGCCGATGATCGGCGTGGCCCGATGCTGCCGTCGGTGCTAGGCTGCCGTCGCATGGTTGCCACCTGGAAGGAAGCGCTGGCGGGAAAGATCGCCGAGCCGATGGCGCGCGAGATCGATATCTTCGAGACCCAGATCGAGCTGCGCAAGCAGGGTCGCATCGAGGAGAAGCTGTTCGCCGAGACGCGGCTCCGGCGCGGCGCCTACGGGCAGCGCTACGACAACGGCCAGCGCAACGACGGCGAAACCGTCCGCGCGCTCGTCTTCCCGTCGGGGGAGCTGACCAAGGGGCCGAGCACGCTGTGGGACGCGCCGGGGATGATGCGGATCAAGATCCCGTTCGGGCGCCTCACCGCCCCACGGATGGAGGCGCTGGCCGAGGTGGCGGAGGAGCACTCCGACGCGATCCTGCACGTCACCACGCGCCAGGACTTCCAGCTTCACTTCGTGCACATCGAGGACACGCCGACGATCATGCGGCGCCTTGCCGCCGTCGGAATCACCACCCTCGAGGCGTGCGGCAACACGGTGCGCAACATCACCGCCTGCCCCTACTCGGGGGTATGCAGCGACGAGTCGTTCGATGTCACGCCGGTCGCGCACGCGATGACCTATTTTCTCCTCGGGCACCGCGACGCGCAGGACTTCGGGCGCAAGTTCAAGGTGGCGTTCTCGGGCTGCCGGGAGCACGCCTGCGGGCTGGTCGCGCTCCACGACCTCGGGGCGATCGCGGTGAAGCGCACCGTCGCTGGCGGTACGGAGCGCGGCTTCGAACTCTACGTCGGCGGCGGGCTCGGCTCGGTGCCGCACCAGGCGAAGCTGTTCGATGCGTTCGTCCCCGAGGCGGAGCTGTTGCCGATGGCGCAGGCGATCGCGCGGGTGTTCGCGCGGCTCGGCGAGAAGAAGAACCGGGCGCGGGCGCGCCTCAAGTTCGTGGTCGCCAAGCTCGGGATCGACGAGTTCAAGCGGATCGTCGTCGAGGAGCGCGCCAGGCTGACCCCCGATCCGCGCTGGATGGCGTGGCTCGATCACCGCGACGCGGGCACCGACCGGCCGCTCCATCCCGGCGGCGCGCTGCCCGCGGGGCCGCATGGAGGTGCCTTCGATTCGTGGCATGCGACCAACACCAGGGCGCAGCCGCAGGTGGGCTACGTGGTGGCGACGGTGCGACTCCCGCTCGGCGATCTCACCTCGTCGCAGATGCGCGCCCTGGCCGACCTTTCGCGGCGCTTCACCGGCGACACCGTCCGCACCACCGTCGAGCAGAACATCGTCTTCCGCTGGGTCTCGCTGGCCGATCTCCCTTCCTTCCATGCTGCGCTGCAACAAATCGGGCTCGCCTCCGCGGGCGCCGGGACGATCGCCGATATCACCGCCTGCCCCGGCACCGACACCTGCAAGCTCGGCATCTCGTCGTCGCGCGGGCTGGCCTCGGAGCTCGAGGCGCGGCTCGGCGGGGCACAGCTCCACCCGTCGGTGAGCGCGCTGCAGATCAAGACCTCGGGCTGCTTCAACGCCTGCGGCCAGCATCACATCGCCGACCTCGGCTTCCTCGGCGTGAGCCGCAACGTCGGCGGGCGGCGCGTGCCGCACTTCCAGGTGGTGCTCGGCGGGCAGTCGCGTGAGAACGCCGCCGCCTACGGGCTCGCCATCGGCGCCGTCCCGTCGAAGCGCATCCCCGAGGTGGTCGAGCGGCTCACCGGCCGCTACGTCAGCGATCGCAGCGACGGGGAGACCTTCCAGGGGTTCATCCAGCGCATCGGCAAGGGCGCGATCCGCGCGCTGCTCGAGGACCTGATCGCCGTGCCCGCCTACACCGACGACAAATCGTTCTACGCCGACTGGGGCGACCCGCGCGAGTACACCATCGGCGACATGGGCGCGGGCGAGTGCGCCGGCGAAGTCGTACCGCTGGCGCAGTTCGGCCTCGCTGCGAGCGAGCGCGAGGTGTTCGAGGCGCAGCTCCTGCTCGAGCAGGGCGACGCCGGGCGCGCCGCGAAGCTGGCCTACAGCGCGATGCTGGTGGCGGCGAGGGCGCTGGTGCAGGTGCAGTTCCTCGACGTCAGCGATGAGCCCGATCACGTCGTGCGCGAGTTCCGCGCGCGCCTGGTCGAGACCAGGCTGTTCGCCGATCCCTACGCCGGCGACAAGTTCGCGCAGTACCTCTTCCACGTCCACGAGCGCGGAGCCGAAGGCGGCGTGACGCCCGAGGTGGCGCACCAGCGGATCGAGGAGGCGCAGCTCTTCATCGAGGCGGCGCACGCCTGCTACGACCGCCTCGTCACCGCGAAGCCCGCGGCGTGAACGAGCGAGCGATGCTGGCCCAGCGACTGAACGTGAAGCTGTTCCTGCGTGACCCGTCGCGGGTGCGCCCGCGCGACTTCATCCCGGTGTTCCACCGCTTCATCCAGCAGCAGCGGCTGAACGAGCTGATGATCGACGTGACCGACTACAGCCACGTCCAGGGCGGCCCGGGGGTGGCGCTGATCTGCCACGCCGCGAACTACTTCACCGACGAGGAGGGTGGTCGGCTCGGGCTGCTCTACGCGCGCAAGCGCGACGCCGAGGGCGACTTCCCGGTGCGGCTCGCCTCGGCGGTGCGCGCGGTGCTCGCGGCGGCGCGTCACCTCGAGCAGGAGCCTTTGCTGGTCGGGCGGGTGGTCTTCGACGGGGGCGAGCTGCTGGTGCGGGTCAACGACCGCCTGAACGCGCCCAACAGCGACGAGGGCTTCGCCGCGCTCCAGCCGTCCCTGGAGGCGCTCGGCGCGCGCCTGTACGCCGGCAGCCCGGTGCAGATCGCCCGCCTCGCGGACCCGCGGGAGTGCCTGGGCGCGCGCCTCACCGCGCCCGAGTCCCCATCGGTGGCGACCCTCCTCGACCGCCTCGCCGGGTGATCGCCGATGTGGAACCTGTCGCCCGAGGAGGAGCGCGCGCTGATCGAACGCATCCACGCCGGGATGATCGGCGGCGTGCCGTTCAACACGGCGCTCGGGATGCGGGTGGAGGGGGTGGCCGAGGGCACGGCGACGGTGCTCCTGCCCTATCGCACGGAGCTGGTGGGAAATCCCGACACGGGCGGGCTGCACGGGGGCGTGATCACCAGCCTGATCGATGCGGGCTGCGGGCTGGCGGTGGTGCTGAAGCTGATGCGCGCGACCCGCATCGCGACGCTCGATCTGCGCATCGACTACCTCAGGCCGGCGACGCCGCCACGCGACGTCCGGGCGCGCTGCGAGTGCCACAAGGTGACCCGGCAGATCGCGTTCGTGCGCGCCGTCGCGTACCACGACGATCCGGGCGACGCGATCGCCTCCGCCGCGGGGACGTTCATGATCTTCGACGAGGGGCGCTCGCCGATGGGCGAGACGGTGAGCAAGCCGTGACGAGCGATCTGGCGGCCCTCCTGGCCGAGGCGCGAGCGAGCGGCGATCCGGCGGCGCTGGCGGCGGCGGTGCCCTACGCGCGCTTCATTGGCTTCTCGGTGGAGCGTGACCAGGCGGGGCTGGTGGGACGCCTCCGCTACGCGCCGCACCTGGTCGGCAACTCGCTCCTGCCGGCGCTCCATGGCGGCACGCTCGGCTCGCTGCTCGAGTCGATCGCCATGTTCGAGCTGCTGCTCCAGTCGAACGCGCCCGCGGCGCCGCGGATCATCAGCATCACCGTCGAGTACCTCCGATCGGCGCGGCCCGTCGACACGCTGGCGCGCGCGGAGATCACCCGCCACGGGCGGCGCGTGGCGACGGTGCGCGCGGTGGCGTGGCAGGAGGATCCAGGGAAGCCGGTGGCCGCGGCGAACGCGCACTTCCTGCTCGCCGCGCCCGAGGAGTAGGCCGGGGCGCGCTCCCGGTCAGGGCGCGAAGAAGCGATCGAGCGGCACCGCCACCGCGTGCGCCGAGAGTGGGATCACCGTCCTGCCGAGGTAGAGCACCACGCCGAAGCGGAACTCGCGCGGGAGCAGCGCCGCGAGCCCTTCGATGCCCTTCGCATCGCCGGGACGAACGGTGGCCGAGTGCTTCACCTCCACGCCGACCAGGCGCCGCCCGCGCGCGAGCAGGAAATCGACCTCGAGCTGGCCATGCGTGCGAAAGAAGTGCAGCTCCGTCGCTGCGGCGCACAGCTCGGCGTGGGCGGTGAGCTGCGCGTGAACCCAGGTCTCGAACAGCGGACCGATCGGGCGGAGGTCGCTGGCGGCGGGCCACGCGTCGACGCCGAGCAGGCTCGCGGCGAGGCCGGAGTCGCACAGCATCAGCTTGGGCGACTTGACCAGACGCGTGCGCAGGTTGCGGAAGAAGGGCGTGCGGCGCTCGGCGACGAAGGTGGTCTCGAGGACGCCCACCCAGCGACGGGCGGTGTCGACCGAGACACCGACGTCGCGGGCGATATCGGTGAGGTTCAGAAGCTGGGCGGTGGTGGCGGCGCAGGCGGTCAGGAAGCGCAGGAAGGCCGGCGTGTCCTCGATCCGCAGCACCGCCGGCACATCGCGCTCGATGTAGCTCTTGCGGTATTCGCGGAACCAGGCGCGCCGGCCGGCGTCATCGAGGTGCAGCGCCGGCTCCGGGAAGCCGCCCGCGAGGAAGTCCTTTCCGGTGGGCATGGGACCGGGCTTGACCGCGGCGAAGGTGGCGGCGGCGTCGCGGGCGCTGTCGCAGGCGAGCAGGCGATCGACGGGAGAGGCCTCGGGGGCGCCGCGCAGCTCGAGGAACGTCATCGGACGGAGCGGGAGCAGCGCGACGCGGCCGGCCAGCGACTCGCGGATCCCGCGCAGTGTGTCGAGGCGCGCCGAGCCGGTGACCAGGAACTCCCCGGGCCGCCGCGCGCGGTCCACCACCTCCTTGATCGCCAGCAGGAGCTCCGGGACGCGCTGGATCTCATCGATGGTGGCGGGCCTCGGGAGCGCGGCGATGAACCCCCGCGGATCGGTGCGGGCGGCAGCGAGCGCCGAGAGGTCGTCGAGGGTCACGTAGTGGCGGCCCTCGGCCTGCAGGGCGAGGGTGCTCTTGCCCACCTGGCGCGCCCCGACGATCGCCACCACCCGAAATTGCGCAAGGGAGGTCTGTAGAAGCGCTGACGCACTCCGCGATTGATCGACGTCCATGTAGGTGAAATTATACGATGGTGTAAGCGAAATACAACTGCGGTCCCCACCGCATGGGGCGCCGGCGCTCCAGGTCACCTTGCGCGGGTTCGTAAACGGTGCTTGGCTGCCGGCGATGAGTCCCGAGGCGCTCTTCCGATCGCTCCAGGCCGACGTCCTGGGGCTCGACCGCAGCGACGAGGTGGCTCTCCAGGGCGGGGGCACCGCCCGGCGTCGGCGGGTGTACCTGGACACCACCGCCACCGCGCTCATGCCGCGCCTGGTGTGGCGCGGGGTGGAGGCCTACCTCGAGGCGGCCGCCGCCAACTCGCACACCGCCGCCCACCGCGCCGGGCGCAGCACGACGCTGGCGATCGAGGAGGCGCGCGCGGCGGTGGGTCGGCTCGTCGGTGCGACCCCCGGCGAGCACGTGGTCGTCTTCACCGGCAACGGGGCCACCGGGGCGATCAACTTCCTCGCCCGCGCGCTCTTCCCGCCCGAACTCCGGCTCCCCGCGCGACGCTGTCCCGAGGGCTAGCCCCCGTCGCCGGTGGAGGCGATGCGGGCGGCCTTTCCGCGCGGCGCGGCGGCGCTCGATGCCTCGCTCGACCGGCCGGTGGTGATCACCTCGCTGATGGAGCACCACTCGAACATCCTGCCGTGGGTCGAGGCGGTGGGGCGGCACAACGTCCGCTTCGTCGGCGTGCTCCCCGACGGGCGGCTCGACCTCGATCACCTGCGCGCGCTGCTCGACGCAGAGGGGCGACGGGTGCGCCTGGTGGCGGTCTCCGGCGCCTCCAATGTCACCGGGCTGGTCACCCCGATCCACGAGATCGCCGCGCTCGCCCACCGCGCCGGCGCGCAGATCCTGGTCGACGGGGCGCAGCTCGCTCCGCACCGCCGGATCGACCTCTCCGACATCGATTTCCTGGTGATCAGCGGACACAAGCTCTACGCCCCTGGATCACGCGGCGGCCTGATCGGACGGATCGATCTCCTCGACGGGCGGAAGTGCATCGGCGACATCGGCGGGGGGATGGTGGAGTACGTCTCCGTCGACGACTTCCGGGTCCGGGTCAAGGAGGAGCTGACCGCGCGCGAGGAGGCCGGCACGCCGAACATCCCCGGCACGATCGCCTTCGGCCTGATCGCGGAGGCGCTCTGGCAGGTCGGGATGGCGCGCGTCGAGGCCCACGAGGCGGAGCTTTGCGGCTACGCCCTCGACCGGCTGACGGCGCTTCCGGGCGTGACCGTCTACGGCACCCACGAGCCGTCGGCGCGGGTGGGCGTGTTCTCGCTCAACCTCGAAGGGATCCACCACGGCCTCGTCGCCGCCTTCCTCGACGACTACTACAACGTCGCGGTGCGGAACCAGTGCTTCTGCGCCCATCCTTACGTGAAGGCCCTGCTCGGCGTCGACGCGGGCGAGGAGCAGCGCTACCTGGGCGAGATGGCGTGCGGCGATCGCCGCCGCATCCCGGGCATGGCCCGGCTCAGCCTCGGGATCTACTCGACGCGCGCCGATCTCGAGGTCGCCGCGGAGGCCCTCTCCGAACTGTGGCGCCACCGCGAGGCGATCACCCGCAGCTACGAGGCCACCCTCGACGGCTCCTGGCACCGCCCCGGCGTCCCGGCTGCGGACCCGATCTACCTGCCGTCGAGCTACCTCGCGACGCTGCAAGCTTGCGGCCTGGCGCGGAGCCTGCGGAGGAGCCCGGCGAGCAGGAGCAGGAGCACCCACGTCGGGGCCCCGCTCGCGTGAGCGCCGATCCGGCAGGAGCAGCTTCCACCGTCGAGGATCACGCCGCCGTCATCGACCGCGCGCGCGGTATCGGCGGCGATCGCCCCGTCGGTGAGTTCGCCAGCGTCGACGGGGATCGGGGCCCCGGCGTCGCCCGTGGCCTGCGCGAGATCGGGCGGGCCAAGATCGGGCGGGCCAAGATCGGGCGGCCCGAGATCGGACGGCCCGAGATCGGGCGGCGGCGCCACCACCGTCACCGTCGCCTGGATCGTATCGCCGAACCACTCCACGCCGTCCTTGACCATCCGCGCCGCGAAGCGGTAGCTCCCCGGAGCCTTGGGCGCGACGAGCGCGAGGTCGTACTTGGCGACGGCTCCGGCCGGGGTGTCGCCAGCGGTGAAGACCCGCGCATCGGTGAACGAGTTGACGTAGCCGCTCGCCGGCGCCCACAGGATCTGGTTCGCCCCCACCGACGCGGGACAGCCGCCACCCGCGCCGAGCCGGATCGGGCCGCCCTTCGGCCACGCTTCGGCGCCGGTGTTGCGGACCGCGACCGTGAAGGGAGCCGAGGTGGTCCCTGCCACCAGCATCGCCGGTGGCCCGCCCGACTCGAGGCGCGCCCAGCGCAGGGGCGCCCGCTTGAGCGCCTCGGCGACGAAGGCGTCGTAGGCCGGGCGGCGGTTCTTCGGGAGCAGCCCGTTCGCGTCGTAGAGGCCGTAGAGCCCGTTCGGGAAGTCCTGGTAGGTGAACCAGAACGCGGCGGCGACGTGCCCCTCGGCGGCCAGCGCGTCGGTGGACGCGGTGAGGAACGCCGCCTGCTGCTGCGCGGTCACCTGGTCGACGGTCCAGCCGTACTCGGACAGCCAGATCCGCTTCTTGGTCTGCGCACCGTCGGGCTCTTTCGATGCCAGCGCCGCGAACGCCGCCGCCGCGTTCTTGGTCGTCGCCGCGGCCACCGTCTGGGGCGTGGCCTGCATCCCCTGCCCGACGTAGATGTGGTAGCCGACGCCATCGAGCGGGTAGGTGCCGACGTTCTGGAGCATCCAGTCCCAGGCGAGCTTGCTGCGCCCCTCGGCGTAGACCTGCTTCAGGTAGTCGGTGGCGTCGGTGCCCTCGAAGGAGAACAGCCCGCCCGAGACGATCGCCACCTGGTTGCATGGGTCCTGATCGCGCCCGCCGTCGTGGCGCACCGCCAGCCAGATCTTCTGCTGCATCGCGGCAAAGTAGTAGGGCGACACCTCGGGCTGCATCGTGCCGAAGCGCCAGTTGTTGGGCTCGTTGAAGGTCTCGTAGACCCGCACGCGGTCCTTGAAGTGATCGACGATCTTCACGAACGCGGCGGTGTAGCGCTTGACGAAGTCGTCGCTGTCGGGGTCGCCGCCGCCCGGGACCGACTCGCCACCGACGAGCGCGTAGACCCGCACGCCGCGTGTCACCAGCGCGTCGATGATCCGGTCGTAGGCCTGGTAAAAGCCGAGCTTGTCGGGGCCGCGCAGGGTGGCGTCGTCGGGCGCGCTCCACAGATCGAGGCGAAAGTTCACCCGCGCCCAGCCGGTCCCGGTCTCCGCCACCACCTTCGCCGCCGCCACCGCCGACGCGACATCGCCGCCGTACACCGCCGGCCCGGAGAGGCCGATCTCGGTCGCCGCCCCGGCAGGGGGCGCAGCAAGAAGCAGGGCGATGACGAGGGCCCGGAGCACGCGGGAGCCAGACTACATCGCAACGGGGAGAAAGGATCGCCCTGGACGGGAAAGGATCCGCCCTGGACGGGAAAGGATCCGCCCTGGACGGGAAAGGATCCGCCCTGGACGGGAAAGGATCCGCCGCGGGCGTGAAAGGATCGGCGCGGACGTGAAAGGATCCGTCGGGGATGCGAAAGGATCCGCCGGGGACGCGAAAGGATCGCTCAGGTGCGGAGGCGGACCGCGGTGAAGGCAGGGTTGCCTGGGCAGGGCGGGTGGAGCTTGCGGACCTCGATCGCGACGGTGACCGCGGGCCAGCGCTCCTCGATGGCGGCGACGATCGCGCCCGCCAGCGCCTCGATCAGGTGGTAGGTGTGGCCGGTGCCGATCGCCTCGATCAGGCCGCACACCGCGTGGTAGTCGACGGTGTCGGCGAGGCGATCGCTGTGCACCGCGGGCAGCGACGCGACGTGCAGATCGACGTCGACCTGGAAGCGGCGGTGGGTCTTGCGCTCGGCGGCGCTGGCGCCGTGGCGGCCCTGGAACTCGAGGCCGCGCACCAGGATCGTCGCCGGGCGCGGTCCGCTACTTTTCGTCACGCGAGACCGAGGCCCACAGGCTGACCGGCTTCTGCCGCGTGAAGAAGTAGAGGTAGAGGTGCCACAGGCCGACCACCAGCGCGAGGCCGAGCGCGAGGAAGGTGGTGCCCACCGCGGCGACCAGCAGGTACTGGAAGACGATCCGCACCCCGTCCGCCTCGAAGACGCGCGCGGTGATCCACCCGATCCCGCCGATGAAGGTCAGGATGATCGCGAGGGTGACGATGGCGAGAACAGCCTTCATCGGGCCCGCCTACTCGGCGTCGGCGGCGGCTTCGGCGGCGTCCGCCTCGGCCTCGCGCTCCAGCTTGCGCTTGATCAGCTTGCGCTTGATCGGACCGACGTAGTCGATCAGCAGCTTGTTGATCAGGTGATCGTGCTCGTGCTGCATGGCGCGGGCGTAGAGCCCCTCGCCCTCGGCGACGAACTCGTTGCCGTGGGCGTCCTGCGCGCGGACGCGGGCCCTGAGCGAGCGCTTGATCGGGACGAAGACGTTCGGGAAGGAGAGGCAGCCCTCGTCGGTGGTCTCCTTCTCGTCGGAGAGCCACAAGAACACGGGGTTGATGAAGACCACCGGCGGGTCGTTCTCGGCGAGCCCGGCGGCCGCCGCCTCGACGATGAACATCCGCTTCGCCACGCCGACCTGGTTGGCCGCGAGGCCGGCGCCCTTCGAGGCGTACATCGTCTCGGTCATGTCCTCGGCGAAGCGGCGCAGAGCGTCGTCGAAGTCGGTCACGTCGCTGGTCGGCTGACGCAGGAAGGGGTCGGGGAACTTCACGATGGGGAGGAGGGCCATGGTCCGGTCTTTCTTGCGCGCTGGCTGAGCGTGAGCTGAAGTGAACCTAACGCCGACGCGCCGCGTTGACAATCGAACATTGTAATTTACAGTGCAGCATCGTCAAGGAAACTGAGCAGGTGACCGCCCCACAGCCCCCACCGACCCGGGTTCGCCGCTTTGCGGAGGCCGAGATGCCGACCGCCAGCGGCGTGCTGCGCCTGCTGGTCTACCGGGTGGAGCCGCCCGCACTGGCGGTCGACGGGATCTCGGGGCCGCAGGAGCACATGGCGGTTTGCGCCGGGGATCCGCGCGGCGAGGAGGTCCTGGCGCGGATCCACTCGGAGTGCTGGACCGGCGAGGTGCTCGGCTCGCTGAAGTGCGACTGCCGCGAGCAGCTCGACTCGTCGCTGGCGGCGATCGCCCGCGAGGGGCGCGGGGTGGTGGTCTACCTGCGGCAGGAGGGGCGCGGGATCGGCCTCGGCAACAAGATCCGCGCCTACGCGCTGCAGAACGCGGGGGCGGACACCGTCGAGGCGAACGAGCAGCTCGGCTTCGCGGCCGATCTGCGCACCTACGAGCTGGCGGCGGCGATCCTGGCCGACCTCGGCGTGCTGTCGGTGGCGCTGATGACCAACAACCCCGAGAAGCTGGCCGGCATCGAGGGGGCTGGGGTGCGCGTCGCGCGGCGCGTGCCGCACTGGGTCGGACTTCAGGAGCACAACCACGACTACCTCGAGGTCAAGCGCGCGAAGCTTGGCCACCGGGAATAGCAGGAAGCCGAGGAACAGCATGAGCCAAATAAGTCAGGTCACGGAGCAGGCGGTCCACGCGGCGCTCGCGAAGGTGATGGAGCCCGAGCTCGGGCGCGACCTCGAGACGCTGAAGATGGTCCACAAGGTCGAGGTGAAGGACGGCGAGGTCACCGTCGGGGTGGAGCTGATGACGCCGGCCTGCCTCTACAAGGAGGAGCTCGGGCGCGCGGTCACGGACGCGGTGAAGAAGATCCCGGGCGTGACGGCGGTGAACCTGGAGCTGACCGCCAACGTGGTCAAGCGCAGCGCGCGGCCCGATCAGGGGCGGCTGCCGGGGGTGAAGAACATCATCGCCGTCGCTGCCGGCAAGGGCGGGGTCGGAAAATCGACGGTCGCGACCAACCTCGCGCTGGCGCTCCGCCAGTGGGGCGCCACCGTCGGGCTGCTCGATGCGGACGTGTACGGCCCGTCGGTGCCGACCATGCTCGGGGAGCCGGATGTGCCGGCCGGGAACAAGGCGGGCAACAAGATCATCCCGGCGATCCACTGGGGGATCCGGGTGATGTCGGTCGGCTTCTTCATCGAGAAGGATGGCGCGGTGGTGTGGCGCGGACCGATGGTGCACAAGCTCCTGCAGCAGTTCCTCGAGGACGTGGAGTGGGGCGAGCTCGACTACCTGATCGTCGACCTGCCCCCCGGGACGGGCGACGCGCAGCTCTCGCTGTCGCAGCTCATCCCGATCACCGGGGCGGTGATGGTCACCACGCCGCAGGAGGTGGCCCTCATCGACGTGGTGAAGGCCTGCTCGATGTTCAAGAAGGTGGAGATCCCGATCCTCGGGGTGATCGAGAACATGAGCTACTACGTGTGCCCCGGGTGCGGCCACACCGACGAGATCTTCTCGCACGGCGGCGGGAAGCGGCTGGCCGAGACGCTCGGAACGACGTTCCTCGGCGAGGTGCCGATCGACGCCAAGGTGCGCAGCGGCGGCGACACCGGGCGCCCGGTGGTAGTGGGCGCGCCGGAGAGCGCGAACGCCAAGCTGTTCATGGAGATCGCGGCACGGGTGGCGACGCGGATCTCGGTGCTCACCAACAGCGCGCCGAAGCGCGTTGCGGGGCTGGTGTCGATCCGGTAGCTGCTTGCATCAAGACATCAAGTCTCTTATGTTCTGATGATGCGTACCACCCTTACGCTCGACGATGATGTCGCGGCGCTCCTGGCGCGACTGCAGGAGAAGCACAAGAGGGGGCTGAAGGAGCTCGTCAACACCGCGCTCCGCGTCGGGCTGGCCAGGATGGCCCGGCCGGCCAGGCCAGGAGCTCCGTTTCGCACGCGCGCGGTGACCCTCGGTCCCTGCCTGCTCGGCGACCTTGACGACATCTCCGAGGCGCTGGCGGTCAGCGAGGGCGACGCCTTCAAGTGATCCTCGTCGACGCCAACCTGCTCATCTACGCGCACGTCGCGAGCGCGGAGCGGCACCAGGCGGCGCGCGCGTGGCTCGACGGCAAGCTGAACGGAACGGCCCGCGTGGGCCTGCCCTGGCCGAGCCTGCTCGCGTTCGTCCGGCTGGTGATCAATCCGCGCGTGTTCGCCCGCCCCGAGCCGATCGCGAAGGCGTGGCGCCAGGTCGAGGAGTGGCTCGGCTGCGACACGGTCTGGATCCCGGAGCCCACTGCGCATCACGGCGAGGTCCTGGGTCGCCTGCTCCGCGAGGGCGGGATGCGAACCAACCTCGTGCCCGACGCCCACCTCGCCGCGCTCGCGATCGAACACGGCCTCACGATCTCTTCCTGCGACAGTGACTTCGCGCGCTTCTCGGGCGTCCGCTGGGAGAATCCGCTGGCGACGCTCTAGCTACACCGAAGCGGCCCTTGTTTTCGAGCACTCCGCGGCCTCGTTCGGACAGGCAGCGGCGGCGAGCGACGAGGTCTTTGCCGCCGAAGTGGCGGTGTGGTTGACGGCGACGTTTCTTGCCGCAGGCGGCGCCCCACCCCTGGTCGCGGAGCAGGGAGCCCATCGCGCTAACCGGGACGAGCGGGCCGCGCGCGCGGCGAGCGCGAAGCTGCTGGAGTTCGCCGATCAGGTGCGCGCGATCGTTCCCCTCTCCGCGCTGAGCCTGCCGGAGGATCGGGCTTCTGGGCTGGACCGCGAACGGCGGGCAAGGTTGCGGAACGCGCTCGTCGACAGCGTGGCGCTTGTCGGTCTCCTCGGCTTCGACGACGCGGCCGACGCCCATGATCTCGCGGTGGCGATCTTGGAGGCGCCGGGGCCGCTCAACCGCAAGGCGCTGGCTCCCGCCCTGCGCGCGGTCCACGAGCGAATGGCCGACGTGTTCCGCCACCGCGCCGCCGAGACGGTTGGCCGCACCCACGACGAGGCGCGCGAGTCGGCGATCAAGGCAGCAGCGGCGATGCGGGAGATCGAAGAGGCGCTCGGACTCCTGGGGATGGAGAAGCCGAACTGATCGACGGCACGGCTGCCCGAAGTGGCGCGGCTCACCGCGCCGGTGCAATTCGGGGAACATCAAGCGATGCCGGGCGATCATCGTCGGGGTGCGTTGCATCGCGACCTGAAGCCGCAGAACATCCTGATCGACGACGGCGGCAACCCCGTCGTCGGTGACTTCGGCGCAGCCAATGATCCCGCGCTCACCGCCAACTTCACCCGGCACTCGATGGGGACGATCCGCGCAGTCACGCCGAAGGAGCGGGGCGTGTCCGATCGTCAGAGCCCTTCCGACCAACCCACATGAGCGTCGGTCTTCGGAGCGATGAAGTTGCCCGAGTACCGCAGCTGCTGGATCAGGGCGACGATCTGGTCTCGCGAGTAGCCAAGCGCTTCGGTCGCTCGTCGGAGAATTCCTAGGGTCGATTCAAGCGGCGCGACCGGCTTGAGCCGCGCGCTCACCTTCCGAACCTTGTTGTCGTCGGAGAGGAGCGGGAGGCTCAGCCCTTGGGCGAGCGCAACGACCGTGGCATCCGCGTCGCGCAAGCCGGCCGACACCGCAGTCACCAGAAGGTCGGCCATGTCCGGGTCCAGGTCGCGCACGTCGAGCAGGCCGACTCGCGTCAGCACATCGAGATTGATCGGAATCTTCGTGCGCTGGCCTTCCTCATCGAGCGGGCCGTAGCGATAGAGCACCTCGCTCGCCGCCCGAGGGGTTGTTACGAGCTTGACCCGGATGCTGGTCAGGAGGACGCCCTCCTGCTCGGTCGCGTGAAGGTTGATCAAGGAGCAGGCGTCGACGACGAGGGCGGAGTTTTCCATCGCGCGCGCCTAGGAGACATCCAACACCGACGTCCGAACGTCGGCGTCGAAGTAGTCGCCTCCATCGAGGCGATGATGCCGTCGCTCCGTGTGGATGCTACGCGCCTCGACACGGTCGGTGTCGAGGTAGTCGGCCAGATCGCCTTCGGAGAACTCGTCGGTCTCGAAGGCGAGCAGCGCGAGGGTTACATAGCGGTCGGGGAACTTCGGAGGCGCCGCGTGGGCGCGCGTCAGCCCGAGCTCGCGGCGCGCTTTCTCGGGACGAAAGCGGTGCGCGGTGAGGCGCTCGAACGTGCCTCGCGGGAGCAGTTCGAGCTTCTCCAACCGCCGCGTCATGGCTTCGAAGGACACGACGTAGAGATCGGCGAGCGCCAACAGGTCGGCGATGGAGAAGGCCACGCCGTTGGCGCGGCGGCGATCGTTGAACCGGCTCGTGACGCCGGCCGACGGCAGGAGGAATTCTTCAGTGAACGCGTCGGGGAAGATCTCCTCGATTTCGACGCGCGTGGAGGGTGCCTCTCCGAGGTAGACGTCGCCGGCCTCTCGGTCGCGCAGGAAGTGACCGAGCTCGTGGATGAGGGACCAGCGCCGACGCTCCAGTGGATGATCCCGGTTGATGGCGACGCACGCGCCGAGCTCGTCGCTCCAGGCGAGGAAGGCGGCAACGACGGGTGGCAGCGAGAGGTGGAAGATTCGCAGGCCCGCCTCGATCTCGAAGCGCTCCTCGATGGCGAGCGCGGGGGCATCGCCGAGGCCCAGGGTGTTACGGACGCTCCGCCCGGCGTCGTAGCCGAGGACCCGAAGCTCGGCTGCGCGGCGCCGCTCGTTCTCGCGCACTCGATACGTCTGCAGGGCTTCGAGCGGCGCCGGGACGCGGGCGATGTTGTTCAGGCGTTCCAGCTCGACGTAGCGGCGACCGAGACGCTCCAACTCGGCGACCGTGGCCGACGGATCGAAGCCCTGCGGTGCTTGTCGGCTCAATCGGAACCGGGGCGTAACGTGCCCCGTCGACACCGTTTCGCGGAGAAGCTCATGGAGCTGGACGTTGAGCGCGCGGGCGAGGCTCACCAACTCCGCGCTCGTCGGGCGGCGCTCGCCCTTCTCCATCGCGACGAGCGTCGTCCGCGAGGCGCCGATCCGTTGGGCGATCTCGGCCTGGGTCAGCTTGCTGCGCTTGCGAGCAACGGCGATGCGATCACCGAGTTGCTCAGAAGAGATCATGGGAGGTCTCCGTCGCTGGGGTGGCCCGACGCTCAACGCGGGGTCGCGCGGCGGCGAGGAAGGCGAGCACCTCGCTGCTGTGTCGCTGGGCGAGCGACGGCATCTCACCCTGAACGCGCTTCCGGTCAGTCGCGTTGGTCGCGAAGCGTTCGACAGCGAAGCGGATCGAGGGATCAACGGCCATGAGTTGCCGCCAGCTCGTCGCGGCACGCGCGAGCGCGGTCGCGTGCTGGCGGTACGCCTCGATCGTGTAGGCCGCTTCGGCGTCGGCGCTCGTGGCACGATAGGGCGTCGGATCCACACGGCGGAGCGCGGACCAGAGCGTCGGAACAGGCAGGACGTGCAGAAGCCGCAGTGCACGATGTCGTCGCGTCCCTTCGCCCGCTCGCCCTCGTCGCACGAGACGGCGAGTCGAACCGCGTCGGGCAGCCCTGATGAACTCGTCTCTATCGGGCATGGCGCCTACCCTCTGGTTTCGTCGGCTGCAACCGAGAGGATAGATGCGAAGTCTGACTTTGTCAACATCTGGAAAGAATGTTTTTATCTGTGTCCGACTTTGTCTTGGCGGAGGCCACCACGGACGGCGGCTCTGCTCCGAACCTGGCGAAGCCTGGCTCGAACTGGCTGGAGCTCGTGTAGCGGATGCCGACGGAAGATGCTGGCACCCGGGAACCGCTGCCCACCTGCTGCCCAAGCTGGGCCGGAGGCGTTGGTAAACCCTTGTAATCGTTGGTACGCGTTGGGCAGTGAACGGAGACGATCCGGGCAGCCCGAGCCCTCAGCGCAGCCCGCCGAGCACCTGTGCGGCCACCGCGAAGAGCGCGAGCATCAGCGCGGCGATGCTCCCGTCGGTGTGAGCGCTCACGGCTGGCCCGCACCGAGGAGGCCGGCCGGGCCGGCGATGGCGCGGTAGCCGGTGCCGTGCCAGAGGTCGAGCTCCTTGGCGCGAAGGATCGGGAAGGGGTGATCGAGGCCGAGCGTGATCAGGATCTTGTAGGCCTTGTTCAGCGACGAGCGGTCGGTGTCCTCGTAGGCGCGGATCTGGCGCATGAACTCGCTCTCGTCCATCTCGGCGTAGAGGCGGCTCGCGCCCCCCGCGAGCTTCATGAAGGTGCGGATGCAGGGGCCAAGGTCCTGCACGCACAGGAGCGCGGCGCGGTCGGCGGTGAGCTCGGCCTTGCGGAACCACTCGAGTAGCGCGAGCTCGAGGCCGAGGCCCAAAAGGGCGCCGATACCGAGGGTGACCGAGCCCAGGAACTCGACGATGAACTTGATGTTGCGGGCGAGCGCGCCGTAGAGGACGTGCTGCGACTTGATGTGGCCGAGCTCGTGCGCGAGCACGAAGAAGCGCTCCTCGTCGGAGAGCATGTCGACCAGGCCGGAGGTGAGGACGATGAACGGCTTGGTGTGGCCGTAGGTCCAGGCGTTCGGGCGCGGATCGACGGTGACGTAGAGCTCGGGCTCCTCGATGTCGAGGATCTTGCAGCCCCAGCGAAGGCTCTTGTAGATGCGCGGGAACATCTTTGCGGTGACGCGCACGTTGCCGGCGATGTTCTGGAGGTAGAGCACGCGCTCGACGCCGTACTCCATGAACTTCGAGACCAGCGTGTCGAGGCCGGGGACGGAGCGGAGCGCCTCCAGGGCGGCGGCGTCGGCGGGGTGCTGGAAGCTGCGCCCGTCGAGGCCGGGGAAGGTGCGGAGCTGGCGCTTCTTGGTGTCGGCCTTGGGGTCGGCCTTCGGCTTGTCCATGGCGCGCGAGTATAGCGACTACTGGGGCTGATCGCAGTGCAGCTCGAAGGAGACGCCCTTCAGGATCGGGGTGGATTTCAGGTCGTAGCCGCGGAACTGGAAGTCCATCTCGAGATAGCCTGCCGTCGCCGGCACGAGCGTGGCGAGGTCGATCGGCGACTGGGTGACCTCGGTGCTCCAGGCACTCCAGGTCGGGTCGGGCTTTGCGGAGCTGCCGTGGCGCAGCCGGACCGAGAGCTTGGCGCCGACGGGGACTGCGGCGATCCAGGTGAGCCGCCCCCAGCGAGCCTGGACGTTGCAGTCGCAGCCGCGCTCGATGCGGGTCCAGTGGCCTTGCGGGCCGGCGAGGCCGAGCGCGGCGAAGCCGGTGAAGTCGGAGTAGGTGTAGGGGTGGGGCTCGATGGCGCGATCGGCGTACGCGCAGCGATCGCCGGCGGGGCATTTCTTGCCATTGGCCGGAGCCGACTGGATATCGGGCGCGATCATGTCGCCTTTGGAGTTCACATGGACGCGGGTGGCGACCGAGCCGGTCCCGTTGGCGGTCCAGAGGTTCTGGAAACGATCGACGCCAACGCCGCGGCCGTAGAGGCCCGCCACCCGCACCGCGGGAAACATCGTACCGTCGACGGCGAGATCCTGGTTTTGCGGGAGCGGGATGGTGGAGGCGGGGATGCGGACCAGCCAGCCCGAGGGGTTGCTCCAGGCGAAATAGGCGTTCGGCGTTCGCGCGTCGACGGCGATCCCGGTGCCGCCGTTCGGGGCGCCAGCGTTCGTGCCCACGTTCTGGAAGACCGTCCAGTACCCGTCACCGAGCTTTTTGAAGCCCTGGGTGCGGTCCGGCGTGTAGCGACTCGGGTTGGCTCCGATCCAGATGTTCTGATCGCGATCGATGCTGATCCCGTAGCTCGAGTGGTACACGGTGGATTTGCGGACCACTCCCACCGAGGCCGGATGGGCGGTGTCGAAGAAGCACTGGGAGCCGCTCATGCCTGTGGTCCAGCCGTAGCCCATACCGTCGACGATCGCGCCGTAGGGCCGGCACTCGGGCGCGAGCTGGCTCATCTCGAGGATCTGCCCGGTGGCCGCAGCGACGTGGAACATCCTGCCGTCCTGGTAGGTTCCCACCCAGGGATCCCAGGGTGCGAGCGGGTTCGCAGCCGGCGCGAGGGCGAGAGCGCGCGCCAGCTGGTTGGGCGCCCCGACGTTGGTGGTGAAGAGGACGCACTCGTCGTCGAGGCCGTAGAATTCCTGGGGCTTGCCGTTCTTGCAGGGCGCGGCCTTGACGGAATCGATGTCGTCGGGCTGCCCGTCCTCGTTGCAGTCGGTCTGGATGATCCCGTCGCCGTTCACGTCGGAGGAGGTGTCGATCTTGCCGTTGCCGTTGCGCTCGATGCAGTCCTTGGGATTGACGGCGACCTTGGTCACGGAGCCCTGTCCGACGAAGGCGCGATTGGCGACCCACACCGCCTCGGCGCGCCACACCCCGGTGCGCGACGGCGAGTTGCCGTTCCACCGCACCGTCTGCGCGGGGCCGCTCGCCAACTTGTTCAGGCGGCGCTGGAACTGCACGTCGCTGTCGGCCGCGCAGCAGCCGTTCATGCCGTCGCAGGGCTGCTTTCCTCCCGTCTTTTGCGAATGGCAGGTGACGGTGAAGTAGCGCGCGGTCTCGCGCAGCGACTGCACATGGAGCTTGGAGAGGGTGCCGCGCTGCCAGTCTTCGTTATTGGCGAGCCAGATGTGATCGAGGCCGAGCTGGAGCGGATCGGTCAAGAGCTCGCCGCCCTGGTTGCGCGCGACGCCGACCTCACCCCCGACGGGGAATGGCACCCCGTGCGCCGGCCCGAAGATCCGGGTGTCGGGCCCGCCGGCCGACAGGCAGCCCCCATCGTCGCCTGGCGGCGGGTCGCCCGCGGCGAGATCGTCCGGTATGGCCGGCGAGTTGCCGTCGCTGTGCGCGGATGGATGCGGCCCGCAGGAGGCGGTCAAGACCAGCAACCCGAGCAGGAGGCGCATGGGTTCCCCCTTTCTTCTCCGCCATCGTACGCCTCGGCAACGCCTCGGCCGCAACCGATGACAGGAGGAGCCGCTTCCAGTAGGCTCCCGGGTCGATGAACGAGCTGCGCGTCGACGGTGACTCCCTGATGAAGCTGCTCTCCGAGCTGGCCGCGCACGGGCGATCTCCAAGCGGGGGATGGACACGGCCGGCGCTCTCGGAGGCGGACGCGGCGGCGCGGCGGATCGTGATCGCGCGGCTCGCGGCGCTCGGACTGGAGATCCGGCATGACGAGGTCGGCAACCTTCGCGCGCGGCGGCCCGGCAGCGACGGTGCGGCGGCTCCGGTGTGGACCGGATCGCACCTCGACTCGGTGCCGTCGGGCGGCTACCTCGACGGGCCGCTCGGCGTGGCCGGAGCCGTGTGCGCGCTCGAGGCGCTGGCGCGGGCGAAGGTGAAGACCAGGCGGGCGATCGAGGTGGTGGTGTTCGTCGGTGAGGAGGGCTCGCGCTTTCCCCGTGGAACGATCGGATCGGCGGCGGTCTCGGGCGAGCTTTCCGCCGTCGAGGTGCTCGCGCTCCGCGACGCCGAGGGCGTGAGCTTCGCGGACGCGCTGGCCGCCTACCGCGACCCAGGGGCGGCGATCCCGGCGCGCGTGGCGCCCGGCGAGGTACACGCCTTTGTCGAGCTGCACGTCGAGCAGGGGGGCGTGCTGGAGGCGAACGGGGCGCAGATCGGCGCGGTCACCGCCATCGCCGGCTTGGTCCAGCGCGCGGTCACCTTCACCGGCGATGCGAATCACGCCGGGGCGACGCCGATGCACCTGCGACGCGACGCGCTGCTGGCGGCGGCGGAGTGGGCGCTGGCGCTGGAGCGGGCGGCGCGCGAGGTCGGCGGCGGAGCGGTGGCCACCGTTGGGAAGCTGGAGGTATTTCCGGGCGGGAAGAACATCATCCCCGGGCGGGTGGAGGCGATCTGCGATCTGCGCGCACCCGACGCGGCGCACCTCGACGCGGTCGATGCGCGGGCGGTTGCTGCGTTGCAGCATGGCGCGGCGAGGCGCGTGGCAGTGAGCGAACGGCGGCTCCAGCGGGTCGAGCCGGGCGCGATGGACGAGCGGGTGATCGCCGCGGTGGAGCGCGCCGCCGCTCAGGTGGGCCTGCGCTCGCACCGGATGGTCTCGGGCGCGATCCACGACGCGCTTCACATGGCCGAGGTCACCGCTTCATCGATGATTTTCGTCCCATCGGTGGGCGGCAGGAGCCACTGCCCCGAGGAGGAGACGCGGCCGGAGCACCTCACCGCCGGTGCGACCGTGCTCGCCCACCTGCTGCTCGGCCTCGCGGGGTGATCGCCCGGTCGGAGTCGCGGTCGATCGCCCTCTGCCGGTCGCGGCCGTCCTCCGCAGGCCAGCTCGAAGAATTATTCGAAGACCGTGGCGTTTATTGTGGAGTGCGCGCCATGAAAAACAATCTATTGGCGTGTGTGGTGGTGTTGTCGCTATCCGGGATCGCGAATGCCGAGGCCCCCGCGGTCGCGAAGCCGGCGGAGAAGCCGGTGGCGGTGGCGGCTGGAGCCCCCGCTGCTCCTGCGGGAATTCAGACGATGAACTGCGCGGAGATGGCCAAGGCAACCTTGCCGCTCCCGGCCAAGTTCGTCGAGCTGATGACCGCGGTTTCGGAGGGCATGACGGCCCACGCGGCCTGGGTCGGCGCGGGCAAGGACAAAGCGTCGAAGGACGAGGCCGCGTCGTTCAAGAAGCTGGCGGCGGATCAGAAGGCGGTGGCGGCCGCCACGAAGAAGGTGGTCACCGACATGGAGGCCGCTACCAAGCTGGCCCCCGCGCCGCATGATATGACCAAGGCCGACCCCAAGGGTGGCGAGCGTGCGCTGGCGACGGCGAAGCTCGAGCGCGAGATGGCCGCGCTCATGATCAAGCACGCCGAGGACACCGAGAAGATGGTCGCGGCGATGGGCCCGAAGAAGTAGCCCGGCCCTCAGTTCGGCGGTGGGGGGCCGCCGGCGGCCTGCAATCGGGCGAAGACGGCGGCCACGACCTCGGCCACGCGATCCAGGCGCGCCGCGACATCGAGAGTTTCGATCAGCTCCTGGCGCGCCCTGGGATCGGTCACCAGCGCCGCGGCGAGGACATCCGCCGCCGAGGCCGGGTCCTCCTCCTGGCGCGCCAGCGCACGCAGCGTGTCGCCGCCCGACGGGAGGATCAGGGCGAGCCGATCGCACTGGATGACCAGGGACTGGCGCGCCATCGCCAGGTCGACCCCGGGGCGGTAGAGATCCTCCAGCACCGTCGCCCGCGCCATCCGGTAGAGCCGCTCCGGCGGCAACTCCTCGAGCACCCTCACCCGCGCCACGCCGCGCACCAGGATCTCGTAGCGCCCGTCGGGGTGCTCGTGGTGGGCGACGATCTCGCCGACGCCGCAGATCGGGACGATCGGCGGGCGCCCCTCGTAGTCGTTCTCGAACCCGGGGGCGAGCATCGCGATCGCGATCCGCCGCTCGCCGGCCAGGCAGTCGTGGGCGAGGGCGCGGTAGCGGGGCTCGAAGACGTGCAGCGGGAGCAGCGCGTGCGGAAAGAGCTGCGTCTCCGGCAGCGGGAACACCGGCACGCCGTCGAGGAGCATCACCCGAACACATCGAGGCAGGCGCCGGTCAGCGCATCGGGCGCCTCGGCGGCGAGGAAGAGCACCACGCGCGCGATGTCGTCGGGGACCATCGCGGGGGTGAAGCCGAGCCCCGAGAGCATCGTGGTGTCGACCGAGCCGGGGCACACCGCGTTGACCTGGATCCCGTCGCCGCGCACCTCCTCGGCGAGCGCGCGGGTGAGGCCGATCACGGCGTGCTTGGCGGCGCAGTAGGCGGTCAGGCGCGCGGTGCCCTGGCGGCCGGAGATCGACGCGATGTTGATCACCCGCCCGCGCCGGAGGGTGCGCATCGCCGGGAGGAAGGCGCGCGTGATGAGGTAGGTGCCCATCAGGTTGATCTCGATCGCCTCGCGCCAGAGCGCGGCCGGCTGCTCGTCGAGGCGACCGGCAGCGACGGTGCCGGCGTTGTTGACCACGATCCGCGGCTCGCGGACGCGCCGGAGGACCTGGGCGGCGAAGCGCTCCACGTCGTCGGGGGAGGAGACATCGCAGCGCGCCGCGAGCACATCGATCGCGCCGCCGCCCGCCTCGTGGATCGCCTGCGCCGCCTCGTCGAGCTCGCCCTGGGTGCGCGCGCAGATCGCGAGATCGGCGCCCGCGCCGGCGAGCGCGCAGGCGATCGCGCGACCGATCCCGCGCCCGCCGCCCGTCACCACCGCCAGCTCACCAACGAGGGGCCCCCGCGCCGCCTTGGCCCGGACTTCGCTGCCGGGCTCGCTCAATGGAGGGTTCGCTCGAAGGTCTGGTCGATCGGGCGGCGCCCGGAGAAGCCGCCTTCGAGCTCGTGCCAGAACTCGAAGTGCTTCTCGCCGAGACGCCAGCAGAGGAGCACGTCGCGCCCGTCGTGGCGGGCGACGAGATCGCACAGCCCGGTGTCGAGGTCCTTCACCTGCACGCCGATCTCCTCGAGGTCGGACAGCTCATCGGAGAGCGCATCGAGCAGGCCGCGCACCCGGCCCCGGGTGGAGCGCAGCTCGGGCGGGCCCTCCTCGCTCGCCAGCGACGAGGGATCGACCTGCTCCCCCATCCGCTCGAGCTCCGCCCCGGCCCGCCGGAGCTCACCGCGGAGCTGCATCATCCGGTTGAAGGAGCCCTCCAGGCGCGGCACGAGGGTGTTGGCCTCGTCGACGGTGAAGTAGCGCGTGTCGGCCATGATCCGCCGCGATCCTAGTCCCCGCGGGTTCACCAGCGCAATCGGAAAACCGCTGTCGGGTGCTTAACGGAGAAGGGGGTCCCTCCGCTCACGGAGTCGTAGTCGTAGTCGTCGTCGTAGTCGATTCAGGGGCACTCTCGCGCGGGGGATCACCTCTCCGGCACAAGCGCGTGAGCATCTCCACGATGCGGGTCAGGAACTCCATGGCCTGTCGCGGAGTGTCTTCCAAGGCGAGTTGCAGGACCGCAAAGGCATCCACGATCGCCTTGCACTCCATCGCGGAGCCCCGGGCGATGCTGTAGAAAGCGGGCGCCATCCGGCGCTCCGAAGCGGCCCGCTCCCTCGGCGATGTTCCAGGGGATGGAGAGCGCCGCACGTTTGAGCTCTTCGGTGAGAAACGAGTTCCCGCTGGGGGCGCTCGTCGCGATCTGCGACCCAAGGGCGAGGAACTCGATGGCGCGGCGATAGACGTCGAGCTTCTGGTCGGCCAGCATGGGCATCCTCCTGTCTGGGAGGCCAGGGGGGTCGGTTGGCAGGAGGAATTTGTTGCGGGAGGAAGTTCGATTGCCGTCGCTGCGGACGGGACGACTACGACTACGACTACGACTACGACTACGTGACGAGCAAGAGCCAGCAAGAGGGCCCCCTCCGCTGTTAAGCAC
>SHYY01000256.1 GCA_009692555.1 Myxococcales bacterium
ACACCTACACCATCGAGGGCGTGCGGACCGGCCACGAGAACCGCTCCACCTCCAGCGCCAATCTCGGTCTGACGCAGCTCCTCTCGTCGACCACGGTGGCCCACGTCGACTACGGCGGCACGCTGCAGCTCGGTCAGCTCGGCAACAGCTGGAACAGCGTGCCGCTCGCCGCGGGAGGTCGCGGGCCGGAGCTGCTTCCGACCCTGCGCCACCGGCACGCGCTGTCGGCACGGATCGCCCAGTGGCTCCCCTGGAACGGCGCGGCGCACCTCCGCTACCGCTTCTACATCGACGACTGGGGCATCCTCGCCCACACCGTCGAGGCCGAGCTCTACCAGCGCCTCGCGCCGCGGGCCTATCTCCGCGCCAGCTACCGGCTGCACGCGCAAGAGGGCGCCGGCTTCTTCACCACCGCGGCGCCGCCGGCCATGGCGCTCCGCACCGCCGACTCCGACCTCGATTCGTTCGTCGCCCACACCGTCGGGATCAAGCTCGCGATCGCGATCCCGATCGGGCGGGCCGGCCTCCGCGACGCGCAGGTCGATCTGTCGTACGAGCGCTACCTTCGCTCGAACTCCCTCCATGCTAGCATCGCCTCGTGCTCGCTCGGACTGCGCTTCTGAGCCTCAACGACCCGCCGAAGGCGGCGAAGCAGCGTCCCCTGGGTCTTCGGGGACTGAGCCTCAACGACCCGCCGAAGGCGGCTGAGTTTGTTGACCCGCCGAAGGCGGCTCCAAAGCGTCCCCCTGATGCGGAGACTCCGCAGCGTCCCCTGGGTCTTCGGGGACTGACATGGGCGCGCCTCCTCGTCCCGCTCCTGCTCCCGGTCGTGGCTGCGTGCGCCGCCAGCCCTGCGCCGATCGCCTCGCCGATCGCGCCGCGCGCGCTGCCCGGGATCGAGCTGCGTGATCTCGATGGCACGCCGACCCGCGTCGCCGCGGCGCTCGACGGACACGCCGGTCTGATCACCCTCTGGGCGACCTGGTGCGACGCCTGTACCCGCGAGATCGCCGCGCTGGCACGACTCGATGCGCGGGCGCGTCCGCGCGGCGCCCGCGTGGTGGCGGTGGCGGTTGGCGAGCGGCGCGAGACGGTGGACGCGTTCGTGCGCGGGCGGGGCATCGCATGGGCGCAGCTGGTCGATCCGGACTTTCGCTTCGCCGACGCCATCGGGCAGCGCCGCGTCCCGACGACGCTGGTGGTGAACCGCAGCGGCGAGGTGATCTACGAAGGGGGCGCGCTCGACAGCGCGGCGCTCCATGCGCTCGACCGGGTGCTCGATCCCGCGCTCGATCCGCCGTAGGATTCCGCGAGCCCCTGGCGGCGCGTCCCTCAACGCGCGCGGCGCTCGAGGTCGGCCACCCGCGCGAGCAGCTGCTCGGCCAGCGCCCCCGACGGGAACACCTCGAGCAGCTCGCGCGCCCGCGCCACCAGCTCCGCGGGCGGCACCGCGCTGCGACCGAGCGTCTCCACCGCCCCGGCGAGGTGGCGCAGCGCCTCGGCCCCGTTGTCCTCCACCCAGGTCGAGGCGAGCATCAGGGCCACCCGGGCGTTCAGCGCGCGGTCGCCGCCGTCGCGCGCCGAGGCCAGCACCCGCCCGAGCGTGAAGCGCGCCTCGTCGACGGCGCCGAGATCGAGCTGGACCCACGCGAGCGCCTCCAGCGCGCGCCCGAGCCGATCGGGATGGGGTGCGTTCCCGAGCCGCTGCACCGCGATCTCCAGCGCCGCCCTGGCCTCCTCGAGCACGCCCATGCCCTGCAGCGCGCGACCCTGCAGGAGCGCCGCCTCCGCGCTCGGCGGAAGCTGGGCCACCTGCAGCGCCTCCTCCGCGGTGCACGCGCACAGCTCGGCGCGCGAGGGGTCACCGCCGCGAAGATCGATCTCCCCGAGCGCGCACAGGGCGGAGGCGAACACCCCCGGCGCCGAGGAGGCAGCGGCCTCGCCGAGCACCTCCCGCAGTCGCTTTCGCGCCGCGCCCGCATCGCGCAGCCCGAGCAGGATCGCACCCGCGATCGCCGCGCCTGCCGCGCGCGCAAGGAGCCCGCCGCCGCGAAACACCTCCTCCGCCCGTCGGTAGCTGCCGATCGCAAGGGCCGCGTGATCGCGCGCCGCGAGGGCGTGCGCGGCGATGCCCCACAGGTCCCCCGTCAGCTCCGGATCGCCCTCCGCCGCGGCGATCCCGAAGCGGCACGCACGCAGCGCCCGCGCCCCGTCGCCCAGCTCGATCGAGAGCCGCGCCATCTTGCCAAGGCAGCGCGCCTGGCTGGCCGGATCGCCCACCCGCTCGAACAGCGCGAGGTTCTCGAGCAGTCCGGCCATGCGAACGGAACCGCTCGGCGCGCTCATCGGCGGCACTCTAGTCCCTCTGGCCCCGGAGGCAAAGGTGCGGCGGCCCGCCCCGGGGAGTATCCTGCGCGCCATGAAGCCCTGGCTGCGCGTCTCGGCGCTGGTCAAGATCGTCTTCTTCGAGTTCATCGCCGTCTTCTGCCTCGCCGCAGCGACGGGCGGCTACCTCCGCACCCACGGCGTCCTCGGCTGCCCACCCGAGGGCACGCTGGGCGCCTCGGGGGTGTTCTTCGTCCTCGCTGGCCTCGCCTCCGCGGCGTGGCTCCTGTGGCGCACCGCCTGGCCGCGCGAGCTCGACCTCGACTTCCGCCCGAACCTCAAGCTCGGCCCGATCATCGTCAGCAACCCGTTGATAAAAACCGCTTTTTTCAAGTTCAGCACCACCCATCCGTCCTACGTGTTCGTCGATCTCCTGGTGCTGGCGTCGGTCTACCCGCTCTACGTCGCCGGCGAGCACGGCCCGGAGATCACCGGCTGCGGCTCGGTCTCGCTCTATCTCATCGGGCGCATCGCGCCAGGCCTCGGCGTCTTCTTTCCGGCCTTCCGCCTCTTCTCCTGGTACGTCCTCCGTCGGCAATCGAGCCTCGAAGCGCGCGGCGGCGTCTGGAAGCCGGTGCTGCTCCTGTGGGCTATCGTCGGGCCCTTTGTCGGCCTCACCGCCTTCCTCCTCGTTGGTGACAAGCTGAAGGAGCGCCGCCTCCCGGTGGTCGACGCGCAATCCTTCGCGGGTGGCCTCGGCGCGCACCCCGATCTCGTCGATCACCTCGTCCGCGTCCGCGGCGTGCGGCTGCGCGATCACGCCGCGCGCTGCGGGTGCGAGAACAAGCGCGACCCGAAGGACTGCAAGGTCGGCGCGCTGCTGGTCGATCTTGGCGCGGGCGGGCAGGTGGTGGTGCACGCCGCGGGCAGCGACTCGGCCGACGTCTTCGCGCGCGGCGACGGCAAGATCGGTCTGCCGGTCGAGGCGATCGGCCGTCTCCTGCGCCTCCCCGATCCGAAAGAACAACCGTTCAACGTGCGCGACTGCGGCTGGCGCGAGTTCGGCGATCTGCCAGCCGCCGGCCGCGCCTACCTCGAAGTGGAGTACCCCTGATGGCCCCCTCAGCGACGAAGAAGGCCCCCGCGGCCGTCGTGCTCCTCGGCATGCTCCTGTTCGGCTTCTGGGGCGCATGGCGCTGGTTCAACGTCGCCGGCGGCCCCTGGGAGGCCGGCCACAGCTGCTCCACGCTGATCGCCTGCAAGGACGGCCTGTGCCTGATCCACGCACGTCCCAAGGCCGGCGCCGACCTCGCCGAGGTGCCCGGCTACTGCAGCAAGCGCTGCGACACCGACGCCGACTGCCCCGCCGACATGGCATGCGAAGCGCTCCCCGCCGGGATCTCCAACAAGGCGGGCGATCACTTGCCGATGATCCAGCTCCCCGAGCGCCTCTGCGTGCGCGGGGGACGCTCCTCGCCGGAAAAGGGATGAAGGGACGGGGGTGGGGCGCGCCGCTCAGACCCCGCACCAGGGATACGAGCCGCCTCCGGAGGGTCGATCAGGCTTAGGGCCCGCGAATGAGCAACGCGGTCGTTCTCGCGGCCGATCCATCCCGGCTGGCTTCGTTGCCGACTCCGGTCCTCGGGTCACATCCGTCGAGTGGGGGCTTGCCCCCAGGATCGATTTGGGGGGAGGCTCCCCTCCGGTCCTCGCCGCCGCCTCGCCATCCGGGCGCCTCGACCGCGATCATCGATCGACTTGCTCATTCGCGGGCCCTTAGCTCAGACGGTGATCGGCCGGCCGTTTCGAATATCGTCGACGAGTTTTTCGAGGATGGCGCCGGCGCCTGGATGGCTGAGCTGTACGAGACGTCGTGCCTCCCGAGCGCCTTCGTCGGACCACGACGACTGCACCACGTTGCCGAGATCGACTACGTCCCGCATCTTGTCGAGCGGGGCGGCGTGCGCCGACGTGGCCGCGAGCAGCTTCAGCGCCACCAGCGCCGGGCGGGTGACCATGCGGATCGAGAGCCGCTGGTAGCTCACGTCGGTGGCCGTCCGCAGCGCCTCTTGCTGAGCGCGGTTGTACTCGGCGGGGATGAAGTCGGCGATCGGATCGTCGGCGGCGGGGTCTGCGCCCGGTTCCCATGCGCTGAGGATCTCGCCGCGCTGCTCGACGAGGAACCCGGCAGCGCGGACGACTTCCTGGACGCGCTTCAGCGAGCGCTCTCCGACCAGGAAGTCCACGTCGACGGTGACCCGCGGCTTCCAGTGGTACGAAACCGCGTGGCCGCCGACCAGCGCCTAGCGAACCCCCGCCACCTGGAATGCCTCGACGATGCGCCGGATTCGGTCGATCTGCTCGCCCATGAAATCCCAGAAGAAACGAAGCGCCGGCACCGGTAAAGTATAGCTTGTCTGCGCCCCGGAGTTGATCCTCGATCTGCTCGCGAACGGCTGGGGCGGGGACCAGATCCTCGAAAACTACCCAGGTCTTGAAGTGGACGACATCCGCGCCTGCCTGGACTACGTCAAGCAGCTTCTCCTGCAGGAGCGGCCCGCCCGTCGACGGTGAGGGCCGCGACCGCCTCGGGCGCCATGAACCCGGGCGTGCCGATCACCGTCCCCTCCTCGGTCTGCGCGACCTTCCATTCGCCGGTCGCGCGCGCGACGCCGAAGTCGAGCAGCTTCACCACCAGGCTCTTCTCGCCCTCGCGCGCGAGCATGATGTTCGAGGGCTTCAAGTCGCGGTGGACGATCCCCCTTTCGTGCGCGATCGCCATCGTCTCGGCGATCCGCACGAGCACGCGGGCGAGCACGGACGACGGCCACCGAGCACTTTGGATCACACCCGACGGTAGGCGGAAACTTCCGCTACTTCTTGATCTCCAGAAGCTCGACCTCGAAGATCAGCGTGGCGCCGCCCGGGACGGCCGGGGGCGAGCCGCGGTCGCCGTACGCGATCGCGGCCGGGCACACCAGTCTCGCCTTCTCGCCGACCTTCATCTTCTGAACGCCCTCGGTCCAGCACGGGATCACGCCGTTCAGCGGAAACTCGGCCGGCTCCCCGCGCTTGACCGAACTGTCGAACACCGTGCCGTCGGTCAACGTACCGTGGTAATGGACCTTCACCTTGTCGGTCGCGGCCGGGCTCGCGCCGGTCCCGGGGGTCATCGTCTTGTAGATCAGCCCCGACGGGGTTTTCACGACGCCCGGCTCGGCGGCCGCCTTGACCAGGAACTCCTCGCCCTTTTTCTTCTCCCCTTCCGACTTCTGCCCGCGGCGCGCCTTCGCCATCTCGTCAACCTTCGGTCCCCAGGTCTCGAGCTCGATCTCCGGCTTCTTGCCGCTGACCCCGTCGCCCATCCCGCGCTTCACGAACTCCACCTCGGCGGGCGTCAGGTTGAACACCGAGATGTTGCGCGCCACCACCAGTCCGAGCGCGTAGAGCGTCTTCTGGTCGTCGGTGGCGAGCGCGCCCGCCGCGCCCTTCGTCGCCCCTCCCTCGGGGTTCGGCTTGTTGCAGCCGCCAAGCGACACGGTCGACACGGTGAGCAGTGGCACGGCAAGGAACAGTCGGAGGAGTCGGTTCATGGGGGGATTCCTTTCGGTCGGCAAAAAGTCGGCGGAGCATAGCAGGGGGCCGCGCCGCGGGGAATCAAGTATCATCGCCCGGGCCATGGTCGACGACCTCCTGCCCCTCGCGGGCAACCTCGCCTTCCTGGAGGAGCAGCTCGCGCGCTACCAGGCGGATCCCGGGGCGGTCGATCCGAGCTGGCGCCGCCTGTTCGAGGAGCCGGCGATCGGCGGCGCGCCGGCCGGTGTCCCCGTCGCTGCGGCGGTGACGGCCGGGCCAGACGAGGCGCGCTTTTCCAACGTCTTCGCGCTGGTCAACGCCTACCGCGTGCGCGGCCACCTCGAGGCGCGCCTCGATCCGCTGGAGGCGCTCCCGCGCGAGCGCCACCCCGACCTCGACCCGCGCTCCTACGGCTTCACCGACGAGGACATGGCCTGCGTGGTCCCCTCCGGCGGGCTGCACGGCATCGATCAGGCCCCGCTCCGGGAGATCCTCCGCAAGCTCCGCGCGACCTACTGCGACGCGATCGGCGTCGAGATGATGCACATCACGTCGAACGAGCGGCGCGCCTGGCTCCAGCAGCGGATGGAGCCGTCGGAGAATCGCTCACCGCAAGACCAGGGCACGCAGATCCACGTCCTCGAACGGACCGCCGCCGCGGAGGCGCTGGAGCGCTTCGTCCACACCAAGTACGTCGGCACCAAGCGCTTCTCGCTCGAAGGCGCCGAGAGCCTGATCCCGCTGCTCGATCTGGTGGTCGAGCGCGCCGGGACGCAGGGGGTCGAGGAGGTGGTGCTCGGGATGGCCCACCGCGGCCGGCTGAACGTGCTCTTCAACCTGATGGGCAAGAGCGCGGCCGACATGTTCGCCGAGTTCGAGGAGAGCGGCAGCCCGGCGACGGGGTCCCACCGGGCCCACGCGCTCGAGCAGCAACAGATCCTGCACCGCGCGTTCGCCGCGCCCGTCGAGACGGAATTCGATC
>SHYY01000257.1 GCA_009692555.1 Myxococcales bacterium
AGCCTGCCGGGATGGATCGGCCGCGAGGGCGACTGAGTTGTCCATTCGCGGGCCCTTACTTCTGGACGTGCGCAGGGGACTGTCATGATATGCCGACAGTCCCCTTGACTGAGCCTGATCGACCCGCCGAAGCCGGCTCGCCAGCGTCCCTGGTGCGGGGACCGAACCGGAGGATCACTCGTCCTCCTCGTCGCCGAAGAGCACCCCGATCGGCAGCTCGATCGCCTCGAACGGCTCGGCGCGCACGCGCTCCCCGCGCACGGCGGCGAGCACCTCCAGATAGCCGTCCGGGTGCCACCGGTGGACCGTGAGCATCTCCTGCTCGGGATCGACGATCCAGTAGTGCGGGACCTGATGACGATGGTAGATGTGCTTCTTGCGGACGAGGTCGTTGCGCTTATTGGTGGAGAGGATCTCGCAGACCCAGTCGGGGCGGATGAGGACCGGGATGCCGCGCGGGCGCTCGGGGACGCGCTCGCGTCGCCAGCCGACCACGTCAGGGCGGCACACGTCCTCCCCGAACTGGATGTCGATCTCGGTGCCGAACCACCAGCCGCCCGGCCAGCGACCTCCGGGGCGGCGGCCGAATGGGCCGTCGAGACGGCTCGCCAGCTTCACTTGCGCCCCGCCGTGCTCGCCGGTGGCGGCGCCCTTTTCAACGATCTCGCCGTCGATCAGCTCGTGGCGGCGCCGCTCCTCGGGGATCGCGTAGAGGTCGGCGATGGTGGCCCTGCGGCGCCTTTCGTGGGTGCTGCTCATGCCGGCAGTCTAGCCTGGATCAGCCTCGGAAGAAGGCCGCCAGGAGCCTGGAACGTCCCGCCTGCGCGGAGACGACGATGCCAACCGGTTCCGCCGCGGCCAGCGTCCGGTCGACCACGGCCTTCTGCCTGGCCCCGTTGCTGCCGGAGCAGGAGGCCCAGTTCTTCCAGAAGCCGATCGCCAGCGCGCGACCGCCCGGAGGAGGCGTGTTGTCGACGGAGAAGATCTTCGTCTCGCCGGGCGCGACCGAGAAGCCGTTGCACCTCGATCGACTCGGGGAGCGCGTCGTCGAGGTCGCGCATCAGGCGCTACGGCGGCGCGACGAGCGCCCCGGTCGTACTGGCTCCGCTCCTGCGCTCAGCCGTCGACGGCGAACTGCATCTCGCGCGTGTTTTGCACAACCTTGGATGCGTTGAGGATCTCGAGGCGAACGAGCCCACCGTCGTAGCCGAAGTCGGCGACGATCCCGGGGCGAACCTCGTCGCTCTCCTTGACGCGCTCGTCGCGGAGGGTGATCACCATCGAGTCGGCTTCGGGATCGTAGGTCACCCTCATGGGCGGGGTCCTTTCAGGTACTTGTCCATCCGCGACGTCTTGTAGCGCGTGACCACGACGACTTCGCTCGCCGTCTCCTCGACGATTATGCGCAGGAGCATCTCCTGCTGCAACCCGAGGTCGAAGTAGCGGCGCATGTAGATCTGCCTCGGCGGCGGATCGCCAGGCGCCGTGGCCTCGGGGTTCGCGAGCGCCTCCTCCGCCGCGCGCCGATCGATCTCGCGGTCGGCAAACGCCTTGATCGCGTGCGGCAACCAGCGAGTCGGCTTCACCGGGCGAGGGTAAGGCGCGCGATTCGAATGAGCCAGTTTCCCTTCAGATCGCCGCGTGCTGCCCGGGCTTCGGCGGCCTTGCGGTCGATTGCACGTACCGGGGCGGTGGGTGCGGCGCGGACTTCAGAATCGGAGTCTGAGCCCCGTCAGGATCGATCTGCCATTCTCCTCTTCCGTGATCCCTCCAAGCTGCAGGAGGGGGGGCTACGGCTTGAGGAGAGTCCGGGCGATCGTGTCGGCGGCGGAGTAGGGGTCGAGCTGGCGGGAGGCGACCTGCTCGACGAGGTCGGGGTGGGCGGCGAGGGCGGCATCGGCGGCGCGGCGGAGGCGATCGTGGAGGACGTCGCCGAGCTGGGCTCGCGCGCGCTTCTTCTTGCGGGCGGCGGCGTCGCTGGCGGAGCTGCCCCGGGCGTGGTGGCGCTCGATGGCGAGGATCAGATCGTCGATTCCCTGGGCGGGGTGGCTGGTGGCGACGGTCTTGACGATCTCCACCGGGGTGGCGTCGTGGCCGCGCAGCTCGAGCATGGTGATGAGGTGGCGGACCGAGTTGTCGGCGCCCTCGCGGTCGGATTTGTTGACCACCAGCACGTCGGCGATCTCGAGGATGCCGGCCTTGATCGCCTGGATCTCGTCGCCCAGGCCGGGGACAGTGACGACGACGGTGGTGTCGGCCTGGCCCACCACCTCGATCTCGTCCTGGCCGACGCCGACGGTCTCGATGATCACGATGTCGTACCCCATCGCGTCGAGGACCAGCGCGACGTCGCCGGTGGAGCGCGAGAGGCCGCCCAAGTGCCCGCGCGTGGCGAGCGAGCGGATGAAGACGCCATCGTCGGTGGCATGGCGCTGCATCCGGATCCGGTCGCCGAGGATCGCGCCGCCGGAGAAGGGCGAGGTCGGGTCGACGGCGACCACGCCGACGCGCTTGCCCTGCCTCCGGTAGCGCTCGATCAGCACGTCGACCACGGTCGATTTGCCGGCGCCTGGGTTGCCGGTGACGCCGAGGACGAAGGCGCGCCCGGTCGACGGGAAGAGCGCCTTTTGCACCTCGATCGCCTCGGGGAGCCCGTCGTCGAGGTCGCGCATCAGGCGCGCGCCGGTGCGCTGATCGCCCGCCAGGATCCGCGCAGCGCGGGTGCTCACGTCGCCAGCCCTCCCGTCGGTGGACACGGGTCAGGCGGCCAGCGCGCGGCCGAGCAGCTCGCGGCAGATCACCATCCGCTGCACCTCGTTGGTGCCCTCGCCGATCTCGCACAGCTTGGCGTCGCGGAGCGCGCGCTCGACGGGGAACTCGCGGGTGTAGCCGTAGCCGCCGTGGATCTGGATCGCCCGATCGCACGCCCGCATGGCGGCCTGCGCGGCGTAGAGCTTGGCCATCGACGACTGGAGCGTGGTGCGCTGCCCGCGGTCCTGCATCCAGGCCGCGCGGCGGAGGAGCAGGCGCGAGGCTTCGAGCTCGGTGCGCGAGTCGGCGAGCATGAACTGGATCGCCTGGTTGTCGGCGAGCGGCTTCCCGAACTGCTTGCGCTCCTTGGCATATTCGCGCGCTGCCTCGTAGGCGCCAAAGCCCAGGCCGAGCGCCATCGAGCCGATCGAGATGCGCCCCTTGTCGAGGATCTGGAGGGTGTCGATGAAGCCGCCGTCGAGCGGACCGAGCTGGTTCTCGAGCGGGATCGCGCACTCCTCGAAGATCAGCTCGACGGTGTCGGAGGCGTGCAGCCCCATCTTCTCGATGTGCTTGCCGACGCGAAAGCCGGGGGCGCCGCGCTCGACGATGAAGGCGGTGATCCCGCGCTGCTTCTTCTCGGGCGTGGTGACGGCGAGGATCACGTAGATCGAACCGACCGAGCCGTTGGTGATGAAGGTCTTGTTGCCGGTGATGACCCACTTGTCGGCGTGGCGGATGGCGCGGGTGCGGGCGCCCGCGGCGTCGGAGCCGGAGCCGGGCTCGGTGAGGCCCCACGCGCCGAGCGCCTCTCCCGAGGCGAGGCGGGGCAGGTAGCGGCGCTTCTGCTCGTCGGTGCCGGCGAAGTTGATGTGGCCGGTGCCGAGCCCGTTGTGGGCGGCGACGGTGATCGCGACCGAGCCGTCCACGCGCGCCAGTTCCTCGATCACGATCGCGATCTGCTGCATCGAGAGCGCGCTGCCGCCGTAGGCCTCGGGGACGGTCATTCCGAGCAGCCCGAGCGCCGCGAGCTTCGGGATGATCTCGCCCGGGAAGCGCTCCTCCTCGTCCCAGCGGCGGGCGTGCGGCGCGATCTCGCGGCGGGCGAAGTCGCGGACGGTGTCACGGAGGATGCGCTCGTCCTCGGTGTAGTCGAAGGAGATCATGGGCGCCTCTTTGTGTCCGGGGTCGCAGCGGGGGAGGGTGGGGCCTTGAAACGTTGCTCGGGACCGCCGGGGGCGTAGCACTGCACCGCGGAGATTTTCTCCAGCACCACCAGCGCGTGCAGGGTCGCATTCGGGATCCGGATCGCGTCACCGGCAGCGACGGGGTAGATCTTCCCGGCGACGGTCAACTCGCCCCGGCCGGCGAGAATGAAGAGGATCTCGTCGGAGGTCTCGTGCAGGTGCTGCGGGATGGTGGCGCCGGTGTCGGCCTCCAGGCGCTGCAGCGATGCCTGCGGGATCTCCGCCTGATCCATCAGCAGCGTTGCCGTGCCCTTGCCGCCGAGGATCGGGTAGGCCTTCCGGGCCGCGGCCTTGACGATTTGCGGCGCGGCGATGAAGGTCGCGTCGCGCGCTTTCTTCTTCTGCACAGCGACGGTGCCGGTGCGATTGGTGGAATCGCGATAGGCCTGCTCGGGGCCGCCCGGGACGAAGATCTGGATCAGATCGAGCGGGGCGAGGGGCGCCGCCTCGACGCTGTGGGCGGCGCCGGGGGCGTGGAGGATCAGGTCGCCGGTCTCCGCGACCTCCTGCGCGCCGCCAAAGCCGTCGCGGATGCGGGCGAGGCCCTTCACCACGTAGAAGATCTCGATCGAGGCCGGGTGCTGGTGAAGCGCGAGGCGCGTGCCCTGCTTGAGCGTGAGGCGGGTCAGGGATGCGTTGGTCTTTCCGACGGTAAGCTGATCAATCAGCACGCGCGCGTCGATCTTGCCGCCGGGTAGCGGGCCGGGCGCACCCTCGGCGAGGGGTACCACCACGCGCCCTGCATCCTTGGCGCCCGGCTTTTGCGCCGCCTCCTCGGGCTTGAACACCAGCGGGAACACCAGCTGCTGGGTCGCCGAGCCGGCCAGCTTCGGCACGCGCCAGCGACGGATTGCGCCGATCAGGCAGTCGGTGAGGCGCCCCGAGTTGACCTGGTCCTTCAGCACCTCGGCGCGGATGATCCCGCCGTCGGTGGCGACGTGGATCCGGAACAGCACCTCGCCCGACAAGCCGGCCCGCTCGGCCAGCGCGATCCCGTAGCAGCCGTGGACATCGCCGCCGTGGGCGCGCAGCTCCTCCTGGAGGAGCCGTCCCATCTCCCGCTCGTCGGGAGATTCGGCGCGCGCGGCGCCCGCCAGCGCGAGCGCGAGGAAAAATGGAAGCGGCCTTTTCATGAGGCCAGCTTGGGCCGGATCGTCGCTTCGACCCAGTCCACGATCTCCTGGGTGGTGGCGCCGGGCTTGAAGATCGCGGCCACCCCGATCGCGCGCAGCGGGGCGAGATCGTCGTCGGGGACGATCCCCCCGCCGAAGACCAGCACATCGCCCGCGCCGCGCGCCTTGAGCGCGTCGATCACCGCCGGAAAGAGCGTCATGTGCGCCCCCGACATGATCGACAGCCCCACCGCGTCCACCGACTCCTGCACCGCCGCCGCGGCGATCATCTCGGGCGTCTGATGGAGGCCGGTGTAGACCACCTCGTAGCCGGCGTCGCTGAGCGCGCGCGCCACCACCTTGGCGCCGCGGTCGTGGCCGTCGAGGCCGGGCTTGGCGACGAGGATGCGGATCTTTCGTGGATTGCTCATGGGCTCCTGGACATCACGGTGCGACGCGCAGCACCAGCAGCGGCTGATCCAGCGACGGGTCGCTCTTCTTGCGCTGGGCGAGCTGGATCCAGAAGTCGCCCGACGGGCAGTGGGCGCGCAGCGCCGGCACCCAGGTGAGCGCGGTGCGCAGGTTGAACACGAACAGCCCGAGCTCCTGGGGCATCCCCTCCTTCTCCTTCGGGATGACCCACTTGCCGATGTCCTCCCGGCCCGGCGCCCCGGAGACGCACTTGCCGTCGGCGAGCTCCTGCGCCCACCCGGGCGCGAGCGCGGTGATCTCCTTCCAGGCCTCGTCGCCCACCGACGCGAGCGCGGCGGCATCGCCGAGCCGCGGGGTGTTGTTCACAACCGCGGTGTTCTGATCCTCGGCCTTCTTGGTGAGCTTGATCGTGCGCTCCCACAGCTCGGTGCGCTGGCGCGCGTCGAGGTCGTAGAGCTTGAGCGCGCCCTCCTTGTCGTTCGCGGCCAGCTTGCCGCCGAGCTCGAAGAGCAGCTTGTCCTCGGGCGCCGAGGTGTTCGGCCCCTTCGCCTTCTGGCATCCGCTGGTGAACCCCAGGATCGCAATCGCCGTCGCTGCCACTCTCCCTGTCACGGTCGTGAGGCGGTTCATGGTGCACCTCCAATGGTTGAAGCGCGCGCGAGGACCTCGCGCGCGATGACGATCCGCTGCACCTCGCTGGTGCCCTCGTAGATCCGCTGCACCCGGGCGTCGCGCAGGTAGCGCTCGACCGGGAATTCGCGGGTGTAGCCGTAGCCGCCGTGGAGCTGCACCGCGGCGTCGCAGGCGCGTCCGGCGGCCTCCGAAGCGTAGAGCTTGGCCATCGCCGCCTCGCGCGAGAAGGGGAGGGCGCGATCCTTTCGCCACGCGGCGCGCAGCGTGAGCAGGCGGCCGGCTTCGAGCTCGGTGGCGACGTCGGCGAGCCGGAACTGGATCGCCTGATTGGCGGCCAGCGGCTGGCCGAACTGGTGGCGCTGCTTGACGTACTCCACCGTCGCTGTGAGCGCCGCGCGGGCGACGCCGAGCGCCTGCGAGGCGATGCCGATCCGCCCGCCGTCGAGCGCCGCGAGGGCGATCTTGAACCCCTCGCCCTCGCGCCCGAGCAGCGCCTCCTCGCCCACCTCGCACCCTTCGAAGATCAGCGCCACCGTCGAGGAGCCGCGGAGGCCCATCTTGTCCTCGTGGCGCCCCGCGGTAAGACCGGGGGTGCCGCCACGAACCAGAAAGGCGCTGATCCCGCGCGCGCCAGCTTTGGGGTCGGTCTTGGCCCACACGACGATCAG
>SHYY01000045.1 GCA_009692555.1 Myxococcales bacterium
GTCGTAGTCGTAGTCGTAGTCGTAGTCGATTCAGGGGCACTCGCGCGCGGGGGATCACCTCTCCGGCACATGCGCGTGAGCATCTCCACGATGCGGGTCAGCAACTCCATGGCCTGTCGCCGAGTGTCTTCCAAGGCGAGTTGCAGGACCGCAACGGCATCCACGATCGCCTTGCACTCCATCGCGGAGCCCCGGGCGATGCTTTAGAAGCGGGCGCCATCCGGCGCTCCGAACCGGCCCGCTCCCTCGGCGATGTAGGGGGCATCCTCCTGGGTGGCCAGGGTGGTCGGTTGGCAGCAGGAACTTGTTGCGGGAGGAAGTTCGATTGCTGTCGCTGCGGACGGGACGACTACGACTACGACTACGACTACGTGACGAGCAAGAGCCAGCAAGAGGGCCCCCTCCGCTGTTAAGCACCCCCGCGACCCCGCGGCGACGTGCTAAGGTCAGCCATGCACCTTGGTACCTCCCGCCCGCTCTTCCTCCTCGCCACGCTCGCCGGCTGCACGGCAGCGGCCACGCAGGAAGGCGCCGATATGACCGCCGCGACCGTCGCCTGTGCCGCCGAGTCGAAGGCGCTGCCACCCTACACCGGCGACGCGGCGGGCGCCCTCGCCGCGGCGACGCCGACGATCATGGCGTTCCGCTCCGACGCCTACCTCGTGACCATCCGCGGCAGCTCGATCGGAAACAACGGCAAGACCTCCTCGGGCGGTCCGCAGTGGGAGGTGACCTTCTACTCGGCGGCCTCGGCGCACGAGTACATCGGCATCCTCGAGGGTGACCTCGGCCACGCCAGCTGCGGTGATTACAAGGTCAAGACCGTGAAGCCGCCGATGCCCACGCCGATCCAGTCCTCTGCCGACGTGGTCGACAAATTCTTCACCGCGATGAACTTCAAGAAGGACCCGAAGGTCCGGGTCGGCGTCGAGTACGGCATCGTCATCCACGGCGCGGAGCAGCCGCGCGAGAAGGCGTGGAAGGTGAGCTACGGCGTGGTGGAGGTGATCATCGACGACGCGGACAACACCGCCGTCGAGTGCTACGCCGCCACCGGCAAGGTGAACTGCAGGAACTGATGTACCGGGGGCTGCGGGTGGCGGTGGTGATCCCCGCCTTCAACGAGGAGACTGCGGTCCGCTCGACGGTGCGCTCGGTGCCGGGCTTCGTCGATCATGTGCTGTTCGTCGACGACGCCTCGCGCGACGCGACCTACCGCGCGGCGGCGCGCCTCACGCGGCGGAACCTCGAGGTGCTGCGCCACGGGCACAACCGCGGCGTCGGGGCGGCGATCTCCACCGGCTACGCGCGCGCGCTCGCCCTCGGGGCCGACGTGGCGGCGGTGATGGCCGGCGACGGGCAGATGGACCCGGCCGACCTGCCGCGGCTGCTCGATCCGATCGCCGAGGGGCGCGCCGACTACGTCAAGGGCAACCGCTTCCGCTACCGCGAGGTGTGGCGCGTGATGCCCCCCTCGCGCCTCGCCGGCAACATCGCGCTGTCGCTGCTGACCCGCGTGGCCTCCGGCTACTGGCACCTGTTCGACTCGCAGTGCGGCTACACCGCGTCGTCGCGACGCGCCCTCCTGGCGGTCGATCTCGAACGGATCTTCCCGCGCTACGGCTACCCGAACGATCTCCTCGCGCGGCTGCACGCCGCCGGGATGCGCGTGGAGGACGCCGCGGTGCGGCCGGTCTACGGCCCAGCGTGGCGCTCGGGGATCTCGCTGGCCACGGTGGTCTATCCGATCTCGTTCGTGCTCTTGCGGTCGTGGGCGCGGCGCCTCGCGGCGCGCTGGCCGAGGCGCGCGCTGCCGCCTGCGGAGAAGCCGCTCGACCTCGAGATATAGTGCGCGTCGGCGTGGTGACGACGTCCTATCCGCGCGAGGAGGGCGATCCCGCGGGCGCGTTCGTCGCAGGCTTCGCGCGCTGGCTGGCGGAGACGGGCTGCGCGGTGGAGATCGTCGCCGCCGGGCCGGGCGGCGCGTCGATCGACGGGCTTTCGGTCTCGCGCGTCGATGGGCGGGGGCTGTTCTACCGGGGCGGCGCGCCGGACGCGCTGGTGGGGGGCGGGGTGTGGGCCTGGGGACATGCGGCGCGGTTCCAGGCCGCGCTCGCGGCGAGGGTGGCGCGGCGCGGCGCGCGCTGGGAGGCCGCCGTGTCGCACTGGGTGGTCCCGTCGGGGATCGCGACAGCGCTCGCGATCGGCCGGCGGCGCCACCTCGCTGTGGCGCACTCCTCGGACATCGCTTTACTGCGTCGCAGCATGGCAGGACGGACCGCGCTGCGCTGGCTGGCGCGACGCGCCGATCTGGTCTACAGCGCGGCGCACCTCGTCGTGGAGGGGGCGCCTGGGCGGGTGGTGGCGATGGGGATCGACGACGTCACCGGGGGGAGCCGCACGCGCGGTCGCGAGCGCTTCTTGCTGCGTCGCAACACGGCGCTCTTCCTCGGCCGGCTGGTCGCGGTGAAGGGCGTCGATCTGCTCCTCGACGCGCTCCCCGACGAGCTCGATCTGATCGTGGCCGGCGCGGGGCCGCTCGCAGGGGCGCTGCGCGAGCGAGCGCGAAGGTTCGGGCCGCGGGTGCGCTTCGTCGGCGAGGTGCGCGGCGAGGAGAAGCGCGACCTCCTGGCCGCGGCCGATCTGCTGGTGGTCCCGTCGCGCGTGCTCGACGACGGGCGCACCGAGGGCACGCCGACGGTGATCCTCGAGGGGCTTTCGGCCGGCCTGCCGGTTTGCGCGACCCGGGTGGGTGGCGCCGAGACGGTGCTGCGCGACGGGGAAACGGGGCTGCTGGTCGATCCCGAGCCGCGGTCGCTGCGCACCGCCCTGGAGCGGCTGGCGGGCGATCCGGCGCTGCGCGAGCGGCTGGCCCTGGCCGCGCGTATCGAGGGCGAGCGCCACCGCTGGGCGGTGGTCGGGCCACGCCTGGCGGGAGATCTCCTGGAGCCCTGGGTGCGTACGGCGGTGCGCGGTGCGTAGCGCAGGAACGGTTATTTGTTGCGCAGTCGCCGCCCGCCTGCCAATTGCGCAGGCAGGGTCACTAAGAGCATCGATGAGTTTACCGCTCCCGTCGCGGGCCGGTCCCATTTCGCGCCCGGCTTCGTTGCTCGTCGGTCACAGGCCGCCAGCCTGCTCCCTCGTCGGCAATAGCCCACGTGCAGCAAGCTCTGAAAGCAACCTCGCGCCTCACCGGACGCGAAATGGGCCTCGGCTGGCTCGGTCCGGGTAAACCGGTCGACGCTCCAGCGAGTGGCGGCACGGAGCGTGCTGACGAACGTTATCCGCGAACCAGCGGAGGGCCATGGATGGCGAACAATCCCGACCTCGACCTCACCGCCATCGTCGCCTGCCGCGACGATGACGAGCACGCCGGCCACACGGTGCGGCGCATCGCAGCCCACCTTCGCCAGCTCGGCCTGCGCAGCGAGATCCTCGCGGTCGACGAAGGCTCGGCCGACAACACGCTCGCGCTGCTGGCCCTGGTGCGGCGTGAGGTGCCGGAGCTCGAGGTCGTCGACGGTGCCGGACCGGGTCGCGGCTTCATCCGCGGGGCCGAGCTCGGGCGCGGGCGTGCGCTCCTGCTGATCGACGCGCGCACCGAGACGCCGCTCTCGGCGCTCGGGCTGGCGCTGCGGCGGATCGCCGACGAGCGCGACGCGGTCGCCGTGGGCGGTCGCTACCTGGTGCTGCACCGGATGCGCACGCTGCGCGCGCATGAGTCGCTCCTCCACCGACGCGATCCCGCCGATCTCGAGCGCCGCTTCCTCCGCCGTGCCCGCGCCCTCGGCCTCGCCGTCGACGTTCCGTCCTCGCGCGGCCGCGCCCTGAGCCCTTGGGCGCGTCTCCGGGAATCACTCCTCGCTCCGCTCGCCAGCCGCGTCTAGGGCCCGCCGCCGCCGGCCGCAACCGTCCCGGCGGGCTTGTGGACCAAGCCATGCTAGGCTAGCGCCCATGCTGATCGCCCTGGCAATCGCGGGATTGTGCGTCCTCATCGTGGTCCACGAAGGCGGCCACTTCATCGTCGCGCGGCTGTGCGGCATGCGCGTCGACCGCTTCTCCGTCGGGTTCGGGCCGGCGCTGATCAAGTTCAAGCGCGGCGAGACGATCTACCAGATCTCGGCGATCCCGCTCGGCGGCTTCGTCCAGATCGCGGGCTTGAACCCGGGCGACGACGGCATCGCCGCCGACGACCCGCGCGCGTACCCCAACCGCCCGGTCTACCAGCGGATGGCGACCATCTTCGCCGGGCCGGGGACCAACTACCTGTTCGCCGCGATCACGATGGTGATCGTGTACATGGTCGTTGGCACGGAGGTGCCGGGCAAGCTGCCGATGGTGGCGGAGGTGATGGAGGGCAAGCCGGCGGCCGCTGCCGGTCTGCAGATCGGCGACGAGCTGGTGGTGGTCGACGGCAAGAAGATCGCGAACATGGACGAGGTATCGCCGATCCTCAACGCGACGCAGGGGCGCGCGGTGGAGATCGTCGTGACGCGCAACGCGGAGTCGAAGACCGTCACCGTCAAGCCGGAGAAGGACGGCGAGCGCTGGCGAATCGGGATCGCGATGGCGCCGCGGCAAGTCTACGCCAAGGTGCCGGCCAAGGAGGCGATCCTCGCCGGCTTGAAGTTCCCCTACGAGTACACCACCTTCATCCTCCACGGCTTCGCGCAGATCTTCCAGGGCAAGCAGAAGGCGGAGTTCTCGGGGCCGGTCGGGATCGTGCGGCAGATGAAGGGCGAGCTGGCGCGCGGGCCCGCCGACGGCTTCCGGGTGCTCGCGATCATCAGCGTCTACCTCGGGCTGTTCAACCTGCTGCCGCTGCCGGCGCTCGACGGTGGGCGCCTGGTGTTCCTGGGCGTCGAAGGGCTGTCGCGGCGGCGGGTGAACCAGCGCGTCGAGTCGATGGTCCATCTCGTCGGGATGGCGATGCTGCTCTGCTTCATGCTCTACATCACGGTGATGAAGGACTTCGGCCTCGGCAAGATCTTCCAGTAGCTCGCACCAGCGCCTCCTCCCGCCTCATTTCACCAGCACCGCAGCAACGGTTGCCTCAAGGCCGGCGGGCGAGTAGTCTCGCGCTCCGTCGTTGCGAGGTGAACGTGTCGATTCGAATCAAGCATGAGTTCGTCGTGGTACCGGCCCGCCTTTGCGCGTCGCTCGACGCGGAGGTGGACGAGCTGCGGCGAGCGCAAGTGCGGGCGCAAGGAGTGGCGTTCGATGCGCTGCCGGCGTTCTACCGGGATCTGCACCCGTGGCGCGCGCTCGCGCATCACCTGCTCCCGGGCGCGCGGCGCTCCTTCTCGCGCGACGCCGCGGCGGTCAACCTCGGGGCGGCGCTGGCAGAGCGGACGCCGCTCGACTGGTCGTGGGTGGAGTCGATGGCGCACCTCCTTGGACCGGCCGAGGCGGCGGCGGCGGCGGCGGCGCTCGCCAAGGTGGTGCGCGACGCCGACGGGCCGTGCGCGCTGGTGATGGACGGGATGACCCGCGACCGCCGCCCGAGCGACGCGCAGCAGAGCCAGTGGCGGGCGGTGGTGGCGGCGCAGCTGGCGTGGCCCGACGGTGCGGACAGCGGCGAGCCGGGCGAGTTCGTCGAGTACCTTCGTGCGCTGTGCGCGGCGCTCCACGACGCGGCCAGCCGCGGCGACGGCCTCCTGTACCTGAGCTACAGCCCGGAGCTGATCCCGAGCCCGGCGTAGGGGGCCGGGGCGACGGGGCGACAGAAGATCGTTGCCGTTCCCGTTCCCGTTCTTTCCCGTTCCCGTCCGCCGTTCCCGTTCCCGTTCGCCCCTCGCCCTCGCCCCCCTGCGCTACGTCCTCGGGGCTTCGGCCTGCGCGGGGCGGGCTCCCCAGGCGACGCCGGCCAGAGTGATCGCGCTGCCGACGAGCGCGAGGGCGCGAGCCGGCTCGTGGAGGAGCGCGATCCCGAGGACAAGCGCGGTCACCGGGGTGAGCTGGGAGATCACGCCGGAGGTGGCGGCGCGGACGTAGCGCAGGGCGTGGATGAAGAGCACCTGGGCGAGCACCGAGACGAGGCCCACAGCGACGAGGAGTGCCCAGTCGCGCGGGGCGGGGGCGACCCAGCGCCCGACCGCCTGCGGCGCGGTGACGGCGGCGCCGACCACGCAGAAGGCGCCGAAGATCTCCCAGGATCCGTCGGTGCGGCGGACGGCGCGGATGGTGGTCACCGCGGCCCCGGAGAGGAGCGCCGAGGCGAGGCCGGCGACCTCCCAGGGTCCGATGCCGAGGCGCCCGGGGGCGGCGTGGCCGTGCAGCACCAGGACCACGCCGGCGAAGGTGACGATCAGGGCGCCGGCGGTGACGAGCGCGACCTTCTCGCCGAGGAAGAGCGCGGCGAAGAGCGCGGTGAAGACCGGCGCGGTGTAGTTGAGCAGAGTCGCGGTGCCGACCGGGAGCTTCTCGATGGTGATGAAGTAGAGGAGCACCGCGATCCCACCGAAGAGGCCGCGCAGGAAGAGGCCGAACCAGTTCACCGGGCGCAGGCGGATGCCAAGCGCAACCGCCACAGCGACGGCGCCGAGTCCGATGAGGAAGCGCACGAAGGCCACCTCGGGGCCGGGGAGGCGCAAGGTGGCCTGCTTGGCGATGAAGGCCATCAGCCCGAAGAGCAGCGACGAGACGACCAGCATCGCCGGCCCCGCGCTTGCGCCACGTCCGATCAGCGGGAGGCGGGCGGCGCGGTCGGTGAGCGGCCTCTCGCGACCGGGCGGCGGAGGGGGATCGGGCTCGGGATCGGCGACCATCGACGATCGTCGCCCGGTCAGGGGGCGAATGCGCGGTGCGCTTCGGAGCGCAGATCGCCGTCGCTGATGACGTCGAAGGCGGTGAGCGCCATCGCCTTCGCGGCAGCCACGGCCACGGCGAGGCCACGGTCGGAGGCGGCGTGCTCGGCGAAGGCGTGCTGGTGGCACATCGCCGCGCCGGTGTCGCAGATCGCGAGGTAGGGGTGGATCGCGGGAACGGCATGAGAGACGTCGCCCATGTCGGTCGAGCCGAGCCCCGAGGTGGGATCGTGCTCGACGAACGGAACCCCGAGGGCGGCGAGGTGCTCGCCGAAGCGGCGCGCGAGCGGGTGGTTGTTGCGCATGTCCTTGTAGCCCTGGCCAAGCTGGATCTCGACGCGCGTGTTGGTGGCGGACGCGGCGGCCTCGGCGCAGCGGAGCACCATCGGCATGAGGACTGACTCGAGGTAAGAGGCGGCCTCGGCGCGCACCGAGAAGGCCGCGGAGGCGCGCTCAGGGATGATGTTCACCGCCTGCCCACCGTCGGTGATGATGCCGTGGATGCGCGCACCATCGCGCAGATGAACGCGCGCGGAATCGATCAGGTTGAAGAGCTGGATCACGCCGCGGAGCGCGGAGTCGCCCTCCCACGGGGCGGCGGCGGCGTGCGACGGGCGGCCGTGGAAGATGAAGTCGACCCGCTGCATCGCCAGCGCGCCCTGCCAGAGCACGCTGCGGTCGAAGGGGTGGAACATCATCGCCGCGTCGAGGCCGGCGAAGGCGCCCGCTTCGAGCAGGCGGATCTTCCCGCCGCCGCCCTCCTCGGCGGGGGTGCCAAGGAAGACCACGCGGCCTGGCAGGTCGTGCTCGACCTTTGCGAGGGCGAGCATCGCCCCGAGGGCGCCGGTGGCGATCAGGTTGTGGCCGCAGGCGTGGCCGATCTCGGGCAGCGCGTCGTACTCCGCCAGGATCGCCACGCTCGGGCCGGTGCGCGGACCGATCTCGGCGCGCAGCGCGGTCTCGAGGCCGTGGGCACCGCGGGTGACGGTCAGCCCCGCGGCCTCCAACTCGTCGGCGAGCAGCCCGGCCGCGAAGCGCTCCTCGAAGCGCAATTCGGGGTGAGCGTGGATCGCCCGCGCCACGCCGCCCAGCCGCTCGCGCTGTCCGTCGACGGCGGCGATCAGTCGCTGTTTCACGGAAGGACTGCGGCGGCGGCGACCAGGCGCGTGGCCGCCGGGTACCACTGGGGGAGCGAGTTCGTGGCGAAGTCGACCAGCGGCGACCAGAAGACCCACAGGCCGAGGCTGGCGGCGGCCATCAGGCCCATGTTCCAGGTGTGGATCGGGGCGATCGCAACGGGCTCGTCGCTTTCCGCCTTCTCGAAGTACATCGCCTTCAGCACGCGCGCGTAGTAGTAGAGCGAGATCGCCGAGTTGAGGATTGCGATCAGCGCCAGCGTGACGTTCATCGTGCCGCCCTTCGCGAGCAGCGCCGCGAACAGGTAGAACTTGCCGAAGAAGCCTGCGAACGGCGGCAGGCCGGTGAGCGAGAACAGACTGATCGCCATCACCAGCGCCGGGAACTTCGCGCGCTGCCCGAGGCCCCGGTAGTCGGCGACGTCCTCGCCGAGGCCGGCATCGGCGAGCGCCATGATGACGAGGAAGGCACCGAGATTCATGAACAGATACGTGACCATGTAGAGCAGCATGGCGCGCTGCCCGTCGGCGTTGCCGGCGCACAGGCCGAGCATCAGGTAGCCGGCGTGGGCGATCGACGAGTAGGCCAGCAGGCGCTTGAGATTCGTCTGGTTGATCGCCGCGAGGTTGCCGAGGGTCATCGTGGCCGCGGCGATGAGGCCGAGGATGAGCGGCCACGGCGAGCTGCGAAACATGTCGGTGTGGATCTCGGCGGGGATCGCGCCGTTGAAGAAGCGGATGAGGAGCGCGAAGCCGGCCGCCTTGGGACCGATCGCGAAGAAGGCGGTCACCGGCGTGGGCGCGCCCTCGTAGACGTCGGGGCACCACATGTGGAACGGCACCGACGCGACCTTGTAGCCGAAGCCGGCGAGGCAGAGGACCACCGCGACGATCAGGGTCAGCGTCGAGGTGCTGGCCTGGGCGGCCTGATAGATGGTGGTGAGGTTGGTCGAGCCGGCGAGGCCGTAGAGCAGCGACATCCCGTAGAGCATGATCCCCGACGCCACGCCGCCGTAGATGACGTACTTCAGCGACGCCTCGGAGGACTTGCGGTTGCGGCGCTTGAAGCCGGCCAGGATGTAGCTGAGGATCGACACCAGTTCGAGCGAGAGGAAGGCCAAAAGGAGGTCGGTGGAGGCGGCCATCAGCATCATGCCGATCGCGGTGGTGAGGGCGAGCGCGTAGAACTCGCCCGACTCCTTGTCCTGGTGCTCGCCGGGACGGTACTCGATCGTGTCGCGCGAGCGCAGCGCCGCGATCCCCACGAACGCCGTCGTGGCGATGAAGAGGATCTTGAAGAAGTCGGTGAACGGGTCGCGCGCGATCAGGCCGCCGAACAGGCCGCGCTTCTCGCCGTCCATGGTCAGCAGAGTGGCGAGCAGCGCGAGGGCGAGCGAGCCGAGAGCGATCATCGACGAGCGCTGGCGGCTCGGCCCTTTGGCGAACAGGTCAGCGACGAGGATCGCCAAAATCCCGACGGAGAGGATCAGCTCCGGCGCGAACCAGCGCAGGCTTGCGAAGTTGTCGAGGGCGGTCATATTAGGGCAGGACCGCGAGCGCACCTGCGCCGGCATGTCCGTTGACGTGGGCGAGCAGGTCGCTCATCCCGTTGCCGATGAGATCCAGCACCGGCGCGGGCCAGAAGCCGAGGACGATGATGATCACCGCCATCGGGATCAGCGTCAGCGCCTCGCGCAGGTTCAGGTCGGGGAAGATCGATTTGTCCTTCCACTGCGCGTCGTTCCACTTGCCAAGCTGGATCCGCTGCAGCGCCCACAGGTGGTAGGCGGCGGTGAAGATCACGCCCGTCGCTGCGAGGATGGTCACCACGCGGTGCACCGGGAAGGCGCCGAGGAAGACCAGCACCTCACCGATGAAGCCGGAGAGGCCGGGGAGGCCGAGCGAGGCCATGAAGGCGAAGCCGAAGAACGCCGCGTAGACCGGCATCTGCGTCGCCATGCCGCCGAACTTGTTGATGTCGCGCGTGTGGGCGCGGTCGTAGAGCACGCCGACCAGGATGAACAGCATCGAGGTGATCGTGCCGTGATTGAACATCTGCATCACCGCGCCGTTGAAGCCGGTCTGGGTGAACGCCGCCATCCCGACCAGGCAGTAGCCCATGTGGCTCACCGACGAGTAGGCGACCAGCTTTTTCAGATCGGTCTGGGCGAACGCGCAGAAGGCGCCGTAGAGGATGTTGATCGCGCCGAACACCGCCATCGCCTCGGCCGCCCACAGACTCGCGGTGGGCAGGATGCCGAAGTTGATGCGCAGGATGCCGTAGGTGCCCATCTTCAAGAGCACGCCGGCGAGGATCACCGAGATCGCCGTCGGGGCCTCGACGTGGGCGTCGGGGAGCCAGGTGTGGAACGGGAACATCGGGATCTTGATCGCGAAGCCGATGAAGAGGCCCACCCAGCAGATCTTCGAGAACTCGAAGCCGAGGAGCGTCAGGTTGGCGTTGGCGAACTTCCCCGCGTCGACGTAGGTCAGCTTCATGAGGTCGAAGCTGTGGGCGGCGGGCGTGCCGTCGATGAGCGTCCCGGCGCTGGAGTTGTAGTAGATCGCGATCAGCGCCAGCAGCATCAGCACCGAGCCGGCGAGGGTGTAGAGGAAGAACTTGATCGCCGCGTACTCCTTGCGCGGACCGCCCCAGACGCCGATCAGGAAGTACATCGGCAGGAGCATCAGCTCCCAGAAGACGTAGAAGAGGAAGAAGTCGCAGGCGCAGAACACGCCCATCATGCCTGCCTCGAGGAGCAGGAACATCGCGAAGTAGCCGCGCACGTTCTTGGTGATCCCCCACGATGCGCCGACCGAGATCAGCGACACCAGCGAGGTGAGCAGGACCATCGTCACCGAGAGGCCGTCGACGCCGAAGTAGAACTCGATGTTGAAGCTCGGGATCCACACCGCGTGCTGGATGAACTGCAGCCCGTAGTTGCCGGCAGCGACGGAGAAGCTCCGGTCGAACTTCGCGTAGAGCACCACCGAGAGGATCACCGGGACCATCGCCACGCCGAGCGCGACCCACTTCGTGAGGTGGTCCTTGCCCTTCGGGACGAACATCACCAGCAGCATCCCGAACAGCGGGATGAAGACCATCAGTGTGAGCAGCCACGAGGGGTTCACCTGCAGCGGCACCGACGCGATGTTCTCCACCTCGGCGGTGCGGAGATCATCCGGGTAGCGGGTGTCGCTGGAGAGCACCTGCAGCCCGCCGAACGCCTGCGAGCGCGTCTTCGACCCGCTGAACTTCACCTTGATCGCCACCGTCTCGCCGGGCGCCAGGGTGCGCCGGAGGTCGTCGACGGAGAAGCCATCCGACCCGTCGGAGACGCGCGCGTGCCAGATATCGAGCGGCGCGGTGCCCTTGTTCTGGGCGATCACCTCGACGACGCCGCCCTCCTGCGGCAGCTCGATCTTGCTCGGCGTGAGCACGAGGTGCGGCTTCAGGGGATCGGCGGCGTGGGCCGGGCTGGCTCCGACCGGCGCCAGCAACACCAGTGCGACGAAGATGGGCGGTACTCGTGAACTCGACCGAGTAGCAACCCTCTCGAGAGGCTTGGTCACGACCTTGTCCCTTCGCATTTTCTTGTCGATCTCCAATTTGCTTGAAGTTGCATGCCGGCCCATCATTCGGGATCGACGCAAGTGCTATACGAACACAATTGCCCGTTGAGTGTGCAATCGGTCGCGCAATTACAGTAGGCAGAGTCGTTCCAGACGTCCTTGCACACTACCACGGGTTGAATGGGCTCGACGTAGGACGCCGCGCAGCAACCGAACTGAGGCGGGCTGCCGCAATCATTGCCGCACGCTCCACAATTCCTAATATCCCACACTGTACAGAAACCTTCGCAGCAGCTCGACCACATCTCCGCTCCGCAGCGGCTTCCGCAACCGCCGCAGTTGTTCTCATCGTTCAAGGGATCTACGCAAGTGCCGCCGCAACAAATCGGGTCGTCTCCCATCTGGCAGGCGTTGTTGCACGCTCCGCAGTTGTTCTTGTCTCCATCGGCGTCGACGCAGTGGTGGGCACAGCACTTCGGGGCAACGGCACCGCCGCAGGCTATCGCCGGGATTGGGCCAACTATGCCGTTGTCGTCGCACTCGCACTCCAAGTGAGTCCACGCTGGTAGAGGAAGACCGCCGTAGATGGGGCGCATGCAGATTCCCATCGCCCGACGAACGATGTTCTCCCGGCCAGTTGCGTCTTCTTCGGATGCCGCTACGGTGCCGGGAACGACCGTCCTGCTGGCCAACGCACCCTCCGAAATCTGCCACGCGTGCTGGAGTTCATGCGCCAGTGAAGCCATTGGGTTCCATGCGCATGAGGAATTCTTGAACACTTCAGCGGCATGTGTCGAATTCCAGTAGATCACAGAGTCGGTTCCGATACCATTTCGCGCACTTGCCTGCGCCGCCTCAAAGAGGGGGCTGTTCTGGTTGGGGGCAAATCCGATGATCGCCGGAACGGTCCCGTCGTCTCCGCCTGCTCTCAGAGAGCGGATGTGAACCTTGAATGTTGATGCTTGCATCAGCGTGATGGCCTGCTTCGCCCGCCCGTCCTGAAGACAATCCGATAGATCCAAGAGATCCGTGACCGTTTGATTGACCAAATCGACGAACGCGGGGCTGCCTTCCGGAATGATCTCCGCCCTGATCGGATGGACAACGAGGACCGTGAGCATGCCGAATATCCAGGCGCCCACGCCGCCACGATACCTCACTGGACTTGAAATCCCACTGGCGGCGCCTTGACGCGTGCGTGGAAGACATTCGGATGACCCTCGTCTGGTCCTCGATACTGATAGGAGAAAGTGACCGAGAACTGGCCGGGGCCCTGCGGAGAAAAAAGCGCCACCGTAGGGACGTCTGTTTGGTCGAACACCAGGCCCTTTGGACCGTAGATAGTAAATGTCGCGGTGCCCCCTGGGGGAACGACCACCAACGCCTGGGTCTGCCGCGCCCTCGGGTCTTCGCTGAAGGCTATTACCGAATACCCCGGCTCGATCGCCACGCCGTTTCGGGTCAAGCTCTCGACATGGATGTTGCCAAGGGCGTAGCGAGAGACAGTAATCTCGTGATTCGAGTGATTTGTAAGGACTGCAGCGAAATCGACGGCTCCGTTCATGAACATGTCTTCCTCGAGAGGGTAGCTAGGGTGCAGAGGTGCCACAGTAAGCGAAATTTCAATCGCTGCGCATGCACCCTCCAGACAGCCCTCGCCGCTCGGACACTGGACGCGCTGATAGACGCACAGGCTGTTCTTGCAGGTGGAATCGGCGCTCAGGTGGCAGTTGTCAGGGGGCGAGGTGCAGTCCGCCTCGGTGCAGCAATTGGGGGGCACGAGGCAGAGGCTGTTTCTTTCGCAGAGGGTCTGGCCGGGCGGGCACTCGATCAATGCCGATTGCTTTGACCCCAGGAACGAGGAGACTCGCTTGCACCCTGTTCCAGACAGGGGCGCGATCATCACCACCGCCAGAAGCCATCCATGGAACAACTCTTTCATCGGAAGGTGCTCCTCACACGAAGTAGGCGACGACGACGATCACGACGGCGCCGGCGGTGGCTGCGAACAGGTAGTGGTTGATCCGGCCGGTCTGGACGTGGCGCAGCTTCTCGCCGCTGTAGATCACTCCCTCGGCGACGAAGTTGACCGCGCCGTCGACGAAATACTTGTCGATCGCGCCGTTCAGCCACGCGACCCCCTTCGAGGCCACGCCGAACAAATTGACCGCTCCGTCGATCACCTTGCCGTCGAAGTAGGCGAAGAGATCGGCGAACTCGCGGAACCACTTGATTACAGTGGCATTGTAGACCTCGTCGACGCGGTACTTGTCGAACACCAGGCTGTGGATGCCGCTCCATCGCGACCTGAGTGCGGCCAGGCGCGCCTCGGACTTGGCGAGGTCGAAGTAGAGCGCCTTGGCGAACCACCAGCCGGCGGTGGCGACGCCGCAAGACACCAGCATGAAGACGGCTTCGAGCGCGTGGTTGTCGTGCCAGGCGCGCGCACCGCTCAAAGAGAGGCCGCTGAACTGGGTGACCGGCTCCAGCCACTGCTCGAGCAGCGGCTCGAAGTGGCCGCCGGTCCAGAGCGCGGGGAGGCCGAGGGCCGGGCCGATGATCAGGCAGGCGATGGCGAGCGCCCAGAGGACGTAGGTGATGCTCTTCGGCGACTCGTGGACGTGCTCCTTGTGCTCCTCCGACGGGCCGCGGTCGCCGTTCCCGTAGAAGGTCATGTAGTAGGAGCGGAACATGTAGAACGAGGTGCAGGTGGCGGCGATGAGGCCGCACAGCCAGATCACCGGGCCGGGGATGAGCGTCGAGCCGTTGGAGAAGGCCTTCCAGAGGATCTCGTCCTTCGAGAAGAAGCCCGCCGCCCAGGGGAAGCCGGCGATGGCCCAGCAGGCGATGAGGTAGGTCTTGCGGGTCCACGGCATCAGCGACGCGAGGCCACCCATGTTGCGCATGTCCTGCGGGTCGTGGGGGTCGACGGAGAGGCGGAGATCGCGGGCGTGGTGACCATGACCATGGTCATCTCCGCCGGGGCCATGTGCGGCGTGTTCGCGGTGGTGGGTGAGGTGGTGCATCCCGTGGATCACCGAGCCGGCGCCGAGGAACAGGCAGGCCTTGAAGCAGGCGTGGGTGAGCAGGTGGAACGCGCCCGCCCAGTAGGCGCCCACGCCGACGCCGATGAACATGAAGCCGAGCTGGCTCACCGTCGAGTAGGCCAGCACCTTCTTGATGTCGTACTGGAAGAGGCCGATGGTGGCGGCGAACAGCGCGGTGAGCGCGCCGACGGTGGCGACGATGGTCATCGCGCCGGGCGAGAGCACGAACAAGAAGTTGAGCCGCACCACCATGTAGACGCCGGCGGTGACCATCGTCGCGGCGTGGATCAGCGCGGAGACGGGCGTCGGGCCGGCCATCGCGTCGGGGAGCCAGACGTAGAGCGGGAGCTGCGCCGACTTGCCGGTCGCGCCGATGAAGAAGCAGAGGCAGATCAGGAACACCAGCGGGATGCCCCACACCGTCTTGTCGACCAGGCCCTCCTTGATCTCGAAGGCCATCTTCTGGCTCGACGGCGGGACGCCCGGTCGCTGGCTGGCGATGGTGACCGGCAGCGTGCCACCCTCCACCAGCGGGCGCCGTCCGTCGGCGGTGGTGATCGCGAGCTGATTGCGCAGCTCGCGGAAGGAGACGGTGGGGCCGATCGGGACCTGCACGACGCGGCCGACGTGATGCACGTCGCCGTGATGCTCCTTCTTCTTGGCGTGCTCGCCGTGCCCGCCTTCACCCGCCTCGTGGGCCGGCTGCTCCACCTCCTCGATCGTCCTCACCTCGACGGTGGCGCGGCTGACGAGGTCGTCGAAAGCGCGGGTGTTCTCGTCGCTGCGCGGGAGATCGCGGACGTAGGCGTCCTGGACCGGCGACCAGCCGCCGCCGAGGCCCCAGAAGAGCAGGAACGCGCCGGTGATGAAGCCCCAGTCGCCGACGCGGTTGACCACGAACGCCTTCATGCCGGCGCTGGCGTTCTTCTTCTCCTTGTACCAGAAGCCGATCAGCAGGTAGGAGCAGAGGCCGACGCCCTCCCACCCGAAGAACATGATGATCATGCTGTCGCCGAGCACCAGCAGCAGCATCGAGAAGACGAACAGGTTCAGGTAGCAGAAGAAGCGCCAGTAGGCCGGCTCGTCGGCCATGTAGCCGGTCGAGTAGACGTGGATGCCGGTGCCGATCAGCGTGATGATCAGCGTCATCATCCCCGACAGCGGGTCCATCGCGAAGGCCATGTCGACCTTGAACGCGCCGATATCGATCATCGGAAACACGATGTCGAGCAGCGTGCGATCGGAGGGATCGAGGCGCAGCAGGTTGACGAAGGCGATCACCGCCACCGTCGCTGCCAGGGTCATCGAGCCGATGCCGATGGTGTGCACGACCCGCTTCCCGTAGCGATCCTGGAGCCGCTTTCCGAAGAACGCGTTGAGCACCGCGCCGAGGAACGGAAAGAGCGGAATCAGGAACAGGAACGGGAACTTGTGGGTGGTCTGGATCGCGGCGGTGAGGTTTTCCATGGGCCGGCTAGTCTCTGAGCGTCGACGTCTCGACGGCGTCGATCGAGCGGAAGTGGCGGAAGATGGCGAGCACGATCGCGAGCGCGATCGCCGCCTCGGCCGCAGCCATCACGATGATGAACACGGCGAACACCTGCCCGCCGACCGAGCCCTCGACGTAGTGCGAGAAGGCGACGAAGTTGAGCGCCCCGGCATTCAGGATCAGCTCGACGCCCATCAGCACAGCGACGGCATTTCGCCGGGTGCTGACGGTGAACAGGCCGATCGCGAACAGAATCGCCGACAGGATCAGGAAGTGATTGAGACCTACTTGGAGGATTGCGGTCATGTCGCCCTAGTGCTTCCTGGCGTCGGACAGCGCCTTCACGAGGTGTTCCTCGAGGCGCAGGATCCGCGTCTCGTGATCGACCTGCCGCTGGCCCGCAAACGTGAGGAAGTGCTCGAAGCGGCTGTTCAATGTGATCAGCCCGTTCTCGACGCCACCGAGCCGCTCCTCCATGTGGGAGAGCCGCTCGTTGGTCTCCCTGGAGCCCTCTTCGAGGTGCTCGAGCCGCTGGTTGGTCTCCTTGGATCCCTCTTCGAGGTGCTCGAGACGCCGGTTGGTCTCCTTGAAGCCCTTGTCGATCCCGTCGCGGATCTGCTGGAGGATCTTGATCGTCAGGTCGCCGATCGGGGAGTCGCCGTTTTTGGTCGCCATGGGTTGATCCTAGCCCGCCAGCCGATCGTGGGTGCCGTCGCTGGCGATCTTGCCCTCTTCCTTGGCGGCGCGGCGGGCGATCACCATCGAGCCGACCAGCGCCATGAGCAGGATCAGCGACGCGAGCTCGAACGGGAGGAGCTGCTCGCGCAGGAAGGCGTCGCCGAGGCGCGCGGTGGTCGGCGCGGCGGCCTCCTCGGTGAGCGGCCACGGCGTCCCGAGGGTGGCCTTGGCGATCAGGGCGAGCATGCCCACCGCGGCGGGCGCGCCGAGCATGATCCCCGCCGAGGGGTTGCTGAGCTTCACCTCACCGATCCGGTTGGTGAGCAGCACGGCGAACAGGATCAGCACCAGGATCCCGCCGATGTAGATCAGGAGTTGCACGATCCCGACGAAGTCCGCCCCGAGGAACATGTACAACCCGGCCACTCCGCCGAGCGTGCCGAGGAGGGCGAAGGCCGAGTAGAGGAGGTTCGGCGCAAGCGCCACCCCGAGCGCGGAGAGCACCACCACGCTCGCGAGCAGGTAGAAGAACAGCGTTCCCGGAGTAATCGTCGCGATCAGATCCATTTCAGTATCTGCATGTCCTGGTGATGGTTTCCCGTCGGTGGCGGAGAGCTACTTGTGGTGCTCCAGCGTCACCCTGGCGGCGATCTTCGCGGCCTCCTCGGCGCTCTTGCCGAGGCGGATGTGGAGGATGAGGTTCATGTCGCGCGTCGCCTGCGGACCGCCCGGCTCGCACTTGAAGAAGTCGCCGTCCTTGCCCTTGATCATCGCCACCGCGTACTCGCGGCAGGTCGGCCACCCGCACGCCTCGCAGTCGGTCTGCGCGAGCGCCTGGTTGTAGAGCACGTCCTCCAGGCCCCGGGCGTCGTTGGCGACCGGCTTGACCAGCGGCTCGAGCTCCTTGGCGCGTGCGAGGATCACGTCCTCTTTCACGAACTCCTGCGCGCCGCCCGACTTCTTCACCGCGCCGTTCTTCATCGCCCAGTCGCACGCCAGCGCGTTGTACTCCATCGCCTTGGCGCGCACCTCGCGGGCGATCTCCCCGCGCTTTCTCGTCGGACAGATTTCGCCCTTCTTCGGCTTGTAGGGCACCACGTAGTCGCCCGGGCGGATGTAGCGAAAGGTGAGCGTGTTGAAGTTCATCGTCGACGCCTCGAACTCGCGCGTCATGCGGATGCACTTCGTGTCCTCCTCGTCGCCCGCGCCGTGCGAGTCGGTCGGGCAGGCCTCGACGCAGATGCCGCAGTACATGCACTTGCCCATGTCGATATCGAAGCGGGTCATCGCGCGCGTGCCGTCGATCTTCTCGAGGTCGATCACGATCACGTTGATCGGGCAGTCGCGCTCGCACGCCTTGCAGGCGGTGCAGATGTCCATGTCGACTTCGAGGAAGCCGCGGTAGCGCTCGGGCAGCGAATCGACCACCGGGACCGCGGTGCGATCGGGGTACTCGACGGTGATGTGGTTCTGCCTGGCGCGGGTGAGCTCGGCGAAGGTGATCGCCATGCCCTCCATGATCGACTTCGCCGACGTGGCGATCGCGCCGAAGTAGCCTCGCTTGTCGGCCAGCCCGGTCGTCGCCTTCCCGCCTGTCACTCCGGCCTTGGGGCGCTGCTCGTCAGACATGGTGAGACCTCACAGGAGCGGGTTTAACCGCAGCTCCTGATAGCGCGAACGGTTGTACTGGACCTTCTTGATGAAGATGTACGTGGGAGCGCAGCCACCGACGAGGAAGGTCACGATGCGGACCGCCATGTCGAGCCACGGCGGGAGCAGCCAGATGAACACCAGCGTGCCGATGAACAGCGCGAACGAGATCGGGATGAAGAACTTCCAGCACAGGTTCATCATCTGGTCGACGCGGAAGCGCGGCAGCGTCCACCGGATCCAGATGATCACAAAGACAATCGTCAGGATCTTGAACAGGAACACCAGGAAGCCGGCGAGCTGCAGCCACCCGCTCGCGTCCTGGCTCGCGAGGCTCACGCCCGGGATCCGCCAGCCGCCGAGAAAGAGCGTCCCAGCGACGGCGCCGATCACGAACAGGTTGACCCACTCGACGAGCGGGAAGAGCGAGAAGCGGAAGCCGGAGTACTCGGTGTTGTAGCCCGACACGAGCTCCGACTCGGCCTCGGGGAGATCGAACGGCGTCCGGTTTCCCTCGGCGAGCGCGGAGATGAAGTAGATGAAGAAGGCTATGAAGGTGAACGGGTTTCTGAAGATAAACCAGTTCCACGGCGCGCCACCCTGCGAGCCAACGATCGTCTCCGTCGAGAGCGAGCCCGCCAGCGCGGCGATCCCGAGCAGCGCCACCGACGCGGGCAGCTCGTAGCTGATGATCTGCGCCGCCGAGCGCATGCCGCCGAGCAGCGACCACTTCGAGTTCGACGACCAGCCGCCCATGATGATCGACACCACCATCAGCGACGTCACCGAGAGGATGAAGAGCAGGCCGATGTTGAGGTCGGCGACGATGAACCAGCCGGTGAAGGGCAGCACCATGAAGACCAGGAACAGTCCGATGAAGGCGAGGTAGGGCGAGGCCTTGAAGAGGTAGGGATCGGCCGCGGCGGGCACCAGATCCTCCTTCATGATCAGCTTCAGGCCGTCGGCCAGCCACTGTAGCCAGCCGTTCGGCCCGACCCGGTTCGGCCCGACGCGCGACTGCATCCACGCCGAGATCTTGCGCTCCCAGACGACGATCAGGCCGCCGATCACCGGGACGGGGAGCGCGATCAGGGTCGCCGCCGCCGCCATGCAGAGGCCGAAGATCAACCAGATCGGGATCTCCGTCGGGCGACCGAAGCGCGGGAGCCCGATCGTCGCCGGCTTGCCGCCGCGCTGGACGCCGACCTGAAGGATGATCTCGCCGCCGCTCCCCTTCCACAGGCCGGCCATCTCGTCGGCGCTGGCCATCGCCTTGCCGTCGACGCTGACGATGAGGTCGCCGCGCGCGAGCCCCGCGGAGGCGGCGATCCCGTCGCTGACCGGCTCCTCCACGATCTCGTAATCGGCGATCACCTGGTCGCCGTCGTGATCGAGACGCGCGAACTCGCCTTCGGTCATGCCGCCCGGCTGACCGATGCGCGCCTCCGCGGCGGTGACCTTGCCATCGAGCGGCGGCGCGTCGAAGCGGGAGAAGAAGCCCTCGTGATCGAACTTCGTGACCACGTCCTTGACCAGCAGCCCACCGGGAGCCGCCTCGACGGTGAGGCCGAGCCAGGTCCACAGGCCAGCGGCGCGCGATGCCCGGTCGGCCAGCTTCTGCGCCACCTTGTGCAGCGAGTGCGGAAAGAGGTCGACCTCGAACGGATTGGACGCCGCCGACTTGAATTCCTTTTTCTGACCCTCGACGGTCTGCTCGACGGTGATCCCGGTCTTGACGACGAGATGCCCGCCCTGGAGGGCGATCGCCCGCTCGAGCGCACGATCGGCATCAAACAGCACCCGGCTGCGCGCGACTGCCCGCCCGGGAACGGTCAGCGGGACCGCGCCCGACTTGATCTTGTCGAAGGTCACGGTGGTCGGCGCACCGACGGTGAACAGGTCTCCTGAAGCCTCGACGATCACCTTGTCATCGCGCTCGATCTGGAGCGGCCGAAAGTCCCGGATCGCCGCATCCGGCGGCCCCCCTGAGCACGCCGCGAGGACTGCCAGCAGTAGTAAACCCGACACCCGAGCCGCAAGCAGCGCGAGGCGAGAGGAGCGACGCGTACGACTGTACGCGAGCGACGAGCAACGAAGCGATGCACCGCGGATCGGGTGTCGGGTCATCGGTCGATCTCCGGAGCCACGATATCCAGGCTGGCGATCAGGGCGACGAGGTCGGCGACCATCAGGCCGCGCGACTTGTCCTGGATCACCTTCATCGAGTTGAACGAGCCGGTGCGGAAGCGGGCCCGGTAGGCGTTGGCCGTGCCATCACCGACGACGTAGCAGCCCATGTCGCCGCGCGCCGCCTCGACCCGCGCGTAGGCGTCGCCCTTCGGCTTGAGCTTCTTCGGGTGGTTCCAGAAGTCCTTCTCGGTCTTCTCGATCTGATCGAACGCCTGGCGCAGGATCCGCACCGACTGCTTCCACTCCTCGATGCGCACGTAGTAGCGATCCCAGCAGTCACCGACGGTGCCCATCTCGCCCTTGCCGATCGGCACATCGAACTGGAACTTCCCGTAGACCGAGTACGGCGCATCGCGGCGGACATCGAAGTCGACGCCACTCGCGCGGAGGTTCGGCCCGACCATGCCGTAGCTGATCGCCTCCTCGCCGGTCACCACCGCGAGGTTCGCGAGGCGCTTGATGAACAGCTCGTTGAGACAGATCAGGCGGTTGTACTCGTCGATGATCGGCTCGAAGTGATCGAGCCAGCGGAGACACTTGTCGCGCCATCCGGTGGGCATGTCCCAGCCCACGCCACCGACGCGGTGGTAGTTGTAGGTGAGGCGCGCGCCGCAGATCATCTCCAGGAGATCATTCACGTACTCGCGCTCGCGGAGGATGTACATGAAGGGCGTGGTGGCGCCGATGTCCATCGCCATCGCGCCGACGCCGATGGCGTGCGACGAGATCCGGTTCAGCTCGTCGGTGATGACGCGCAGATACTCGCCGCGCTCGGGGACCTTGATGTCGGCCAGCTTCTCGACGGCGGCCGCCCAGGCGTGATTGGCGGTCATCGCGCAGACGTAGTCGACGCGGTCGGTGTAGGGCATGAAGCCCTCGTAGGTGCACTTCTCGGCGATCCCCTCGATCGAGCGGTGGAGGTACCCCACATCGGGGATGGCGGTATGCATGATCTCGCCATCGGTCTTGATGATGAAGCGGATCACGCCGTGGGTGGAGGGGTGCTGCGGCCCCATGTTGAGGGTCATCTCCTCGCCCGAGGTCTCGTACGCGAAGATCACCTCACTCATCCGTCGTCTCCTGCTCGCCTTCGTCCCCGGCGCCGGGATGCATCGCCTTTTGCTTCTCTGCCGGCGTGGCCCTGTCGTAGACCACCAGGAGGTCGAGCGTCGACGGGCGCGAGGTCGGCATGTCGCGGTACATCGCCGCCTCCTTGTAGTCCTTGCGGAGCGGGTAGCCGACCCAGTCGTCGGGGAGCAGCACGCGCCGGAGATCGGGGTGGCCAAGGAAGCCGACGCCGAGCAGGTCGAACTGCTCGCGCTCGTTCCAGTCGGCCGCCATCCAGATGTCCGCCACCGACTGGATGGTGGGGTTGTCGCGCGGCAGATCGGCCTTCACCACGAAGGAGTGGCGGAGGGGGTAGGAGTAGAGGTGGTAGACCATCTGGAGGATGGATTTTTTCGGCCAATCGACGGCGGTGATGCACTGGCAAAAGTCGAACTGGAGCGCCGCGTCGTTGCGGAGGAGCACCGCGACGTCGTGCCAGCGCGCGGGCGCCACCATGCAGAAGGGATCGCGCGTTCCCAAGGCGGTGAAGGCGCTCACTGCGTCGCCCACCTCAGCCGTGAGGCGCGCGAAGATCTCGGCTGCTTCCATGAACGCTAGTCCCTCCCCGAGCGGCGAGCGGCGGCGTCGGCGCGGGCGCGGCGGATCCACTCCAGGTCGCCGTGCTTCCAGACATAGGCGAGTCCGAGCACCAGGATGAGGATGAAGACCAAAAGCTCGAGGAAGGCGAAGCCCCCCTGGCCGAGCGCCACGAAGCGACGGAAGGCCACCGCGACCGGGTAGGTGAAGGCGACCTCGACGTCGAAGATGAGGAAGATCAGGGCGACGATGTAGAAGCGCGGGTTGAAGTTGAACCACGCCTGCTCGACCGGCTCCTCGCCGCACTCGTAGATCAGCGCCTTCTGCGACTCGGGGACGTTCGGCCGCAGCAGCCACCCCGCGAACAGCATGGTGAACGGCACCGCGATGCCGATCCCGATGAAGAAGAGGATGTTGGCCAGCCCGAACTGCATTCGCGCTCCTCGGAAGCCTGTGACCTACCGCCTTGAATTAATTAGAGAAAACGATGATCTGGCGGTCGCGAGTCGAGATAGCGTATAGCCAATCGGCCCGGTAGCGTCAAGGAAAATTCCCCTCCGCTGGCCCTCGGTAGCTCCGGCCGGCTACCGCTTGACGAACTTGCCGTCGATGAGCTGATCGCGCGCCCACGGGAAGCGCACCTTGCTCTGGACCTCGATGGCGAAGAGGTCGGGCCGGAAGCCGGGCTCGCGGCGCACCAGGGCGATGGTGGTGATCCGCTTGACGCCCACCGCGGACAGCTCGTGCTGGGCGATCTTGAAGGTCTCGCCCGACTGCGAGAGATCGTCGACCAGGGCGACGTGGAGCCCCTTCACGTCGGGCGGCGGGGGCACCACCACGCGCGTCGCGCCGCCCTGCTTCTTCAGGCGGATCGGGTAGTAGTCGAGGCCGAGGAGGAAGGAGAGCGTGCAGCCGACGATCGAGCCGCCGCGGGCGATCCCGACCACCCCGTCGGGCTTGAAGGGAGCGACGGCGAGCGCCAGCTGGTGCATCAGCGCGTCGAACTCGTCCCAGTCGATGAGCCGCCGCGCCTTGCTCGTCGTCGTCGCCGCCGGTGCCATGAGAAGCGAGCATAACCCCGCCGGATCGGGTGTCAATTTCGCGCGCCGGCTACATCGCGGCGTCGAGGGCGCGGCGCATCGCGTCGAGGGGCGCGGGTCGGGCGGTCCACGCCTCGAGGGAGCGGGCGCCCTGGTGGAGGAGCATCGCCGTTCCCGTCGCTGCGCGGAGGCCGCGGGCGTGGGCGGCGTCGGTGAGCGGCGTGGTGCGGCGGACGACGAGATCGATCACCGTCGCATGATCGGGGAGGGGCGCGAGATCGAGCGCGGGGGCCCCGGGATCAAGGCCCCGGGGGGTGGCGTCGACGAGCAGATCGACCGCCTGGAGGAGCGCAGCGAGCGCGTCCGGATCCCACGGGAGGTGGGGCAGATCGGGGAGGCCGGGGAGACGCATGCGGCGGGGCGAGCGCGTTACCACCGTCGGTGCGGCACCGAGATCGAGCAGCGCGATGGCGACAGCGCGGGCCGCGCCTCCCGCGCCGAGGAGGGCCACCCGGGCGCCCTCCGCGACGACGCCGGTCTCGGCGAGCAGCATCCGGAAGCCGTGGAGATCGGTGTTGAGGCCGCGCGGCGGGCCGGAGCCGTCGAAGCAGAGGGTGTTGACTGCGCCGACGCGGGCCGCCTGTTCGTCGGGGCGGCAGAGCGCGAGGGCCGCCTCCTTGTGTGGAATCGTGACGTTCCAGCCCAGGGTGCCTTCGTCCGTGGCGGTGCGGAGGGCCTCGGCGAGCTGTTCAGGAGGGACGGCGAGGGCAAGGTACTCCCAGTCGAGACCGAGGGCGGCGAGCGCGGCGCCGTGCATCGCCGGCGAGAGGCTGTGCGCGATCGGCCAGCCGATCACGCCGAGCCGCCGCCGGGTCATGGCTTGTCGCCGCCCTCCCCGGAGCCTGATCGACCCGGCGGAGGCGGCCCCACAGCGTCCCCTGGGTCCTCGGGGGCAGCGTCGATCGACTCGACACGGGCCGCAAGCGAGCCGCGAGCGAGGCGCACCGTCACGGAGTCGCCGGGCGCCACCTGGCCGGCGCGGACGATCACCGCGCCGCCGGAGGAGCGCACGAGGCCGTAGCCGCGCTCCAGGACCTTGAGCGGCGAGAGCGCGTCGAGCTTGCCGCCTGCCTCCGCGAAGTCGCGCCGCCGCCGGGTGATCGTCTGCTGCATCGCAGCATCGAGGCGCTGCCGCAGCGTCGTCAGCGCCTTGCCGCCGCGGGCGATCCGATCGGGCAACGGGCGCTGAAGACGGCGCTGAAGCTCGACGAGCGCGGCACGATTCCGGGCCATCCGCGCGCGGGGGTGCAGGAGGCGCAGCCGGTCGTCGAGCGCACGGCGGGCGCGGCCCCGGGCGTCGATGCTGCGTTGCAGCGCAATGGTGGCGCGCTGCAGCTCGTGATCGAGCGTCTGGCGCGCACGGTCGAGCGCTTGGCGGCCGGCCCGCTCGAGACGCTGCGCGAGATCCTCCACCCGACGTACGAGATCGGCGTGCACCGGGACCACCAGCTCGGCGGCGTTCGAGGGTGTGGCGGCGCGGCAGTCGGCGACGAAGTCGGCGATCGTGAAGTCGACCTCGTGGCCGACGGCGGAGATCACCGGAACAGGGCAGGCGGCGATCGCCCGCGCCACGGCCTCGTCGTTGAAGGCCCACAGATCCTCGCTCGATCCGCCCCCGCGCCCGACGATGATCACGTCCACCTCCGGGTGGCGCGCGAGCGCCTGGAGGGCGCGCACGATATCGGCCGGGGCGGCCTCGCCCTGCACCAGGCACGGCGAGATCAGCAGGCGCACCGGCGCACGGTGGGTGGCGACCCGCACGATATCGTGCAGGGCGGCCCCGGTGCGCGAGGTGACGACGCCGATCACCCGCGGGAGGTAGGGCAGCTTGCGCTTGCGCCGCTCGTCGAACAGTCCCAAGGCGGCGAGCTTCTTCTTGCGCTGCTCGAAGGCGAGCTGGAGGGCGCCGAGCCCGACCGGCTCCACGAGGTCGACGTAGAGCTGGAACTTGCCGCTGGTCTCGTAGATCGAGAGCTTGCCGCGCGCGCGCACCTTCAACCCGTCGACGAGGCGGAACTTGAGCCGGGCGGCGGCGCGGCTGAAGAGCGCCGCGGGGAGCTGCGCCTCGGCGTCCTTCAGTGTGAAGTACCAGTTGCCGTTGACCAGCTTGCAATTCGAGAGCTCGCCCTCGACCCATACGTCGGTGAAGCGCGACTCGAGGGCGCGCGAGGCGAGGCGAACCAGCTCGGCGACCTTGTAGGTGCGCGGGGTCTCGGGAACGGGAACGGCAGCGCTAACTTCCTTTACCGCGTCAGCGGAGTTCTCTCGGCGGGAGCCGAGGGCAACGGGAACGACCGCTTCGGGCGGCTTCGGCGGGCCGAACAGGCCGAAGGCAGTCTGCTCAGACTTCTTGTCGGAGGCCATCGAGCACGTGGTCGGTGCAGGCGGTGGTCGAGAGCGCGCCGCCGAGGTCGCGGGTCACCTGGCCAGCCAGGACGGTGCGACGGACGGCCGCCTCCACCCGCGCCGCGGCCTGCGGCTCGCCCAGGTGATCGAGCAGCAACGCCAGCGAGCGGATCGCGCCGAGCGGGTTCGCCACGCCCTTCCCCGCGATATCGGGCGCCGAGCCGTGCACCGGCTCGAACAGCGAGACGCGGCCGGGGTGGATGTTGCCCGACGCCGCGAGGCCGAGACCGCCGGCGATCACGGCGCCGAGATCAGTGAGGATATCGCCGAACAGGTTGGAGGTGACCAGCACGTCGAAGCGCTCCGGTGCGCGCACCATCTCCATCGCCGCCACGTCGACGTAGAGCGCCTCGCACTTCACGTCGGGAAACTCGCGCTGCATTGCAGCAAACGCGCGCCGCCACAGCCCGTGGGCGTAGGGCAGCGCGTTGGCCTTGTCGCTCATGCAGAGGCGCTTCCTGCGGCCGCGGGCGCACTCGAACGCGGCGCGCAGGATCCGGTCGACCCCCTTGCGCGTGTTCAGATCCTCGTTGATCGCCACCTCGTCGGGGGTGCCCTGCTTGAAGTTGCCGCCGAAGCCGACGTAGAGCCCCTCGGTGTTCTCGCGGAGCACCATCATGTCGATGTCGCGCGGCCCTTTGCCCTTGAGCGGAGTGAGGCGCTCGTCGTAGAGGAGGACCGGGCGGAGGTTGATGTAGAGATCGAGTTCGAAGCGCAGCGCGAGGAGGATCTCCTTGGCGTGGATCCCGTCGGGGATGCGCGGATCGCCGACCGCTCCGAAGAGGATCGCGCCAAAGCGCTCGCGGAGGTCGTCGAGCGCGCCGGCAGGGAGCGTCTCGCGGGTGCGCAGGTAGCGGTCGGCGCCCCAGTCGAAGGTCTCGGTCGCGATCGAGAGATCGAGCGCCGAAAGCACCCGCGCCGCCTCACGGGTCACCTCCTGGCCGATCCCGTCGCCGGGGACGATCGCCACGCGCCTGGGGAGGGTGCTCATGACGCCGGAGAATGGCAAAGCGGACGGAGCGAGTCAAACCCGGCGCGGCGCGCGTCCGGCGCCCTCGCAGGAGAATTGACAGCGGGAAGCCGAGACACTATGGTCCGGTCCAGTTGGCCCTGGCGCCGCTCGCGCCATGAGCAGGGAGCTTTTCCACCGGAGGTCCATCATGAAGTTGCACAAGAGTAGCTGGTTGTTCGTTGTCGTCGCTGGCGCCCTCGCGGTGGCAGGATGCGGTGCCACGCCCGGCACCGGCGAACCGATCGATATGGCGACGGCCGCCAAGGGCGACATGCTCAAGCCGTCCGGGGACATGGGCGGCGGCTGCAAGTCGGACACCGACTGCAAGGGCACCACCCCGGCCTGCGACCCGATGAGCATGAAGTGCGTGCCCTGCGTCGAGGACAAGCACTGCGCGATGGGAGAGACGTGCGTCGCCAAGGCGTGCAAGCCCGGGGACGCGCCCGACATGACCGGCGCCAGCGGCGACATGCCGCCGGCCACCGACGACATGCCGCCGGCCACCGACGACATGCCGCCGATGATGGGCTGCCAGAAGGACGACGACTGCAAGATGGGCGGCATGACCGGCGCCTGCTGCAACAAGGTCTGCGTGGATGTCACCGGCGATAGCGCCAACTGCGGAGCCTGCGGCAACGCCTGTGCGATGGGCTCGAAGTGCTGCGCCAGCGTCTGCGCCGACATCCAGGCCGACTCCAAGAATTGCGGCTCCTGCGGCGTCACCTGCAACCCGCAGAACGGCGTAGGCGGCTGCGCCGCCGGCAAGTGCACCCTCTCGATGTGCAAGGGCGGCTTCGGCGACTGCGACAAGGTGCCCGACAACGGCTGCGAAGTGGACCTCAACACCGACGCGATGAACTGCCTCGCCTGCGGCAGCACCTGCGCGATCGCCAATGGCAAGGGCGGCTGCAGCATGGGCTGCACCGTCGGGATGTGCGACGTCGGGTTCGCCGATTGCGACAAGGACGCCAAGAACGGCTGCGAGGTCTCCACCCTCGCCGACGCCAAGAACTGCGGCGGCTGCGGCATGGGCTGCGGCATGGTGATGAACGGCCTGCCGAAGTGCGATACCGGGAAGTGCACCGTCGACATGTGCAACGCCGGCTTCGGGGACTGCGACATGGACCCGATGAACGGCTGCGAGACCAACACCGGCAGCGACGCCAAGAACTGCGGCAAGTGCGCGATGGCGTGCCCGCAGCCGATGGGCGGCACCGCGAGCTGCGCGATGGGAGTGTGCGGCAGCAAGTGCACCGCGCCGCTGGCCGACTGCAACATGAACGTGATGGACGGCTGCGAGGTCGACACCTCGAACAGCCCCGCCCACTGCGGCGGCTGCGGCAAGGCGTGCCTCGCGCCGCCGAACGCCACCGCGACCTGCGCCATCGGCGCCTGCGGCTTCACCTGCAAGGCCGGCTTCGCCGACTGCGACAAGATGGCGGCCAACGGCTGTGAAGTGAGCACCGACACCGACGTCAACAACTGCAAGACGTGCGCGACGAAGTGCCCGACCCCGATGAACGCCACCCCGACCTGCGTGGCCGGCGTCTGTGGCGTCGGCGCCTGCGGCGGCGCGTTCAAGGACTGCAACGCCAACGTGGCGGACGGCTGCGAGACCAACACCAACACCAGCATCCTTCACTGCGCCTTCTGCAACATGAAGTGCGCGGTGCCCGCCAACGGCAACGCGGCCTGCGTGGCCGCCGTGTGCGGCCTCGGCTCCTGCAACGTGCCCTTCGGGAACTGCGACAACATGGCCGCCAACGGCTGCGAGATCAACCTGTCCACCGACGCCAAGAATTGCGGCGCGTGCGCCAAGGTCTGCGCGACCCCCGCCAACGCCACCCCGGCCTGCGCCAACAGCACCTGCGGCATCGACACCTGCACCGTGGGCTTCGCCGATTGCGCCAACGGCGCCGCCGACGGCTGCGAGGTCAACACCACCAATAACGTCAACAACTGCGGCGCCTGCGGCACGAAGTGCGTCACCCCGAACGGCACCGCGGGCTGCGCCGCGTCGAAGTGCACCGTCGCCTGCAACGCCAACTTCGCCAACTGCGACATGAACGTGGCCAACGGCTGCGAGGTCAGCACGCGCGACGACGCGAAGAACTGCGGCGCCTGCGCCATGGTGTGCCCGGCCGTCGCCAACGGCACCCCGGGCTGCGCGTTCGCCCAGTGCACGATCGGCTCGTGCAACAAGCCCTTCCTGAGCTGCGACAACAACAACGCCAACGGCTGCGAGACCAACACCTCGAACAACGCCAACAACTGCGGTGGCTGCGGGATCGTCTGCCCGACCGGCGTCTGCGCCAATGGCGTTTGCCGGGACAAGATCGCGATCGTCCACGCCGACACCGCCGGCCTCGCCGCCGACGTCAGGGCGAAGCTGGTCAACAGCGGCGCCTTCACCGCGGTCGACCTCATCGACGCCAGGGCGGCGACGCCGACCCTGGCGACGCTGAAGGGCTACCAGGCGGTGCTGGTCTACTCGAACTTCGCCTTCCTGAACTCGACCACGCTCGGCGACAACCTCGCCGACTACTTCGACGGCGGCGGCCGCGTCGTGGTGGCCACGTTCGGGAACACCTTCGGCGCCAGCCAGGCGAACGCCAACTACCGCGTCGAGGGCCGCTGGGCGAGCGGCAACTACCGCCTGCTCACCGTCGCCGCGCTGTCCAACACCGCCGAGGCCGGAGCGCTCCAGATCCCCGAGCCGCAGAGCCCGCTCGCCGCCGGCGTGACCACGCTGACCGCGACCAACGCCTTCCGCTCCACCGGCGCGGTCATCAACAGCGGCGTGCGGGTGGTGAACTGGGGCTCGGGCGCACCGCTGATTGTTCGCGGGGCCAAGGCGGTGACGGTCAACAACGTGACCACCACCCGTCACTACACGGAGCTCAACTTCTTCCCGCCGTCGTCGACCGTTGACGCCCGCTTCTGGAAGGGCAGCGGCAACGTGATCCTGAAGAACGCCCTCCTCTACAAGGGCGTCTGCCACTACATCGTCGGCAAGAACGCCGCGGTCTGCCCCTCCGGCGCCCGTGAGTTCTGCGACGGCGTGCCGATCTCGCCGACCAGTCCGGTCCAGGCCAAGCTCGCCTGCGACCGCTGCTACGGCGCGGTGTGCACCGATCCGGCGCCGGCACCCGACTGCGCCGGCCGTGGCTTCGGCCCCGCCGTCCGCGCCGCCGCCGACGCGGTCTTCGGCTACGAGGTCGGCTGCTCGGGCGGCGCCGGCCGCATCTGGAGCCAGGGCACATCGTTCGTGACCTACGGCACCTGGGCGAACTAGCCCGCCCGAACTAGCCCGCTCCCCCCTCCCCAGGGGACCGGAAGCTCCTTCCGGTCCCCGTTTCGCCCCCCCGAACCTCACTTCTCGTCGTAGCCCTCCGATCCGTTGCCGTTGCCGTTGCCGGCTCATCATTCATCAAGTTTTTAGTGGACGCGGACTGCGAGGTCACCTGGGCGGTGCCTCCTCCTCGTCCTGCCTCCACGTGACCTCGTGTCACCTTCTCATCCACGTGCTCGTGAGTCGCGCGCGTGCGCCCATGGTCCGGAGGAGCCGGGTGCACGGGCCACGTCGGCGATGCGACGCCGAAGTGTCGGCGACGGAAACGGAGCGGGGCGGCGGAAGGATGGGATGGATGATTGGACGCGGAGCGGCAGGGTTGCCGCGGCTACACGGGCAGCGACGAGTCGCTGGGCGGGGTAGCGTCGGGCGGCTGCGCCCCGTTCCGGCACGACGAAGGGCGGACTTTGGCCGCGAGATCGGCGTCGCCGGCGGGAAATCGCGTTCCGGAGGAACGGTGACGGCAAGCTCGACCTCGCGCTCTCGAACGGCGGCGCGGCAGTTCGTCCTGACGATCGACAGACCGCGGAGGCAGTTCTTCCTCTATCGATGAGATGCCAGCGTACGCAGCGAACCGGATCGTCGCGAACCTACCTCGGGGTGCCGGCGCGGCCGCGGTAGAGCGCGGCATTGGCACGCACGGTCTCGACGTCGTGGGTGGCGCGGAGCTTGGCCTGCTCCCACTCGTTGCGGTACTCGGAAAAGCCCCAGCGGCCCTGCGGATCGCGGGCGAAGCGGAACACCGAGCCGCCCTCGCGCCAGACGTCGGAGGTGCCGTCCTTGCGCCTCACGCTGCCGACCGGCTGGCCGGTGCCGGCGTACATCCGCTGCTTGATGTCGGCGACCCGCTCGGCGCTGCCATCGAGGCGGCGAAAGTAGCGGCGCGGCTGAGACTCGGACTCCTCGCTCGCGGCGGGCAGGCGGCCAAGAGCGGGGTCACGCACGTCGGCGGGATAGGTATCGGCGACCAGGCGGCGCATCTCGCGCTGGGCGGCGTGCACCGACTCGATCGACCACTGGGTCGGCGTATCGAGGGCGTCGAAGAGGCGCGCCGCATCGCCCTTGTCGGCCGCCTTGAGCAACCGCATGTAGGCCTCCTCGGCCGACGCCGCGGGCGCATCCTGACAGCCTGCAAGAAGGGCCAGCAGCGACGGGAGGAGGTGGCCGGATCCGCGACTCAGTCGATCTCCTCGGCGTGCGGCTTGGGCGCCGGAGCGACCCTCGGGACCACGCGAGTGCCCCGGACCACCGGTCGCTCGAAGACGGCGATCGATCCGTTGATCACCCCGACGAAGCGCCACCCTTCGCGGCTGAAGACGTTCAGCAGCTTGTCGCCTTGCTGGTCGGTGCGGACGCCGGCGGTGGAGGCGGTCTGGTACTCGTAGTTCAGGGGCGGCGGGGTCTGGGCCTGGGCCGGGGCGATCGCGTCGCGGAGCACGATCGCGGCGGCGCCCCCGATGAGGAGCGTCACCGCGGTGAAGACGGCGAAGAGGGTTCGGCGCATCGGTCTTGGGTCTCCCGGATGGTTCGATCGACGATGAGAGATCGGTCCGTCGAGGCTGTCAACCGGAAGCGCTCGAAAGGTAGCCGGAATGTCCCAGCGGAACACCAGCGGAACCGGGCGCGTTTCCGGTTGTCGAACGCCATGCTAGGATGCGCCCCGATTCCATGACCGAGGAGCAGAAGCCCAGCGCGCCCGACGGCGCCGACGGTGACGGGCACGGCGTGTCGCAAGGCGGAGACGACGAGGACTTCGCCCGCATCCCGCCGCCTTCGCGGCGCCGGAGCCCGATCACGGCGCTCGCGGTGTGCGCCGTCGGTGGACTGCTCCTGTTCCACCTCGTCGACGACACGAGGTACGCGCTCGCTCCGGCGGCCCCGGTCGAGCTCGGCGGTGCTTCCGGCCTCTGGCAACACGATGTCCGCCTCGGCGACAACAGCTTCGTCACGGTTTCGGGGCTGCCCGACCGACGGAACGCGCTGCTCTTCGAGCCGAAGGGCGACAAGTACCGCCGCGCCTTCTTCCGCCTCCTTGGCACCGATACGCGCCTCCTGGTGGGCGCCGACGAGACCTCGACGCGCACGCAGCTCGAGGACCGCTGGACCGGGAGGCTGCGCCGCTTCGATCGCATCCCGTGGGCCGAGCAGGTGCGCGACTACTACGCGAAGGAGGTCCGCGCGACGCGCTTCCTCGATCTCGATCTCCTGAAGAAGCGCCTTGCCGGCGGGGGCGAGCTGCGCGATCGCGCGGGCGATCCGCTCACGCTGGGGGCCGATCACGCGGTGGGGCTGGAGGTGGACTTCCCCGAGGACCTCCGGGTGTCGCTGCCGAGAAAGCAGTTCGCCGTCGAGGAGGACGCGCGCCACGAGCTGCAGAAGATGGGGCTGCCGCCGAGCCCGGCGCTGACCGAGAAGGACTGGTTCATCTACGTCCTGCGCGTCCCTCGGGCGAAGCGCGACGCGGTGCTGAAGCAGCTCGAGGAGCGCGACTTTCCGTTCGCCTCCCGGCGCGAGCGCTACGCCTCGACAATGGGCGAACTCTCCGTCGGTGATGGGCCCGATGCGATCGGCCTCGTGACGCGCAAGGAGCACCCCGGGGAGCTGGTGGAAAGCGGGAATGACCTCACGATCCAGCCCGCCGGGGCGCGCACCTCGATCCCGTGGGCGCGGGTGGCTTCGGTGCAAGTGGCCGCGCCGATCACCATCCCCGGCGATGCCTTCATCCTCGTCGAGAAAGAGCGCCCCTCCGACTTCACCTGGGTGCTGGCTCTCGACGCGCTCCTGGTCCTGTTCATCGCCTTCAACCTCTTCGCGCTGGCGCGCTCGCTGCGCCGGCCGGCCACCACATGATCCGGGTTCACGACACGCTGCAGCGCCGGAAGGTCGACTTCCTGCCGATCGATCCATCGCACGTGCGGCTCTACGCCTGCGGTCCGACGGTGTACGGCCTGATCCACATCGGCAACGCGCGGCCCCTGGTGGCCTTCGACGTGGTCGCGCGGCATCTCCGGGCGCGCTTCCCGAAGGTGACCTACGTCCGCAACGTCACCGACGTGGACGACAAGATCATCCAGCGCGCTGCCGAGGCGGGGGAGGAGCCGCAGGCGCTCGCCGCGCGGTTCGCCGCGGAGTACCGGAAGGACGCCGAGGCCCTCGGGTGCCTTCCGCCCGACGTCGAGCCGCGGGTGACCACCCACATCCCGGAGATCGTCGCGCTGATCGAGACGCTGTGCGCGCGCGGGGTCGGCTACGTGGTCGACGGGGACGTGTACTTCGCGGTCGAGCGGTTCGCGGGCTACGGCGAGCTCTCGGGGCAACCGCTCGATCAGCTCGAGTCGGGCTCGCGGGTGGAGGTGGACGAGCGCAAGCAGTCGCCGCTCGACTTCGCGCTGTGGAAGTCGGCCAAGCCGGGCGAGCCGTCGTGGCCCTCGCCGTGGGGAGCGGGCCGTCCCGGGTGGCACATCGAGTGCTCGGCGATGGCGGAGCGCTACCTCGGCGTGGAGTTCGATCTCCACGGCGGCGGCGTGGATCTCATCTTCCCGCACCACGAGAACGAGCGCGCGCAGTCGCAGGGGGCGCACGGGGCGGGCACCTTCTCGCGCCACTGGCTGCACAACGGCTTCGTCAACTTCAACGACAAGAAGATCGCCAAGTCGGACGAGCGGATGCAGCGGCTCCTCAAGCGCGCCTTCACGCTGCGGGTGCTGCTCGACCGGCACGGCGGCGAGGCGGTGCGCTTCTTCCTGCTCACCACGCAGTACCGCCACCCGATCAACTTCGAGGTGCTGGGGTCCCCACCGCAGGATGGGGCGGCCGTAGGCCCTGGAAGTGGCTCCCCACCGCAGGATGGGGCGGCCGTAGGCCCTGGAAGTGGCTCCCCACCGCAGGATGGGGCGGCCGTAGGCCCTGGAAGTGGGGCGGAGAGAGGGGGCGAGGGCGACGAGCTGCGCTTCCCGGGGCTCGAGGAGGCGGAGCGGCAGGTCGAGTACGGCTACCTCACGATGCGGCGGCTTGGCGAGGCGCTCGCGGTCGGAAAAGATCCCGGTGCCGGGCCGGTGCTCGAGGAGGCGGCGGGCTGGCTCGGCGAGCTCGGCGAGGCGCTCGACGACGACTTCAACACCGCGGGCGCGCTTGCTGCGTTGCAACAAGGGCTGGGGGTGGCGAACCGGCTGCTCGACGGAAAGCTGGCTGCGCCGAAGGACGTCAAGCGGCGCACGCTGATGCGCCTGGCTGCCGATCTCGCGGCGGCCTCGGGCGAGCTCGGGCTCCTGTGCGCCGATCCCGCGACCTGGCTTTCGGCGCACCGCGCCCGCCGCGCCGCGGCCCGCAAGCTCGACGTGGCGGCGATCGAGGCGGCGATCAGCGAGCGCGCGGCGGCACGCGCGGCGAAGGACTTCGCGCGCTCGGATGCGGTGCGCGATCAGGTCAAGCTGCTCGGCGTCGAGCTGATGGACGGCGCGTCCGGCACCACCTGGCGCGTCGCGGACTGAGAGCCTGAGCTACTCGGTCTCGAGGAGCGATACGTCGTCGACGCGGAAGGTGGACGCGTAGGACCCGTCGTTGGTGACCACGAAGGCGAGCCGCACCGTCTACCCGCGGAACGCGAGGAGGCTGAACGTCCCCTTCTTCACCCAGCCGGTGGTCTTATCGAGGTTGGAGTAGGTGGCCACCGTCGCCAGCGTGGTGCCGGCCGGGTCGAGAAGCAGGACCTTCATCTTGTCGCACAGGCCGGAGTAGTTCCCGCACTGCACGGCCGTCACATGGAGCCAGTAGGAGAGCTTCGCCGACGCTGCGACGGACGGGATGGTGACGTCCTGCCCGATCAGCTCGCGGGCGTTGTCGCCCGTTCCGTAGACATGGCCGGTCCCGGCGTGGGCTCCCCCGGTGTTGTTGGCGAAGTAGAAGCCCTGCTGGTAGTAGTAGCCGCCCCCGAGGTAGCTCGACCAGGGAGCGATCGTGCCCTCGAACCCGCCGTTGGTGAGCAGCTCCCGGGACGTCTTGACGGCGGCGTACTCCGACTCGAATGTCTCGTCCTGGGGCAGCTCGCCGCCGTAGTCGTAGTCGATTCAGGGGCACTCGCGCGCGGGGGATCACCTCTCCGGCACATGCGCGCGTGAGCATCTCCACGATGCGGGTCGGCAACTCCATGGCCTGTCGCCGAGTGTCTTCCAAGGCGAGTTGCAGGACCGCAAAGGCATCCACGATCGCCTTGCACTCCATCGCGGAGCCCCGGGCGATGCTGTAGAAGCGGGCGCCAT
>SHYY01000258.1 GCA_009692555.1 Myxococcales bacterium
AGCTTGGAAGCCTTGCAGCGGCTCTTGGGCCACTCCTCGCCCCTCATGGCGCAGCGGTACGCCCACCTGTCGCCGAACTACCTCGCGGGCGAAGTGACCCGCCTGCACTTCGCCGCGCCCACCCCGGCCACGATCGCCAATCTCGCCGCCGCCCGCGTCGAGCGAGAGCGCCAGCGTGGGCCACAGATGGGCCAGGAGGGGTACGCGAATCGTGTAACTCCAGAGCGGGAAACGGGATTCGAACCCGCGACTTTCAGCTTGGGAAGCTGACACTCTACCAACTGAGTTATTCCCGCGTGCTGGCCTCTTCTAGTCCCAAGTCCGCGCCGTGTCAAGCGTTCGCGACCTCCTCTGCGCCGGCCGGCGCGACCTCCTCGGACCCCGGCGAGGCCGGATGACCACCTGGATGACCACTTGGGGCTTCCTGCCCCCGCGTGGCCTTGGCGAACCCCGCCAGCGAGATCACCTTCGCCAGCCCGGCGCGCACCTCGTCGCCAGCCACCGTGCCGTAGTGGCTCTGCATCTCCACGGTCGAGTGGCCGCTGATGGCCCGCACGACGAAGTCGTGGACCTGAGCCTGACGGCCGAGGTCCTGGAAGGTGCGGCGCATGCAGTACGGCGTGAGGTGCTTCTTGATGCCCGCCTCCTTCGCGATCCGCTGGAACGGATTGGCGAGGAAGGACTGCGAGTGGAAGCACCCCGTGTCGCTCGGGAAGAGCAGCTCGGAGTCGCGCATCGGGCCAGCCGGGAGGTTGTTGGCGTGCTTCTCCAGGATGTCGACGAGATCCTTCGGCAGGGGGACGCGGAGGTGCTTGTTGGTCTTGGTCGTCTCCCGCGCCTTGCCCATGACCTCCGACCGCCGCACGAGCAGCACGCCCTCTTTCCAGAGGATGTCGGGCGTAGCGCCCTTGCGGCGGAGCGGGCGCATCTCGCAGGGCCGGCGCCCCGTCGAGAAGCCGAGGGCGAGCATGGCGTAGTGCTGCGGATAGAGCTTCTCCGCCGCGACCATGAACTTCCTCAGCTCCTCCACCGTGAGGCTGTTGGGCTCCTCCTCCGTGTACGTGTGCCAGGTCGAGGTGTCGAGCGGCTCGACTCCGAGCGTCGGGTCACGCTCGAGATCGAGATCGCGCACCGCCGCCCGCAAGGTGGTGAGGAGAATGCGCAGCCAGTTGTTGATCGTGACGGGGCTGTACTTCCCCTTCTCCACGAGCTTCGCCTGCGCCGTCAACCACGCCTCGACGTCCAACTTACGGATGGCGTCGACGTAGAAATCGTTGAAGTGGGAGAGGTGCATGTCCTGCGTGTCTGCCCACGTCCTACGGTTTCTCGCCGACGAGATCTCGCCCTTCGCCAGCTTCCGTTCGTACAAGGATGCCGCGTAGTCGCCGTACCGGAGCCGCTCGGCGCCCGCCACCAGCGCGCCGCTCAGGATCTCGCTCTTCATCTCGGCCTGCTTGACGATGGCCTCTTGGAGCGTGATGCCCACGAACTTTTGATTCCTCGCTTTCAGCGTGCCAGTCCTCGGGTCCACCGCTCGCACGCGAACGCGGTAGCCCGTCGGCGTCTTCCAGATGCCCTGACGCCTGGTCTTGGAGCAGTCCTCCATCCAGTCGCTCATGCTGCTGGCCCTTTCCAGGCGTCTCGGGCCGTCCACCGGAGATCATACCCGAGGTGCGGCTCACGTAGTGGTCAAGATCTTCTCGACGGTAGAGATCGGTCGTCCCGCGGCGACCGGCGGGCCGGATCAAGCCGCGCATCTTGAGGGTGCGGATCGCCGACGGCGACTCGTAGCGGAGGTAGGTGGCGGCCTCGGCGGTGGTGAGGTAGGGCGAGCGCACCTCTCCTCTGGCGGCTGGCTTGTTCATCGCGTGCCTGGTGGTGCCGAGCTGCCCGGCCTGCCGGGCTCGGGCGCGCCGCCGCAGCGCGGCGCCAGCGGCACACCTCGGGCGCGGTGAGCCTCCATCGGCGCGGGCAGCTCCTCCAGCTTGCCGCCGATGCTCGCCACCGCCGGGAGGCCGCCGCCCGCGACGCCGGCTCCGGCGTGACGCGCGCCTGGACCGCTCAGTGTCGACCGGGTCCCTCGACGATCTGGCGCACGCTGGCACGAGCCCGATGGATCACATCCTCGACGAGGTCGTGCGCGGCCTGCGCGTCGTCGCCCTGGACCAATTCCCGCTCTTGAAGACGCTGCTGCGGTTCACGGTCCTACAGGCGTTGTCCTGCGGGCGCCTCGACCACGCCTCGGGCCGGCTGCACGCGATGGTGGCGGGACCGCCCGCCAGCGGGAAGAAGTTGATCGGCCTCGCCGGGCGGGCGCTGAACCCGCGATGGGAGGAGGCGAGCGCGGCCAAGATCTCGGCCGCGGGGCTCGTCGGCGCCTCGCACCACGCGGCCGGGGGATGGCAGTCGCAGCCCGGACTGATCGCGCGGGCCGATCAGGGAGTCGTCATCCTCCAGGACGCGCATGCGATCTCGCAGGCGGAGCTGCGCAGGCTCGGCCCTGTCCTGCAGGAGGTGATCGAGGACGGCGTTGTCCGGGACAGCGTGGCGGGCGGCGTACGGCGCGAGACGGCGGCGGCGCTCCTCATCGACCTGAACCGGTTCGCGCAGCTCGCCGCCGGGCCGAACGGCTCCGCGGCGGAGGCCGCGCTCCTGCTCCTGCGTCCCTTGCTCAGCCGCCTCGATCTGATCGTCGACATCCCGGCCGATGTCGAGCGTGCATGGAGGGTCGCCGGCGCCATGTACCGCACCATCGGCGCCGGCAGCCAGACGTTCGAGAACCAGCCCTGGGTACGCCACCTACGCCTCCTCGTGGGTGCGTTGCGCGATCGGCACCCGGAGATCGACCTCGATCCTGTTCGCGGTGGAATGGAGGCGGCGCACGAGGAGATCGCCCGGCAGAACGCGCACCTATTCTCGACGGTGCCGGAGCTGGGTGACATCCCGGTCCGCCTGGCGATCACCATGGCGCGCCTCGTGTCGGCGTCGGCGCGATCCGATGATAGGTCCGTCGCCAGCGTCGAGGATCTCGAGGAGGCCCTGACGTTCGTCCGGCTGAAGCTCGAGTTTCTGCGCGTGGCGGTGCCCGACCTGGCCCGCACCGCGGACGCCGCCAAGAGACCGGAGGGCGACGACGCCGCGAGGGAGCGTCATGCCGGCCAGACGGTCCACGTTTCCGACTTCGCCAAGACGTACGCCGAGGCCACCGGGGACACGATCTCCGAGCGCACCGCGCGACGCCATCTGCGGCGCATCGGGGCCGTGCGCCGCGGGCCGGGTCTGTACCTGCTGCCGCCGGCCGAGGACGAGGGAGAGTAGCCCGTGCGCCCCGACAGATGGACAAACGGACAAACGGCCGAGCAGAGTCTGGCGCTCCCACTGACCAAGCCCGAGGCGCACGGCAGGCTGGCGCGTTGTCCGATTGTCCGGTTGTCCGTTTCGACTTCTCGCACGTTGCTCGTGGGGCGGCCCATGACCGGCGCCGACCGCAGCCGGCCGGTCGCGGTCGATGCATCCCCTGGCCGGACGCCGCGCCGCCGCGCCGCCAACCGCACGCTCGTCGCCGCCCGCGTAAGATCGCCAGGGCGCCGCGCACGACCCGTAACGTGTGAAGCGCCGGTGGCACCGTTGGCCGGGTCTCCGGCGCGCAAGTGCCCGCTGCGACGGTTGCTCGGCTCCGGCACCTTCCTTGCCTAACTGTTGAAGGCAAGCAGCCGGTCGGTCTGCGGCAGGAAACGAGGTGACCCAATGAACATCGGCCCGTTCCCCGGCAAGTAGGCGTGCTCCGAGTCGCACCCCACGTAGGCCGTCGGACGGAAAAAACGTCTTGGCCCTCCTTGGGCGCCGCCCTCCTTCGAACAGCCGCACGTCCACGAAGCCATTCATGCTGCATCAGGCGATCACCGCCGCCGGTCGCCGTCAAGCTCGGGCTCGCGGCGCGGCGGCGCCTTCCGCCCGGCACCGGCTTCGGCCACGCTGCGGCGGGTGAAGGTCCACCAGCAGCGCATCGAGGTGACGACGTCCCCGCACACGCTCACCGACGTGACGACCGAGGTCGCCGCGGTGGTCGCGCGCAGCGCCATCACCACCGGCCTCTGCACGGTGTTCATCCAGCACACCTCCGCCGGCCTGGTGATCCAGGAGAACGCCGACCCCGCGGTGCTGCGCGACCTCGCGCGCTGGATCGCCGGCGTCGCCCCCGAGGGCGGTCACTGGGAGCACGACGCCGAGGGCCCCGACGACATGCCGGCGCACGCGCGCAGCGTGCTCACGCGCACCAGCAAGGCGATCTCGGTGGCCGACGGCCGGCTCGCGCTCGGGACCTGGCAGGCGCTCTACGTCTGGGAGCACCGGGCACGGCGGCATGTGCGGTCCCTGGTGGTGCACGTCGCTGGCGTCTGATCGCAACCGGAGGCTCGAGATGGAGACCGCCTCCGATATTGTGTTCGTCGTCGATGCCTGGGACGACGACGCGCAGGAGAGCTACGTGCGGGTATTCTCGACGGTGGAGAAGGCCAACCGGGACCTGGAGCGCTGGAAAGCAAAGCGCGAGGGGCACAACCTGTTCGCGGGCGTGTTGAAGCGGAAGGTCTTGTGAAAGGCTCGCCATGACCGTCACCGAGACCTTCTTCGCGTTGGAGGTCAATGACATGCGCGCGCCACCGCGTTCTACGTTGACGCGCTGGGTGCCACCGAGGTGTTCGCATCGGCGAGCTGGTCCTCGCTGCGCATCGCCGGCGTGCGCCTCGGGCTCTTCTTGCACCCGGAGCACGTCGCCGGCAAGGTCGGGCTGCACTTCGTGGTCAGCGACCTCGCCGCCGCGGGCGCCGATGTCGAGCGTGCGGGAGGCCGCATCGTTGGATCCTCGATCGAGGTCGCGCCCGGCGTGGTCATCGCCGAAGTGATGGATGCCGAGGGCAACTCCTTCACGCTGCGGGATGCGTAGCCGCTGAAGTTCCGCCCTCGCGGTACACTGGTGCACCGTCGCCATGAAGCTCTTCTACGACCCTGCCTACGCCCTCTCCGGCCACGCCTTCGACACCACCCGCAAGGCGCGCTGGGTCGCGGAGTCGATCGCCGCCGCCCCGATCGCCGGTGTCGACATCGTTGCCCCGCCGCCAGTGTCGGAGGCGCTCCTGCTCGCCGTCCATGGCGCCGCATACATCGCCGCCGTGCGCACAGGCGCCCCGCGCAGCTTGGCGGAGTCGCAGGGCTTCGCGTGGGACCCGGGGCTGTGGCCGATGGTCCTCGCGTCGAACGGTGGCGCCGTCGCTGCCGCGCTCGCGGCGCTTGGTGGTGACGGTGGCAGTGTGGCCGGCTCCCTCTCAAGCGGCCTCCACCACGCGAAGCGCGACCACGGCGACGGCTACTGCACGTTCAACGGCCTGGCGCTCGCGGTGCACGCGGCGCTGGAGGCTGGCGCGAGATCGATTCTCTTGCTCGACCTCGACGCTCACTGCGGCGGCGGCACGCACTCGCTCCTCGGCGACGATCCGCGCGTGCGGCACGTCGACGTCGCGGTCGACTCGTTCGACCACTACGTGCCGAGTGGCCGCAACACCCTCGACCTCATCAACCGTGCGGACCGCTACCTGCCGATGGTGGAGGCGCGCCTTGCCGCCCTCGACGGCGAGCGCTTCGACCTCTGCCTCTACAACGCTGGCATGGATCCCTTCGAGGGCTGCGACATCGGCGGGCTGGCGGGCATCACCGGGGCGGTGCTCGCGCAGCGCGAGGAGCTGGTGTTCGGCTGGTGCCGGCGGACCTCGACGCCGGTGGCCTTCGTCCTGGCCGGCGGGTACGTCGGGGAGCGGCTGGATCGGGATGCGCTCGTGGGGCTCCACCGGCTCACGATCGGCGTGGCGGCTCGCGCCGCTGGATGATCGGTCAGTCTGCGACTGCGCCCGGTGAATAATCGCCGCGGGCCGCCGTCTACGCCTTCGACCGCGAGTGCGGGGAACGTAGCGCGGGCGCGGGTCGTACAACCTGACGGACCACCGAAGGAGCTTTGCGATGCCGATGGTCATGCGTAGCGGTCAAGCCAGCGAGGGTGCCCCGCGCCGCCTTTCGGAACTCACCGAGGAGTACGTCGCCAACTGGGTGCAGCAGCGCAGTTGCGACCTCCTCCTGGTGGAGGCCGTGAAGCAGCTGACGCGCTTCGCCCAGGGTGGCACAGCCGGTGGAGCGGCCGGGCAGTTCGAGCGTGTCCGCGGTCAGCTCGATCGGGTCGATCGCGCGCTCTTCAACACCGAACTCGGCATTCCGAGGATGCCTGATTCCTCCACGCCGCTCGGCGTGTAGGGCAAACGTTCTGCATGTTCACCACCGTTGGCGAGTAGCTGCACGCCGCTGATCGTGCGCCCGCCGCCTCCCCGGAGTCAACTCTCGCTTCCCCGTTGGTGAGCTACCTCACCACCGTCGCTGCTGCGCGCACACCTCTGCCTTCGCCAGCGTGAACGCGGCGTCGAGGGTGACCCGGGGGCGGCGGGGGGCGGCTACTCGAACTGGGACGGCGGGTCGGCGGCGTCGTCTACGCAGGTGCGTGGTTGACCGAGCCGCAGCTGCCGGCGCCAGGGTCGGCCGCGGGGCGGTGCGCGGGCTGGGAGGCCCTGGGTCAAGATTCGCCGCGCTACGTCGGGGTCCTCGATCATGCTGACGATGCGCATCTGGTCGCCGCAGCGCGGGCAGTCGAGAACGGCGCGGCCCCAGGTGCGCTTCATCAACGACGCCCAGTCGAGCCTTCGCTGGCGAGCTACATC
>SHYY01000259.1 GCA_009692555.1 Myxococcales bacterium
AGTGCAAGGCGATCGTGGATGCCTTTGCGGTCCTGCAACTCGCCTTGGAAGACACTCGGCGACAGGCCATGGAGCTGCTGACCCGCATCGTGGAGATGCTCACGCGCTTGTGCCGGAGAGGTCATCCCCCGCGCGCGAGTGCCCCTGAATCGACTTCGACTACGACCACGACTACGACTACGTGAGCGGAGGGACCCCCTTCTCCGTTAAGCACCCGTACTCTCGCGGCATGTTGACAGCGGCGACGCTGGCGCGGCTCTCGGAGGTCGCCGCAGGCCACCCCGGCCTCGCGCTGCTCGCGCTGCATGGCTCTCAGGCCCGCGGCGACGCCCGCGCTGACTCGGACTGGGACTTCGCCTGGCTTGCCCAAACCGCCGAGCGAGTGGACGTGGAGGGTCTCACTGCCGATCTGGTGATCGCGCTCGGCAGCGAGCGGATCGATCTCGCCGACCTCGCGCGCGCAGGTGGTCTGCTCCGCTTCCAGGTCGCCCGCGACGGGGTGCCGATCATCGAGCGGCCGCCCGGCGCGTTCGAGCGGTTCGCGATCGAGGCCGTCACCTTCTGGTGCGACGTCGAGCCCGTGCTCCGCGAGGCCTACGAGGCCGTGCTCGCCGACCTGACCGGTCCCAGGCCATGACCGCCGACGATCACGCCCTGCTCGCCGAGAAGGCCGCCGTCGTCGAGCGGCATTCCGTGCGCGTCGCCGAGAAGCTGCCCACGCGTCCCGGCGACCTGCTCCCGTCGAGCGATGCCTCCGACGCCGTGATCCTCCACTTGTGGCAGGCCACGCAGGTCGTGATCGATCTCGCGGTATCGACCTGCGTGCGCCGCAAGCTCGGCACACCTTCGACCTACGCGGACGCCTTCCGCTCGCTCGCAACGGCCGGTCTCCTCGACGGGGAGATGGCGGATCGACTCACGAAGGCAGCTGGCTTTCGGAACCTCGTCGCGCACGCGTACCAGAGCCTCGACATGGCCCGCATTCATCGGGCCGCTTGCGAAGGGCCCGCCGATCTCCGCGCCTTCGTCGCGGCGCTCCGCGACGGGGGCTGATCGCCTCAGATCCGGTGCACCTCGCCGTCGCCGTGCAGGGCGACGTAGGCCGTCCGCAGGCCACGACAACTTGCGCGCTCGCGGCAGCCGTCGCACGCCGCCGGGTGGACGAACTCCGATGCGATCGAGCCCGCCGGGACCAGGTGGCGATCGGGGTAGTAGCGCGGATCCCCGTCGAGGATGCAGAGCGGGAGACCGCAGAAGCTTCCCGGGCCGGTGAAACGCAGGCCGGCTTCGAGGCAGCGGTCGAGCGCGGCGCGGAGGTGCGGCGCGGCGTCGCTCATCCGCGGTACCAGCGCAGCCTCCTTCGGAACGCGGTCCATCGGCGCGACGAAGGAGAACAGCAGCGACGGGCGGGTGCCCCAGCGCGCCAGCACGCGCTCGACGAACGGGGCCGCTTCGGTGAAGTTCACTGCGTTCACCACGTAATGAAGCTGCACCGCGATCCCCTCGGCGAGCAGCGCGTCGATGCCCACCACGGTGCGCGCGGCGGTCCCCGGGGCGAGGGTCACCGCGTCGGCGATCGCGTCGCTGGCGCCGTGGAGGGAGACCAGCGCGTCGGTGAGTCCGGCGCGCGCCAGCGTCGCCGTGTAGCCGCGATCGGCGCAGCGGATGGCGTTGGTCTGCAGCTCGATCCGCCCGATCCCGCCGTCGCTGGCGCGGGTGATCGCGGCGGCGAGGTGCGGTGAAAGAGTCGGCTCGCCGCCCGAGATCTGGAGGTAGCGGACACCACCCGCCGCGGCCTCGTCGAGCGCCCCTTGCCACAGCCTCGGTGGCACCGGATCGAGCGAGGTGTCGACGAAGCACATCGGGCAGCGCTGGTTGCAGCGGTAGGCGACGCGGACGGTGAGTCCGGGGAGCACCTCGCGCCTCGTCTCGTCGAAGTAGTGGAAGTTCGAGACCGCCTCGAGGGTGGCGGTGCGGGCGCGATCGCCGAGGGCGGGAGCGACGCGGCGCGCGGCGGTGCCGTCGAGCGGGCGGAGCGCGGCGATCGGGATCACCGCCGCGGGCCCGGGGCACAGTCCGTCGAGCGCGCACTCCTCGCACACCGGCGCGCGCGTGCCGATCGCCCCGTCGAGCAGCCGGGCGGGAGGCGCGATCTCCGCGAAGGCGCAGGGGGGGAGGGCCCGCTCGGGATCGAGCGAAAAGGGCACTCCACCCTCGGGAAGGCGCGCGGCGGCGGCTGCTGCTTCGACCACGGCGCGTGCGGCGGCGGGGAGATCGAGCGGCGATCCGCGGAGCACGTGGGCGACGATCCCGCGCAGGCGGCCGGGGGATCTCACCGCGGCAGCGGCGCGCTCGCAGAGGCGCGCCAGCGACGGTAGGGCCGGGTCCGAGAGCGGGATGGTGACGGTCACTTCGACGCCCGCCGCGGTCAGGTTGGCGATCCCCGCCAGCGCCCGTTCCAGCGCCCCGGGATCGTCGCGAGTGATCGCCGCGGCGACGACGTCATCGCCCGCGGGGAGGGCGACCCGTGCCTCGCCGAGGCCCGCGCGTGCAACCGCCTGCGCCCGCCCGGGGTAGGAGAAGAGGGTTCCGTTGGTCTCCAGGATCACGCGCCTGCCGCCGCGATGGGCCAGCGCGATCCAGGAGGTCAACTCGGGGCGCAGCGCCGGCTCGCCGCCGGTGATCAGGATATCCCCGCGGGCCCGCTCGATCGCCGCCCGCACCGCGACATCGGAGTGCTCCGCCCCGTCGCTGTCGGCGCGCCGATCGCAGAACCGGCACGCCTGATTGCAACGACGGTTGACCACCACGGTCGAGATCGCAACGGCGGCGCTGAAGAGCGGGAGACCCATTCTGCCCGATGGTACCCGAGGCGGCGAAGAAGCGGCGCTCCTACCGAGCGTGGCGCGTCATGGCCCGTAGAGGAGGTTCGCCGGCACCTTCACGAGGAAGGCGTCGAGGCGCGGGCCGTCGGTGTTGGTCGTCCAGACGAAGTAGCGCCCGGTAGGATCGAGGTTCCCCTTCGCCATCTTGCCGTACGCGTCGCCGCCGCCCGCCGCGTCGGGGTCGGTCATCACCGGCGCGACGACGAGCGTGCGCTGCTTTCCGTCGAGCAGGTAGCAGAAGATCTCGCTGCCGCGCACCGACGTGCCGCGATCGATCCGCGAATTGCAGACGAACTGTCCCGCGAGCGCAGCGGGGCAGGCGTTGGCGAAGCTCAGGTAGGATCACACTGAGCGATCCCGTGGCTGCGATCCAGCGAATGCCCCCTCGTCCCGACGCGCAAGGCAAGCTGCAACCGGATCGCCTCCTACGGTGCGCGGAACAGCTCCGGATCGAGCGGTTCGTCGAGCGTCGCGCCGGTCACTTCGACCGTGACCCGGTAGTCGCGCGCCCGGTTGTCGATCGCGATCCGCTCCGCCGCTGCCTTTCCCCCGATCGCGCGGAAGTTCGAAAGGCGCACCTCGCGACCCGGTTCAACGACGATCCGCGTGCCCCCTTCGACGCGCGCTGCGCGTTCGGGCGGCGCCGGGGCGAGCCCGTAGGCCGCCGCGAGGTCGCCGACCATCGAACGCAGGATCTCGCCGAGCACGGTGCCCTGCGCCGGATCGCGCAGCGACTGGACCACCTTCACCTCGCCCGCGAGGTAGAGCAGATCGAACAGCGTGATCCCGCCCGGGCCGAGCGCGCGCAGGCGGAAGCGATCGGGCCGCGCCACCGCGATCACCCCGCGCAGGGTGCGCTGCTCCCGCCCGCCCGGCTTCGCCGCGTCGATCGTCACCCGGTGCTCCGCCCGCATCGTGCGCCACTCCCCGTCGAGCGCGGGATCCGCCGCGGTGACCGGGGGCGGCTTCGGCACACATGCTGCGATGCAACAAAGCGCCGCGCAGGCGATCGCGCGCAGGCTCGTCACGCGCCCTGACCGGGAGGGATCCGCCACAGCGGCGAGCCGATCACCAGGCGGATGATCCGGAGCGTGTCGCGCACGTTGCGAAAATGGGTCGTGTGGCGCCCTCCGTCGAGGGCGGCGTAGATGGTCTTGATCGGCACCTCGACGAGCGGCAGGCCCAGCTTGGCCGCGCGCAGGATCAGCTCGGTCTCGGTGTCGAAGCGGCTGGTGCGGAAGCGCGCCCCAGCGTAGAGCGCGCGCGGGTAGACCCGAAAACCCGACTGGGTGTCGGCGTGGGGCCGCCCGGCGAAGCGCGAGATCCACCACGTCGAGATCCGGTTCCCCACCTGGCTGCGCCGCGGCATCACGCCGTCGTCGAAGCGGCGCACGCCGATCACCAGGCCGCGCGGCGATGCGCGGTGGGCCGCCACCAGCGCCGCGATCTCGGCCGGATCGTGCTGCCCATCGGCGTCCAGCGTGAGCACCGCCTCCGCCCCCTTGCGCTCGGCGAAGGCGAACCCGGTCTGCAACGCCGCGCCCTTGCCATGATTCTTCGGATGGCGCAGCACCGTCGCCCCGGCCGCCGCGGCTTCGTCTCCCGAACCGTCGCTGGATCCATCATCGACGGCGATCACCGGGAGCCCGCTGGCGAGCGCCCCGCGCACCACGTCGCCAACCTTGCCCGCCGCCTGGAAAACCGGGATGACGACGCACACCTCACCCACGATCCACCCTCGTTGCCGCTGCCGCTTGCGTTTCCGTTTCCGTTGCCGGCGCCGTGGCGGATGTACCCTCACCCCTACCCTCTCCCGCAAGCGCGAGAGGGGGACGATCCGTCGCCGCGACGCCGTCGTCGAACCGCACCGCGAAGGTCATCGCCCCTTCGCCCACCACCCGCTCCCCGACCGTCGCCACCCCTGCAAACCCATGCAGTCCGCCCAGCTCCGACACCTTCCGCGCCGTCAGCGTCACCGTTTCCCCCGCGCGCGCCGTCGACGGGAACTTCCAGCCCCGCGCGGCCACCAAATACCCACGATGGCCCGCTCGCCCCTCGTTTCGCGCCCCCATCAGGCACGCCGCGGTCTGCGCCAGCGCCTCGATCACCAGAAGCCCGTGCAGTCCCCCCCCACCGAGCAGCGGATCGCCGCCGCTGACCCGCTTCTCCGCGATCACCACCTCCCCCTCGACGGAGAGCACGCGATCGACCAGCGACCAGGGCGGGCGATGGGGGATCAGATCGGCGATCGACCTCATACGTCCGTACTACCTAGCATACACGTTGCTCGAAAGGAGATCGCATGGTACCCCGATCGATCGTGAGGCTGATCGCACTCCTCCTGGTGGCCGTGGCGGGCTGTGGCGCCTCCTCGCCGCAGGTCCAGTCACCGACGGGGAATGCGGTGCGGATCGTGATGGAGCCGCTCAAGATCGAGGTCTCCCGCGGGAAGGAGGGCGAGCAGCGGATCGAGGCCTTCGATGCCGCCACACTCTTCGAGCAGGCGGGCGCCGACCTGAACCAGCAGCGCTACGCCGAAGCCGCCGCGGGCTATGACCGGCTGGTGAAGGATTTCCCCGATTCGCGCTTCGTCCTCGCCTCGCTTTACAACGCCGGCCTCGCTCTCGAAGGGCAAAAGGACTACCCCGGCGCCGTGTCGCGCTACCGCGTGCTCGTCGAGAAGCACGGCGACACCCGGGACGCGCTCGACGCTCTCTTCAAGATGGGCGCCTGCCAGGCCGAGATCGGCAACTGGGCGGCCTCCGCGGACACCTTCTCCGAGGTCCTGAAGAGGAAGAATCTCTCGACCGGCGACTACATCGAGGCGATGGGCCGCCGCGGGGTGGCGCAGTACAACCTGAAGGACTCCGTCAACGCCGAGCGCACCTTCCGCGAGGCGCTGGCGTGGTACCGCGAGCACGAAACGGTGGAGCGCCTCGAGAGCGACTTCTTCCTCGCCCTCTGCCAGTACTACATGGGCGAGATCACCCACGATCAGTTCCGCGCCGCGCCGGTGCGCCTGCCCGAGAAGCAGATGAAGCAGGATCTGGAGGCCAAGGCGCGCCTGCTGATCGTCGCCCAGGCCCGCTACGTCGACACCGCGCGCATCCGCAACGCCGCGTGGGCGACGGCGGCCGCCTACCAGATGGCGATGCTCTACCGCGAGCTCTACGACGCCCTGATGGGCGCGCCGATCCCGCCCCAGCTCAACGAAGAGGGGAAGCAGATCTACCTCGACGAGCTGAAGAAGACGATCGAGCCGCTGCTGCGCAAGGCGATCCACGCCCACGAGCTCGGGATCCAGGTGGCCGAGCGCAACAGCCTCGACAACGACTGGGTCAAGAAGTCGAGCGAGCAGCTCGAGCAACTGCGGGCCCTCCTCATCCCGGGCACCGGCACAGCCCCCGAGGGCGCCCCCGTGCCCTCCCGCGCGGCTCCCGGCCGCCCCGAGAACGACAAGCTCCAGCCCCCGTCCATCCCCCGCCACGACGACTACCACCCCCGCGTCATCCTGTAAAGGGGGACGTTCCCGTCGGGTGCTTAACGGAGAAGGGGGCCCCCTCCGCTCACGTAGTCGTAGTCGTAGTCGTAGTCGATTCAGGGGCACTCTCGCGCGGGGGATCACCTCTCCGGTACATGCGCGTGATCATCTCCACGATGCGGGTCAGCAACTCCATGGCCTGTCGCCGAGTGTCTTCCTCGGCGAGTTGCAGGACCGCAAAGGCATCCACGATAGACGTCGAGCTTCTGGTCGGCCAGCATGGGCATCCTCCTTTGTGGCCAGGGTGGTCGGTTGGCAGGATGAATTTGTTGCGGGAGGAAGTTC
>SHYY01000046.1 GCA_009692555.1 Myxococcales bacterium
GCCCAGCGCCTTGCGGGATGGAACACGACGAACATTACCGTTTCGGGTACGCGCGCCCGTCGCCGCGGTCGGGGAAATGAACGGAAACAGCAGTTCGCATCCCACGGTTGTCGTCGGACATGGCCGAGTTATTTAGATCCAGCCCCTAACCGACCCGCCGCAGGCGGCACCACAGCGTCCCCTGGGTCTTCGGGGACTGAGCCTGCTCGACCTGCCGAAGGCGGCTCCGCAGCGTCCCCTGGGTCTTCGGGGACTCGATCCACCCGTGGCCTGTTCGCCGGCCTTGCCTGCGGCCTCGCCTCCGCGCTCGCGTTCGCCGCCCTGTTCGACCATCACCGTGGGGAGGTGCTCCCCTACATCACGCCCGGCGCTGCGGGACTGGGCGCGCTCCTCGGATGGGCCGCGGGCCGGATGGGTCGACGGCGCGTCTTCTGGGCGCCGCTCCTCGGGGTGGCGTGCGCGTTTGCCAACGTCTTCGCTTCGCTCGCGATCGAGGGGCTGGCGGGCGACCCGATGCTGCTCCTCTCGGGGCACGGCCCGCTCCATCAGCCGGGCATCGCGCGGATCGGAGCGCTCTGCTGCGTCCTGTTCTGGCTGTTCCTCGTCCCCGCGGGGCTCCTCGCGGGCGGGGTGGTCACGCTCGCGACCTGGCGTGGGAGAGCGCGCCCCTGACCTTTTCCGTCCGGGGGAGGAATGGCGCTCGCGTCGGCGCCGCCTCTGGCATGATGCTGCGCGATGACCGAACCGCAGCGCATCGTCACCCTCCTCCCGAGCGCGACCGAGATCTGCTTCGCCCTGGGTCTCGGCGAGCGCGTGATCGGGGTCTCCCACGAGTGCGATTTTCCGCCCGCGGCGCGCGCCCTGCCGGTGCTGACCGCGCCCAAGGTCGACCCGCACGCACCGTCCGACGAGATCGATCGGCAGGTGCGCGCCCTCGTCGCTGACGGCCTCTCCGTGTACCGGATCGACGAGGAGCGGTTGCGCGCCCTCGCTCCGGATCTGATCGTCACCCAGGATGCGTGCGAGGTGTGCGCGGTCTCGTTCGCCGAGGTGCAGGAGGCGGCGCGCCGCATGCTCGGCGAGGGCGCGCAGGTCGTGTCGCTGGCGCCGCTCACCGTCGATGATGTGCTGGAGGACATCCGTCGCGTCGGCCGCGCCGCCGGGGTTGCTTCCGTCGCCGAGGCGCTGGTCTCCGGCCTCCGCGCGCGCCTCGAGAGCCTGCGCGCCGAGACCGCGTCGCTCCCGCGGCCACGGACAATCGTCCTCGAGTGGCTCGCCCCGCCGATGATCGCCGGCCACTGGACGCCCGAGCTGATCCGCATCGCCGGCGGCGATCCGATCCTGGGCCACGACGGGCGCCCGACCGGCCCGATCCCGTGGGAGCGCGTGGTCGAGGCTTCCCCCGAGGCGCTGCTGGTCATTCCCTGCGGCTTCCCGCTCGCGCAGTCGCGCGCCGAGATGGCCGCCCTCGCCGCGCGCCCGGGCTTCGCCGATCTCCCCGCGGTGCGCGCCGGCCGGGTGGTTCTCCTCGACGGTAATGCCTATTTCAATCGCCCCGGGCCGAGGCTGGTCGAGAGCGCCGAGCTGGCCGCTCTCGCCCTCCACCCCGATCACTTCGCCGGTCGTTTTCCGCACGCCGAGGGCGCGCTCGAGCGCTGGAGCAGCCATGCGTGACTTCCCGTTCCGCGCACGGCTCCGGGCTGCGCTCTCCGTCGCTGCGCTTGCCGGCTGCGCGCCCACGTTCTACGAGCGGACCGTCGCCGAGCCGGGCGCGGTACGCATCGCCACCGGTGTAATTCGATCGGTCAGCGAGGGCCAGGGTCCGATCCCGCGTCCGGACGAGCGCGTCAAGGTCGCCTGGGAGGGGCGCTTCGTCGACGGGAAGGTATTCGGGTCGTCGCAGGCGACGGGGGTTCTTGAGGTGACGCCGGCCTCGGCGAGCCCGTGCTGGCGCGATGCGCTGGCGAGGATGCGCGTGGGCGGCAAGGCGAAGCTGCTGTGCCTCCCCGATACCGCGCACGCCGACGAGGCATTCAAGGTACCGGCCGATACCACGGTCACCTTCGATCTCGAACTCGTGGCGCCGGGCAGCCCCGAAGCCCTGCCCCCACTCCCGACGGGCGTGGTGCTTCGTACGATCATCCAGGGCACCGGCGAGCGGCCGCGCTCCACCGACAAGGTCAAGGTGCACTACGAGGGGCGCCTGGCCGACAGGACCGTCTTCGACAGCTCGATCAAGCGCGGCGAGCCAGCGGTGTTGCCGCTGGGCGACGTCATCCCGTGCTGGCGCCTCGGGCTTCAGCGGATGCGCGTCGGGGAGAAGGTGGAGCTTACCTGCCCGCCCGAGGTCGCCTATGGAAAGAAGGGCAGCCCCCCGAAGGTGCCCCCCGATGCCACGCTCACCTTCGAGATCGAGCTGCTCGGCATCGAAAAATGATCACGCGTATTCGATCCCGATCGTCTCGATGACGGTCTGCATCGCGGCCTTGACCACCTCGGTGTCGGGGTCGCGCACGATCACGTAGCCGTCGCCCTCGTAGCTGTCGGACCGCGCGTCGCCGCGCGAGGGGAGGCGGGCCTCGACCACCAGATGCCCGACCCGCCGCTGGGCCTCGTCGGCGCCGGTCACGCGTGTGACCCGGCCGCGGCCCACGCCGCGCAGGAAGGCGACACCGACGGCATGACGCCGCTCGAACGGCCCGTCGAAGACGTCGTCCACCACCGCGCGCGCCCACGCTCGGTACATGTCGGTGTCGTGCGCGTAGCCATTGGCGAGCACGATGTGGGCGCCGGGCGGGCGCGCGGCGATCTCGCCGATCGCGAGCGAGCCATCGTCGCGGCGGAACCACTCCATGTGCGTGAAGCCGGTCTCGAGGCCGAGCGCCTTCACCGCGCGGATCCCGAGCGCGCGCGCGTCGTCGAACTCGGGCCCCTCGACCACCCGCGGGAGGACCACCACCCACTGGATCCACGGGGTCTCCACCACCTCGAGCGGCGTCGGGTAGTAGCGCGTGAATGACGCGAAGCGCACCTCGCCACCGAGGGTGATCGTCTCGAAGCTGTGCTCGCGACCGCGCAAAAACTCCTCTGCCAAAGCAGGATTGTTCGGCCCGGCGTGCATCGCCCGGAGCGCGCCGCGCAGCTCGACCGGGGAGCTGATCCGCCAGGTGGCCTTGCAGCCCATTCCCGCCGGCGGCTTCAGCACGATCGGGAGGCCGACCTCGGCGACGAACGCCTCCGCGTCCTGCCAGGTCCGGAGCAGGCGGTGGCGCGCGCAGGGCAGCCCGTGGCGACGCAGCTCGTCCTTCATCCGCGCCTTGTCGCGAAAGAGATCGGCGGTCTCGGGGCTGGTGCCGGAGACCCCGAGCGCGCGGCGCACCTCGGCCAGCTGCACCTGGAGCGGCTCGAGGATTCCGAGCACGCGATGGATCGGGCCATGGCGCCGCTCCAGCTCGCGCGCGGCCTCGATGAGCTGAACGGTGTCGAGCCCGTCGCCCACCCGCACCACATCGGCGAACAGGCGCGCATCGTCGCCGCCCCGGATCTCCTGCACGATCCCGAGGAGGCGCACGTCGTCGAGACGGGCCGCGGCACGGGCGAAGCGCATCGTCGTCTCGAGGGGAAAGGGTGCCGCAAAGATCACGTTTCGCATGTCGCCTGTTGTACCATCCCGGCCGTGAAGGTTGTCTTTCTAGGCCCCCATTTTCCTCCCGAGATGCAGCAGTACACCCGCGGCCTCGCGGAGGTCGGAGCGTCCGTGTACGGCGTCGGCGACTCGCCCGCCGCCGCGCTGCCCGGATCGCTGAAGAAGCACCTCGACGACTACCTCCAGGTGCCCCGCCTGCTCGACGAGAACGATGTCCTGGCGCGCGTCCACGCGTGGCTGCGCGGGCGTGAGGTGGACCGCGTGCTGGCAAACTGGGAGGTGCTGGTGGTGACCGCGGCGCGCCTCCGCGAGCGGCTCGGCCTGCCGGGGATGTCGCTCGATACGGTGAACGGGTTCCGCGACAAGGAGCTGATGAAGGAGCGCGTGCGCGCGGCCGGCCTGCGCGTGCCGCGATCGGAGCGCGTGACCACCGCCACCGAGACCCGCGCCGCGGCCTCGCGGATCGGCTACCCGCTGGTGCTGAAGCCGATCTCCGGGGCGGGCAGCGCCGACACCTACCGGGTGGACAGCGCCGCCGAGCTCGAGAGGGTGCTCGCCAAGATGCACCACGTCGGCGAGGCGAGCTGCGAGGAGTTCATCGAGGGCGAGGAGTTCACCTACGACACGGTCTGCGTCGGTGGCGTGCCGGCGTTCGAGAACGTCGCGCAGTACCTCCCGAAGCCGCTCATCGCGCGCAGCAACGAGTGGGTCAGCCCGGTGATCGTCACGGTGCGTGATCTGGCGCAGGAGAAGCTGGCGGGCGGCCTCGCGCTTGGGCGCAAGGTGCTGGGCGCGCTCGGGATGGGCGACGGCTTCACGCACATGGAGTGGTTTCGCAAGCCCGACGGCGAGGTGGTCTTCGGCGAGATCGGCTGCCGCCCCGGCGGCGCACACCTGGTCCACCAGATGAACTACACCTGCGATATCGATCTGTTTCGCGAATGGGCGCGCGCGGCCTGCTGGGGGCGCTTCGAGGCGCCGACGGCGCGCAAGTACAACGCCGCGATCATCTTCAAGCGCGCCAAGGGGCAGGGGCGGATCACGCGAATCGACGGGCTGCGCGAGTTCATGCGCCGCTATGGCGAGCTGGTGGTGGAGCAGCACCTGCTCCCCGTCGGTGCGCACCGGCGGGACTGGAAGCAGACCCTGCTCTCCGACGGGCATATCCTGCTGCGGCACCCGGACTGGAATACGGCGTGTGAGCTGGCGTCGATCGCGGCCACCCAGATCACGCTGTACGCGGAGTAGCAGCGCAGGGAATAGAGGCCCTTTCAATACTCGTCGGCGGGGGCGTTGGCGACGATGTTCCAGAGTTCGCGGTATTTGGCCTCCACCGACGAGTCGAGCTGGTCGGCGAGCTCGAGCGGCAGCTTCGCGGCGCGGATGAGCTCCTGGATGTCGATCAGGTCCTTCGCGCGGTGCGGTGCGCTCAATCCGGATGCGAGCTTGAGCTCCACGACGGTGGGTAGGGCCAGCACACGGAAGGTTCCCGAGGGAATTGCGGCGGTGGCAGGATCGGGAAACCTCACGGGCTTGGGCTTGCCGTCGCCGGGATAGTCGCCCGCGATCAGGAAGTCGATCTTGACTCCGTGGAGGGCATCGCGGACGGGCCTACCGCCTTCCCGAAGGTTCACGTAGCCGCGGCCGAGCCACTTCGCCTTGAATCGGTCGAGCCCGTCGCGGGTGAGCAGGACATCGACGTCGTCGGTGAAGCGGACGTAGCCATGCACGCCGAGAGACAGCGCGCCGGCGATCGCGTAATCGATGCCCTCTTCGTCGAGGTGCCGGGCGATCTGCTCTGCGGCGGCGTGTACCGGCGACTTGCCCACGAAGTAGCCCCCTGTTCTCTCGAGCAGCGCGTCGAGGGTTTCCACTGATTCAGCCGTCGCTGTCCTTGTCGGGGGCGAACTGCTCCTCGATCAAGCGCGAGGTGATGTCCATGAAGTTGGACTCGGTGACCACGCCGACGAGGCGGCCGTCGGCGATCACCGGCAGGCAGCCGTAGCGGTAGCGCCGCATCAGGCGGACGGCGTCGATGGTGGTGGTCTCGGGGCCGATGGTGACCAGATCGGTCTTCATGAGCTCGGAGACGGGCGTGCGGTGGGTCGGGCGGCCGCTGGAGAGGAAGCGCAGGACGGCGCGCTGGGTGATGAGGCCGACCAGGTGGTGGTCCTTGTCCTCGACGGGGACGTGGCGGATGCGCTCCCACAGCATGAGGTTGGCGACGATCTCCACCGGGTCGTCGGCGTGGACGGTGAAGAGGTCTGTGGTCATGTACTGCTCGACGCGGAGGAAGTTGTGGCGGGTCACATCGGCCTCGTCGAGTCGGGCCCGCTCCCATTCGGAGACCGGGCGTCCGGTGAGCTGGCGCTGTACGGTGGCGGCGACCAGCGCGTTCGAGCGCTCGCCGGGGGTGGCGCGATCGCGCAGGGAGTTCCAGGAGGAGAGGAGCCAGCGCGCTCCGGTCCGTGCGGTGCGGGCGCGGGCATCGACCACCGAGAGGTATTTGTGGATGTCCTCCGGGGACACTCCCTGCCTCTGCAAGCCCGCCTCGGCGACGGGGAGCAGGCGATCGAGGATCAGATCGCGCGCCGAGATCTCCTTGCCGTCGAGCCATTGAAAATGGGCTCCGAGGCCCTCGCGCGCCGCGGTGTAGAAGTTCGCGCCCGCCTGATCGAAGTCGATCCGCCGCGTGACGTCCTCCTCGCGCGCCGCCAGCTCGGCCATCAGCCCGAACCACAGCGCGCCATTCGCCATCTCGTCGAGGGTGCTCGGCCCCGACGGCATCACCCGGTTCTCGATCCGCAGGTGGGCCTTGCCTTCGGTGATCCCGAAGCAGGCGCGATTCCAGCGGTAGATCGTGCCGTTGTGGAGGCGGAGGGCCTTCAAGAGCGGCAATTCGCCGCGATCGAGCATCGCCATCGGATCCTCGTCGAGATCGGAGGCGACCAGCGAGCGGAAGCGGGCGATGTCCTCGCGGTAGATCTCGAGGATCGATTCCTTGACCCAGCGCGTGCCGAAGCTGACGCGGGCCTCGGTCTCGCGGATGTGGTGGGTGTGGCTGCGCGTGTCGACCGCCTGGCGGAACAGCGCGATCCGCGTCTCGGCCCACAGGCGCCGTCCGAACACCAGCGGCGAGTTGGAGGAGATCGCCATGATCGGCCCGGCGAGCACCTGGGCGATGTTGTAGACGCGCGCGAACTCGGACGGCGAGACCTGGAGGTGGATCTGGAAGCTCGAGTTGCACGCCTCGAGCATCACCGAGTCGTGATCGATGATCAGCTCGTCGAGCCCCTTGATCGAGAACTCGAACTTGCCGCCGCGGAGGTCGGTGACGATCTTGTTGAGGGTGATGTAGCGCGGGCTGGGGACCATGTTGTCGAGACCGAGGTCGGCCTTTCGCATCGTCGGGAGGATGCCCATCAGGACGACGTTCATCGCCAGCTCGGAGGCGGCCTTGCGGGCGCGATCCACGAGGTCATCGAGCTGGGCCTGCATGCGCGAGAGGCCGTCGCCGGTGAAGAGCTGCGGGTCGCAATTCGCCTCGAGCTGGAACTGGCCGAGCTCGGTGGTGTAGTGCTCGTCCTTGAGGAGCTCGAGCATCTTCAGGGCGCCGCGCGCCGGGCCCCAGGTGCTGTCGATCAGGAACATCTCCTGCTCGGCGCCGATCCGTCGCACGCCGGTCTCGAACAGACCCTCGGCGAGCATCCGTTCGAGCGCGCGCAGGTCGCCGAGCAGGGCGTGCATGTACTCGCGGTGCTTCTGCGCGTCCTTCTCGCCGTCCACTTCCTTGTGCGAACGGGTCGTGGTGCTCATTTGGCTTTCCCCTCGCTGGTCCATTCACCAAGATACTGCGGCAGCATCTTCCGCCACGTCTGCCAGTCGTGGGGCCACTCGGGACCCCAGGAATCCACCCGATTCGGAATGCCCTGCTGCCCGAGCACGCGCGCCATCGCCCAGGATTCGCCGATGTCCTCCGCGCGCCCCTCCCCCGACGGGAGGAGGATGAACCGGGTGCGCAGCACCTCGAGGTGCCGGCCGCCCAGGGTGGGGACGAAATGGAGCGGCGAGGAGACCCAGAACTCGTCGGAGAAGCCGCTCGGATCGGGCTCGTAGAAGCGGCGGAGATCGTAGGTTCCGCTCATCGCGAGAGCGCGGGTGAAGACATCGGGGAATCGGCACACCGCGGCCACGGCGTGGAATGCGCCGATGGAGGACCCGCCGGCCCAGATCTCGATATCCGGGGTCTTGCAGTCGGCGCGAATGGCGGGGACGACCTCGTGGCGGACATAGCGATGGAACTGGTCCTGCACCCACATCTGGTGGCGCGGCGAGCCCTCGCGCGAGAGCAGCGCCCGCCCGGCCGCGCTGTCGCAGGAGTAGATCTTGATCGCTCCACCGTCGAGCAGCGGGCGCAGCGCGTCAATCAGATGGAAGCGCTCGATCTCCTCGGCGTCGCCGCCGGCGGTGGGGAAGAGGAGAAGCGGGCGGCCGACCCTGCCCCAGCGGGCCAGGGTGACGTCGCGCTCGAGGCGCTCGGAACGCCAGCGGGTGACTATCTTGTCGCCATCGCTCATCGGGATCACTGCGACTCGCGTGTCGTGGCTGCCGTCGCTGCGGCACCTGCCGCGTTGTCGGCGCGCCAGGCCTGGACGCGCTTCCAGAACAGCTCGGTGAAGGCTTCGACCTCGTGGGCCGGGAAGAGCGCCGTCACCTTGGCGCGCACGGCATCCTTCGCCGCCTGGGTGCCGAAGAACTCCCACGCCACCTCGTCGAGGTGGGGCAGGTGGCGCGCGCAGAACTCGTCGAAGCGGGCCGCCTCGAAGCGCTCCTCGGCGATGGCGGCGTAGGCGCGCAGGCGCTCGCGGTACGGGACGTCGCGGCGTGCGATCGCGTAGAACGGCTCCCAGTCGAGCGTGCGGCGCATCGGCCGCTTCGTGACCGCACAGAACACCGACCAGCGGATATTGGCCTTCACCAGCCACGGGAAGTGGTAGTGCAGCGACGTGACCTGCGAGTCGGGGCAGGGGTTGGCGAAGTCGATCGGGTGCCAGACTTCGCCCTGCCGGAGCGCCTCGCAGGAGTTGAAATCCCAGCCGAAGAAGGCGTTGATGGTAAGGGTCGTGTCGCGGAGGAGCGCGGCCTCGTCGGGTGACACGAAATCGCGGTCCATCGTGTAGCGGTCGTGGAGCGCCGCGCCGGCTTCGTAGCGCACCAAGTGGGTCTGGGGGCCGAGCCCGATGCAGCGCACGAAGCTGTCGAACGGGTGCACCGCCTTCTGAAGGTGCATCACCAGCTTGCCGCTCTCGTCGTAGCGCTGCCGCAGCTGTGCCTCGTTGTCGACGCGGCTGACGCCCTTCCAGCCGCCGCCGTCGTAGGGCTTCATGAAGATCGGGTAGCCGAGCTTCTTGCCCACCGCGCCGAGGTCGAACAGGCGCGCGTAGCTCCGCAGCGTCGGCTGGAGGTCGGGGAGCGGCTCGTAGGACTTCGGCGGGAGCATCCAGGTCTCGGGGATCGGCATCCCGAGCTGCATCATCGCGCAGTAGGTGGTCTGCTTCTCCATCGACTGCACCGACCACGGGTTGTTGAGCACGTAGAGGCCGTCCATGAGGATCGCCTTTTTGATCCACTCGCGGCTGGTGTGGTACCAGTGCGTCAGGCGGTCGAGGACGACATCGTAGCGGCACGGCTGCCGGAGGTCGTAGGGCTCGATGCTGACGCGCTCGACCTCGACGCCCACGCGATCCCCCTGCCAGTCGATCGCGAGATCGAGCTGCTTCATGATCTGCTCGTAGCAGAGCGGCCAGCAGATGTCGGCGCCGAGCGAGAGCCCGATCCTGCGCGTCACGGTTGCCATGGCCGCAGGGTACCCGGAGACGAGAGGGAGCGGGCCAGGAAAGATCCGGGGCGGTGCGGGGACCTGCTTCCTCCTCGGGGCCGAAGCGCTACTCGTAGACGAGCAGGAGCGGTCCCGGGAAGAGCCACGAGAGCCCTTCGCGCAGGCGGTCGCGCCAGTTCTCCCAGTTGTGGCCGTCGCGCGCTTCGACGTAGCGGACGTCCATCCCGGTCGATTGCAGCATGGGCACGAGCGAACGGTTTTCGTAGATCAGCGACTCGTACATCCCGCAGCTCACGAAGACGCGCTCAGCGACGGCGATCGGGTCGCCACGGAAGCGGTTGATGAAGGCGACCACGGGATCGAACAGCGCGCCGCGGTGATTGCGATCGCCGATGTCGGTGAACGCGAACGACCCGGACTGCAGGAGCAGACGGCCGTAGAAGCCGGGGCGCCGGCAGGCCGTCGAGAGCGCCGCCACCGCGCCGAAGCTCGCCCCCATCAGGCAGCGGCTCTGCGGGCGCTCGTCGAGCGGGAAGAGACGCTGGAGGTAGGGCACCATCTCATCGGTGAGGAAGCTCGCGTGGCGCTCGTCGTCGGCGTATTCGACCAGCCGGCGGGGCGAGCTGGTGAGCGCGACGATCACGTCGGGGATATCGAGGCGCGCGATGAGGTTGTCGAGGACCGGACCGAGCGAGGCGTAGTGCAGGTAGTCGTGCCCGTCGTGGACGATCAGGAGCGGGTAGCGCCGCGTGCGCCGGAAGCGCGCCGGGAGGTAGAGTCCGAGGCTGCGCCGGCCGAACACCTGGGAGTCGATCGGGATCTCGTCGAGGTGCCCGCGGGGGGAGCGCGGGTCGTGCTGGATCCACTCGGGGATCGCGTACCCGGTGCCGTGGGCGACGGAGTTGGCCCCGAACGGATCGCGGGCGCGATTGGGATTGAGCGGGTCCTGGATCCACTCGCCGTGGCCGCCGCGCACGACCTCGAACTTGTACTCGACGCGCGAGGCCGGCGGGAGCCCGAGGGTGAGGTGCCACACGTCGGTGTGCTCGACCCGCGCCAGCGACTGCGACGAGGGCAATCCGTACACCCAGTGCTTGAGGTGCACCGCCTCGGCCTCGCCGCGCCAGACGAAGGTGATCGCCGGTCCCTCGACGATCGGGAAGCCGTGGGTGGCGAAGAAGCCGTCGACCGCCTCGGGGGTGCGCGGCCCGGCGGAGAGGTCTGCGATGGCGCGCGAGGTCATCCGCTCCACCCGATCTCCGGCTCTCCGGTGGTGCGGAGCCTGGTCGCCGAGGCCCGGACGACAAGGCCGGCTTCGGACACGACGTGCGTGCCCGGGTCCATCGCCACGCAGGTCGCGGGCGCGAGGCGCTGCGCGAACCGGGCGATGCCGGCGCGATCATCCATGCGGATCCGGCGACTGGGGTCGGGCAGCACCACCAGCCCCGGGGCGACGCCGAAGCCCGCGTCGAGCACCTGGGCGATGTCCTTGCCGTAGGGAGGGAAGTCGTGGAACAGCACGATCCGGTCGGTCAGGACCATCGCCCCGGCCGACCAGGCGATGACATGCTTCTCCGCCGCGAGGCCGAGCGCGTCGAACAGCTCCATCCGGTTGAACAGCGACGCGACGTGGCCGCCGGCGATCACCAGCGCGCTCGCGGGCTCGATCAGCGCCCGCAGCTCCCGTCGGTGACGCGCCACCGCGGGTCGGTCGCCGGGCCGCCAGCGCTGCTCGAAGGCCGCGTGGATGGCGCGGCAGCGCTCGACGTGATCGCGATCGAGCTGGCGCAGGAACTCGACGGAGACGCGCCGCTCCTGCTCCAGCAGCTCCGGCTCGACGTGGCGCACCGCGATGGCGTGCGCGGCCTCGTCCGCGTGATCGAGCCGCACGCGATAGAAGTCCTGCTGGTGCCGCAGGAGCAGCTGGCGTGCCTTGTAGGCCTCCTTCAGCTCCGCGTCCTCGGCGAACAGCTCCTCGGAGCGCCGGTGCAGACGCAGGTTCACCGACGGCAGGCCGAGCTGCGCGGCCAGCGCCTCGTCCTCGCCTTCGCGCTCCTGCCAGCCCGCGGTGCAGAGCGCGACCGGCCTCCGCGCCCCGAGCTCGCGCAGCACCCGGCCGACGTCCGCCTGGTGCGACGGTGAGCCTGGCTGCGGGCCCGGCTGCGGACCGAGCAGGATGACGGACCTCGTGGCCGGTGCTAGCACGCTCGCACTTTCACCGTCTCACCGACGGTGTCGAGGATGCGGCGCAGGTCGTCGAAGTTCTCGTGCTTCATGCGGATCCAGGCGTTGGCCATGTAGCCCGCCTCGACCGGCTGCGTCGGGGAGCCCTCCGGCGGGAGGTGCCAGTCGATCACGTTCGGGCCGAACGCCCGGCCGATCGCGTCCATGCCCTCGTAGCCGGCGATCCGTCCGTCGCGATCGGGCCGGAGCGCGATGATCCCCGCGGAGTAGCGCCGCGACGGGAACTGGCCCGGCCGGCCGGTGCACAGGAGCGTCGCCCATTCGCGATAGAGATCCATCTCGTTGCCGACGTTGTGGAGGTCCCAGGCGCGCACCCCCGGCGGGCGGCAGCCGATCTCGGAGAACTTGAGCCCCTTCGGGCCGAAGAACCACTCCATGTGCGTCGCCGAGGTGTCGATGCCGAGGAGCTTCACCACCCGCGCGCCGAGCTGCTTCACCTCCTCGTAGGCGGGCACGGAATCGACGCGATTGGTGGAGATGAACTGCGGCGAGATCCAGCGCGTCCGCATCGCGTCGAGGACATTCGGGTAGTAGTGCGAGATGAATCCGTGGACCCCCTCGCCACCGACGGTGAGCGAATCGTAGAAGCCCTCGTGGCCCTCCATGAACTCCTCGACCGCGACCGAGGCTTTTCCCGACAAGCCGAGCGAGCCCAGCGCCTGCTCGACCTCGCCGTCGGAATCCGCCCGCACCGCGCCCGCCGCGCCGGCGCCGTCCCGTGGCTTCAGGATGATCGGATAGCCGACGCGCTCGGCGAACGCTCGCACCTCGTCGATGGAGGAGGCGCCGGTCGACTGCGCGCACGCCACACCGCCCTCGCGCAGCACCTCCTTCATCGCCGGCTTGTCACGGCACAGGAACGCGGTGCGCACCGACGTGCCCGGGATGCCGGCCGCCTCCCGCACGCGCGCGGTCGGCATGATGTGCGCCTCGACCACCGCCTCGAGCCGGTCGACGTGCGCGCGCCCCTGGATGAAGCGCACCGCCTGCAGCACCGCCTGCTCGTCGCACACGTTCTTCACCTGCTCGTAGTGGACCAACCAGCGCTTGAGATCGTCGTCCAGCGACTCCTTGCTCCCCTCGCCGATCGCCGTCACGGTGGCTCCGATCTCGGCGAGTGCCTTGACGAACAGCTTCTGATTGGTGGGGAAGCGGGGCTCGATCATCACGACGTGCATGGTCACTCCACTAGTCGCGCAGTCGCGCGTAGACGGCCTCGTAGCGCTTCACCTGGGCACTCCAGGAGAAATCTTCGGCCATTCCGTTTTTCATCAGCCGGCGCCACGCCGGGCGGTCGTCAAAGACGGTGAGCGCAGCTTCGATGGCCCAGCGCAGGCCCGCCGCGTCGTGCCTTTCGAATGAGAAGCCGGTGCCTTCGCCCGACTGGGGTTGCCACTGGCGAACGGTGTCGGCGAGGCCGCCGGTCTGATGGACGATCGGCACCGTGCCGTAGCGGAGGCTGTACATCTGATTGAGCCCGCACGGCTCGTAGCGCGACGGCATCAGGAACAGGTCGGCGCCGGCCTCGATGAGGTGGGCCAGGGGATTGGAGAAGCCCTTGTAGAAGCACACCTGGCGCGGAAAGGCGGCCTGCAGTCGAATGAACACCTCCTGCAATCGCCGCTCGCCGCTGCCGAGGACCACCAGCTGGAAGCGATGGCGCCGGAGCAGATCGGGCATCACCTCCTCGACCAGTTCGAAGCCCTTCTGGCCGGCTAGCCGCGAAACGATACCGGCCACCGGGACGCCCGGCACGTACGGGAGGCCGAGGCCGGTGAGGAGCGCCTCCTTGTTGCGCTCCTTGCCCGCGAGGTCGGCCGCGCCGTAGCGGTGCGGGATCAACCGGTCAGACTCCGGGGACCATTCGTCGTATTCGACGCCATTGAGGATGCCAATCACGGTGGACGTGCGGGCCCGCAGGAAGGAGTCGAGGCCGGCGCCGTGCTCGGCGGTCTGGATCTCGCGCGAATAGGTGGGGCTGACGGTGCTCACACCGTCGGCGTAGAGGATGCCATGGAGGAGAAAATTGATGCGGCCCTCGCGGAGCTGGTCCTGGTGCAGCAGGTGGGCGGAATGATCGAAGTTGGTATCGGGGACGATCGCCGCGGGAAAGAGCCCCTGGTAGTTGAGATTGTGGATGGTGAGGAGCGTGCGCGTGTCCGCAAAGAGGCGATCCCACGCCAGCTGCTCCTTCAAAATCAGCGGCAGGAGCGCGGTCTGCCAGTCGTGGCAGTGGACGATCTCGGGGGCGAAACCCATCCGCTGGCAGGCCGCGAGCGCGGCGTGGCAGAGGGCGAGGAAGCGGAGGTGCTCGTCGGCGTCGCTGGTGTAGATCGCGCCGCGGGCGTAGAGCGCCGGGCAATGAACGAAATGGACGTGCGGCTCGCTGCCAGCGACGACAATCTTCGCCTGGTAGCGATGCGCGCCGAGGCGGATCTCGATGCCGTCGAGGAGCGGCGTGAGGTTCGCCGCGCCCGCGTCGATCGTGTCGTAGAGGGGCAGGAACACGCGCACGTCGTGGCCGGCGCGCCGGAGATGCCGGGGAAGGGCACTGGCCACGTCGGCGAGGCCTCCCGTCTTGGCGAACGGGGCCACCTCCGAGGCAACGTGCAGGATCTTCACGGCGCGGGATGTTGCCACAGCGGGCGGCGCGGCGGCGTCAGAAAACGGCGTGGAAGGGGAGGGCGGCGGCCCCTACCACCAGGCGCGGATGGCGGTCGCCAGCGGGCCCGCCAGCCGGGCCACCTTCGCGGGATCGATCCGCATCTCGACGAACGGGTCGAACGGATCGGCGAGGAGATCGCGCCGCACCTCCAGGCACAGCGCGCGGCCGGGGTGGCGCATGACATGGTCCCACGCCAGCGTGCTCGGGTGGAGCGGGTAGGTGGCGCTGTCAGCGACGGTGAGGCCAAGCGCGGCGAGATCACGGCGCAGCACCTCCACCACCGCCGCCGGGGCGAGGGAGGCGCCGTCGGGGCCGCGACCGATCACGTCCACCTCGGGCCGGAGCGGCCACGAGGGCTCCACCTCGGGCCGGTAGGCGCGGCGCAGGGTCTCGACGATCGAGAGGTCCACCTCGACGTCCACGCTGCGCGGCGCGTAGCTGTGCAGGAGCAGCAACGCCCCGTCGGGAGCAAGGAGGTCGGAGGCTGCTCGCACCGCGGCGACGTAGGCGTCGTACCGACTGCGGAGGAGCGCACGGTCCTCGGGGGCGGTGATCCACGGCATGAGGCCGGGTGTCACCTTGCCCGCCTTGAACTCCTCCGGTGAGGCGTCGACGCGGCGGTTGCAATCGATGAAGGTGCGCGGGATCCGGCAGCGCAGAAGGGCGACCGAGCGCGTCGGCTCAGCGACGAGGAAGTGGCGCGCTGAAGCCTCGCCAAGCTCGTACGCGCCGACATCGGTGTTGACGTGGAAGAAGTCCACCAGCGACGGTGGCAACGGGCTCCGGAGCAGCTCAGCCAGCGACGAGAAGTCCTCTGTCCGGGTGGCGCCATGCGGGACCTCGATCAGCAGATCGGGCGCGGCGCCGTCGGCGGCACGCGGGCCGCGCAGCACGAGGGCATCGAGGACGCCCGGGACGGAGGAGAACGGCGCAGGGTTCATGAGGTCCTTGGCGCCCCGAGGAGCAGCCGATTCTTCGGCGTGATCTCCCTGGCGATGGTCTGGGTGAAGACGTCGTAGTCCGCCGCGAGCAGGCGGTGCGCCCGGGCGACGTCGATCGCCAGCGTCGGATCGAGCCAGCCCGCGAGCGCCGACGGCCTCGCCTCCTGACAGCACGGCAGGACCGCCACGCGCGCGCGCACCGCCAGGGCGGCATCGAGCACCTCGTCCGTCAACGCACCGCAGGCGTGCACGGAGACGACCAGGTCACCCGGCGTCAGCGCGACCTCCGCGATGGCCCGCTCCTCGATCGTCACCCGCCCTGCGATCCGGGGCCATGCGCCGACGAGCCCGGCCGCGATGGACGGTGCGCTCCCGGCCACGCGGGTGTCGACCGCCAGCGCGCAGGGAGAGGTGTCGTCGAGCAGCAGCATCAGGTGCGCCACCAGCCCGTGCCCGCACGCGAGATCGATCACCCGCCCGCCGCGAAACCGCCGCCTCGCGCGTCGGGCGACCTCCCACGCCTCGTAGAGCTCCTTGCGCGGCAGGCACTCCGCGCGACACACGACGCGCGCGATCTTGTCGAACAGCGACTCGCTCGGAAACCTCGGGAGGTCACGCGGCGTGAGCCGGCTCCGACTTCCGTGCGCGAACGGCGAGGGCGGTTGGACGATGCGGGACGGTAGCATTCCTGCCAGGACCAGGCGCAGTAAGTTTCCAACCTTCGGCGGTCGTGATATCCACAGGGTCCTAATGGATCACTAGGAGGCTTCACATGAAACGGTACGCGCTGGCATTCGCACTGGCAGTCTCGCTCGGAACCACCGGATGCGGTGGGGGCACGACGGAGGATAGTCTTCCGGCTGCCGCGGCCGATCTCGCGACGGCGAAGGCCGATCTCGCAGGCAAACCCGACCTCGCCTCCTCGCCCGATCTCGCCACCGCCGCCTCGTGCAGCGACGCGATCAAGAACGGCGACGAGACGGACGTCGACTGCGGCGGCGCCTGCCCGAACAAGTGCGCCGACGGCCTTTCGTGCGGCAAGAACGAGGACTGCCAGTCGGGGAGCTGCATGGCGGGCGTCTGCGGGCCCGCCCCCGGCGACTGCATGGACGGCAAGAAGAACGGCACCGAGACCGACCTCGACTGCGGCGGCGCCTGCTCCAAGTGCGGCGACGGCAAGGCGTGCGGCAAGAACGAGGACTGCGGCTCCGGCGTGTGCACCAACGCCCTGTGCGCCGCCGCGACCTGCATGGACACGATCAAGAACGCCGTGGAGACCGACGTCGACTGCGGCGGCGGCACCTGCCCGAAGTGCGGCGACGGAAAGGTCTGCTCGGCGCCAGGTGACTGCGCCTCGGGCGCCTGCGCGATGGGCCTGTGCGTCGCGCCCACCTGCATGGATCTGGCGAAGAACGGCGTGGAGACCGATGTCGACTGCGGCGGCGGCACCTGCCCGGCGTGCGCGGATGGCAAGGACTGCAAGCAGAACGGCGACTGCGGCTCCGGCTCGTGCGCGAACAACCTCTGCGCGGCGGTCTCCTGCGTGGACATGATCAAGAACGGCGGCGAGACCGACCTCGACTGCGGGGGCCCCTGCCCGCCCTGCGGCGACGGGAAGGCGTGCGCGAAGAACGGCGAATGCACCTCGGGCGCGTGCGTCAACGCGCTCTGCATCTCGTGCGCGGACAAGGTCAAGAACGGCCTCGAGACGGACGCCGACTGCGGCGGCGGCACCTGCCCCGCGTGCGGCGACGCCAAGGCCTGCGCGGCCCCCGGCGACTGCACCTCCGGCGTCTGCAATAACGGAATGTGTTCCGCTCCTTCGTGCATGGACAAGGCGAAGAACGGTCTCGAGTCCGATATCGACTGCGGCGGCGGTACCTGCCCCGCGTGCGGCGACGGCAAGGTGTGCGCCAAGAACGGCGATTGCGGTTCGATGATGTGCGCCAACGGCACCTGCGCCTCGCCGCCCTGCCTGAACAAGCTGAAGGACGGCGCGGAGACCGACGTCGATTGCGGCGGCGGCACCTGCGCGGCCTGCGCCGATACCAAGGCGTGCACCAAGGCGGCCGATTGCGCCTCGGGCGTCTGCACCGCGAGCAAGTGCGTGGCGCCCACCTGCCTGGACAAGTTGAAGAACGGCCTGGAGAGCGACGTCGACTGCGGCGGCGGCATCTGCCCCACCTGCGCCGACGCGAAGAAGTGCGGGAAGGCGGCCGACTGCGCCTCGGGCGTGTGCTCGAACGGGCTGTGCCTGAAGGCGACCTGCGCCGACAAGGTCAAGAACGCGCTCGAGAGCGACGTCGACTGCGGCGGCGGCACCTGCCCCACCTGCCCCAACGCCGGCAAATGCACCAAGGCGGCCGACTGCGCCTCGGGCGTGTGCACCGCGGGCGTCTGCGTCGCGCCGACCTGCCTGGACAAGGTGAAGAACGGGGCGGAGACCGACGTGGACTGCGGCGGCGCGTGCGCCAAGTGCGCCGTCGGCAAGGCCTGCGCCGCGGCGGTGGACTGCGCCAGCTTCGTGTGCCGCGCCAAGCTGTGCGCGGTGCCCCTCTCGTGCCTCGAGATCTTCGACGGCAGCGCCTTCAAGGCGCCGAGCGGCATGTACACCATCGACGCCGACGGCGCGGGTGCGCTGGTGGCCTTCACGGTCCAGTGCGACATGACGCTCTCCGGCGGTGGCTGGACGGTGATCACCCCCTGCGTGGCCAAGAACAACCTCGGCGCGAAGTTCACCATCCCCTTCACCAGCGCCGGCGTCACCAGCGGCACCGACATGCAGTGCCGCCCGTTCACGCGCGACACCGCCGGCGGCCACAGCGCGCGCCTCGACTTCACCTTCCCCTACTCCGAGTTCCTGATGTCCGCCTTCGCCGCCAAGGCCAACGCCGGGATGGGCAACGTCTCCGACATCTCCAGCCAGTCGTTCAAGCAGACGGTGTGGGGGACCGCCTACCTGGCGGGCGGCTCCGGCGACATCTCGTATGGCGCGGCGGAGAACGGCGGCCCGACCACCAGCTTCGCGCGCTTCCTGCCGCCGAGCTTCTCGTGCTTCGACTGTGAGGTCCCGTGGCCCGGCCCGCTGAACACGGTCTACGGAGTCTCCCGAGCCAGCACCACGTTCCGGATCGAGTGGGGCGAGCACGGCGGTGAGTCCGAGGGCTGGTTCCCCTGGTACCTCGGCAACATCTACCTGCGGTAGCATCGCCCTCATGTCGCGCGGCAAGACCTCCAGGCGATCCCCGTCGCCGCCGCGCGCACCCCGCTCATCGAGGGAGGGCGCCCCACCGGCCCTCCCTCCCTCCCGCTTCATCCTCGACCCCCCGCGCGACCTCGGGCTGCTCGTCGCCGCGCCGGTGTGGATCCTGCCGCTGGTGTTCCTCGTCGCTGCGCTCACCACCGATCGTCGCGTGAACGAGTGGGTGATGGCGCTCGGCGCGACCGGCCATCACCTCCCGGGGATGCTGCGCGCCTACGGAGACCGCGCGCTCTTCCGCCGCTTTCGCGCCCGCTTCGTCCTCGCGCCGCTGATCCTCGCAGCGACGGGGATCGGCTTCTCGGTCGCGGGAATCCACGCGATGGTGTTCGTCGCCTTCGGGTGGGGGATGTGGCACGGGATGATGCAGTCGTACGGCTTCGCGCGCATCTACGGCGCGAAGAGCGGCGCCGACGGAGCCGACGCGAAACGCGACCTGGCGCTGCTCGCCACCTGGTTCTGCGCCGCGGTGCTCTTCTCGCCCCAGCGCCTCGCCTTCGTGTTCGACTCGGCCGCCGCCTGCGGGGCGCCGCTGCCCGCCCTCGCCACGGTGGCGGCAATCCAGTGGAGCGCGGCCTCAGCGACGGCGGCGGCGACCCTGGCATGGCTCGTCGGCGCGGCGCGTGGATGGCGCGCCGGGCGGCCCCCCGGCCTGGTGCGCGTGCTCCTGCTGGTCAGCAGCATCGCCTTCTGGTGGTACGCCAATGTGCGGATCGCCCACCCGCTCCTCGGGATGCCGCTGTTCGAGGTGTTCCACGACGTGCAGTACCTGGCGATCGTGTGGGCCTTCAACCGTCGCCGCGCCGACACCGGGGGGAGCGAGCTCCGGCCCCTTCTGCGCGCGCTGTTCCGTCCCCGCGCCGGCGCCGCGCTGCTCTACGTCATGGCGGTGCTGGCCTACGGAGCCTTCGCTCTACCGAGGGTGAGCGGCTCGCTCGGGGACGTGCTCTCGGGGCTGCTCGCCGCGTCGCAGCTCCTGCACTTCTACTACGACGGATTCATCTGGAAGGTGCGCGAGCCGGCGGTGGCGGCGACGCTGAACGCGGCGTCCTCGGGGCCCGCTCCGGCGCCCTCCAGCGGGCGCGGCCACCGCATCGGCTGGAGCCTGCTCGCCGCCGCGTGCGCCCTGCTCGCGTACGGCGAGACCCAGGGCAGCCTCACCTCCCGCCAGCGCCTCTCGCTGGTGGCTCCGCTGGTCCCCAAGAACACGATCGTCCAGTTCACCGCCGCCGAGATGCACTGGGAGCGCGGGGAGCGCGACCAGGCGCTGGACGGCTTCCGCCGCGTCCTGGCCCTCGATCCCGGCTACGCCCAGGCGCGCGACAACCTCGCCATCTCGCTCGAGGAGCTGGCCGATGGAGCGGCCGCCGCCGGCGACGAGCAGCGCCTGCGCGGGGTGATCGACGAGCTGGTGCAGCTCCGGCCCCGCCTCTCCGGCGACGTGGCCGCGTTCGCCGACAAGCAGATCGCACGCTACCAGCGCTGATCGGGGGAGAAGCTACTCCGGCGCGGGCTCCGGCGCGGGCCGGCCGCCCTGCTGCGGCGGCGCGAGCGCCTCGACGGTGGCGGCAGGAAAGGTCTGCGTGCCGCCTTCCATGAAGCCCACCCGCACCATCTGCCGGAGCACGTCCAGCTCGACCACCCGCCCCTCGCCCGCCGGCGTCTTCACGCGCTTGCCCACCTTCGGCAGACCCTTGCGCATCTCCTGGTAGAGCGCGTGCTCGTAGACCAGGCAGCACTTCAGCCGCCCGCACTGACCGGTCACGCGCGCCGGGTTCAGCACCAGCCCCTGATCCTTCGCCATCTTGATCGAGACCGGAGCGAAGCTCGGAAGGAAGGTCGAGCAGCACAGCTCGCGGCCGCAATCGCCGAGGCCGCCGACCATCTTGGCCTCGTCGCGGGCGCCCACTTGCCGCATCTCGATGCGGCCGCGCAGGCGGGCGCCGAGGTCCTTCACCAGATCGCGGAAATCGATCCGCTCCTCGGAGGCGAAGTAGAAGAGCAGCTTGGCGCCCTGGAGCGGCAGCTCGGCGCGCAGGAGCTTCATCGGCATGCGTCGCTCGCGGATCTTGTCGCGGCACAGGACGAACGCCTCCTGCTCCTTGCGCGCGTTGCGCTCGCGCTGGCGCTCCTCTTCCGCCCCGGCGCGGCGGACGATGCGATGCAGCGGCTCGCTGACCAGGGTGCGCCGCGAGCCGACCGCGACGATCCCGAGGATCGGGCCGCGCTCGCTCTCCACCACCACCTGCTCGCCGCGCTGATAGCTCTGGTCGCCGGCGTCGTATTCGTGGATCGAGCCGGCTTCGCGGAACTTGATCCCGGCCACGTTGGCGAGGGCGCCCCGGGTCCGCGGGCGATCGGTGAGGTCGATGAACACGTCCTCGCCGTCGGGATCGCGCGGCGACAGAGGCTCCTCGACGAAGCGGGTCGGACCGGCCTCGTCGTCCCCCCCGGCCGCGGGAGGATCCACCGGGGCGGGCCCGCCTTCGGGGAGATCCCAGCCGGAGTCGAAGTCGGCGGCCGGAGGCGCGGTGGTGGCGCGCGGGGAGACGGCGCGTGCGACCTCCCCCGGGACGGGCACGAGCTCCGATCGACCGGCCACCGTCGCTGGCGAGCCCGACTGGGCGATCGGCTGCGGGCGCGGCGTGCTCGGGCGGCCCGCGTCGGGGCGGCCCCGATCGCCTCGGGAGGGCTCGCCGGGTGGGCGCCGATCGCGATCCCGGGGCGGTCCCCCGTCGCCGCGCCGTGCGCCCTCGGGGCGATCCTCGCGCGCCTGCTGCGGAGGCGGCCCGCGCCGGTCGCCCCGCCTTTGCCCCTCGGGCGCCCTGGGAGCGCCTGGGGGCCGGGAACCGCGCGATCCCTCGGGGCGATCACCGCGCGGATGCTCGGGCCGCTGGCCGCGGGGATTGGGGCCGCGGGGATTCTCGCGGCCAGCGCCGGGACCTCCTGGGCCCTGGGCCGCGCGCGGCGGCCGGGTCTCGTCGGGCCTGGGCCCGGGCTGTGGATCTCCCTCGCCGCCCTCTTGCGCAGCGTCGCCCTGGAGGGTGCTTCCGGCCGGCCGCTCGCCGCGCCCACGTCCCCGCCTGCGCCTGCGCCGCGCTCCGTCGCCGGGACCTCCGGGAGGAGATCCGGCGTCGCCTCCACCGTCGCCTCCACGGTCGCCGGAGCCGCCCGGTGGCGCGCCGGCCGGCGGTGGACCTCCCCCTTCGGACTCGTTCATGCGGCTCCTGTCTGGCCGAGGCGGAGCAGGAGCTGCTCCACCGCGAGCTGTGGACTGACGAAGCCGCGGATCGCGCTCCGTGCCTCCTCGACCGCGTGGAGCCCGGCGATCAGGCGCGTCGCGGGCCGCCGGGCGAGGCGCTCTGCCGGCTCACGCCGCTGCGCCGCGACCCGTCCTTCGCCCAGCCCCTCGGCGAGGAGGATCGCGTCGCGGAAGGTGATCCAGAGCAGCTCGAGCGTCGCATCCGCCTCGTCGCGATCGCCCGCCACCTCCGCCGCCGCCTGGAGCACCTCGAACGCCTTGGCGCCGCCCGCCGCCACCAGCAGCCGTGCCGCTCGCTCGCGCCGCTTCGGCAGATCCTCCGACGAGGCCAGCTCGAGCGCGCGCCCGAGCGATCCGCCGGCGAGCGTCGCTGCCGAGACGGCCAGGTCGGCCGCCACGCCGTGTCCCTCGGTGAGCCGCCGTGCGATCATCGCGTCATCGAGCGCGCGAAACTGCACGCGCTGGCAGCGCGACCGGATGGTGGGGAGCAGCGACGAAGTGATCGCCGTGATCAGGATGAAATGGGTGCGCGGCGGCGGCTCCTCGAGGGTCTTCAGGAGGGAGTTCGCCGCCTCGAGGTTCAGCTCATCCGCCGGGTCGAGGATCACCACCCGCACCCGCGCCTCGTTGGGGGCGTAGGCGAGCCGCGGAATCAGCGCCCGCACCCGATCGGTGAGCCCCTTCTTCGTTCCGTCCTCGAGCAGCACCTCGAAGCGGATCACGTCGGGGTGGATGCCCTGGTCGATCTTCCGACAGGGCTCGCACGCGCCGCAGCCCTCGCCCGGGCGGCGCTCGCACGCCCAGGCCTGCGCCAGCGCGAGCGCGGTGGTGAGCTTCCCCACACCGTCGGGGCCGTCGAAGAGGTAGGCGTGGTGCGGTCGTCCCGAGGCGATGGCGCCGCGCAGCCGCGCGATCGCCTGGTCCTGCCCGAGAATACCGTCGAGGCCGTTCATGGATCGGCGAAGGGTAGGCCCAAAGAGCCCGCCCCGCAACTGCGGGGGTAGGATGCGCACAAGCCACCACCAGGGGAATTCAAATGAGCGACGACACAAGCGTGTACTGGGTGATCGAGACCACCCTTCAACCGGGCCAGCTCGAGAGCTGGAAGGCGCTGATGGGTGACATGATCGAGGCCACGCGCGCCAACGAGCCTGGAGCGGTCAATTACGAATGGACGATCAGCGACGATGAGAAGACCTGCCACCTGTTCGACCGCTACGCGACCTCGGCGGATCCACGTGGCGTCGTTCCTGGAGAAGTTTGCCGGCCGCTTCGGGGCGCTCTCGACGATGACGCGCTTCGTGGTCCATGGCAGGCCCTCCGCGGCGGCCCGGGAGGCGCTCGTTCCGTTCCAGCCGGTGTACATGGCGCCCCTGGGTGGCTTCCGGCGATAGCTTCTACTGCCGGGTGTAGGTGATCACCCCGACCCCCAGCTGCATCGGCGCGGTGTAGAGCGTGACGCTCTTCTGGCCGTCGGAGTCGTAGGCGACGAAGCTCGATGCGGCCATCTGTGGGCAGGTCTGGGTGAACGTGATGGCGGTGCCATTCCGGCCGTAGGTGCCGCCGGTGTACTGCGGGGCCGCCTGGTTGCTCTGCAGCGAGGTGTACTGGTAGCTGGTTCCCGAGAGCATCGAAGTGGCCTGGAGGGTCACCCCGGTGGGCCCTCCGGCGCCGCCGTCCGCGGGGACGTAGAGGGTGGCCGCGGTGGCGTGGTAGGTGCCGTCCAGGAACGCGGGGCCTCCCTTCGGCGTCGGTGGCGCTCCGTTCACTTTCTGGATCATCACCGCGGGGGCGCTGTTGATCGGAGCGTTGCAGGGCATGCTGGCGTCGCTGGCTGTCGTCAGGTCCGCCGGCTCGGCGGCCAGGTCGGCCGGAACCGCGGTCGCCTGATCGGGCGCAGCCGCCGCGTCGGAAGGAGCCTCCCCGTCGCCGGCGTTCAGAGCGCCCGCGCACCCGAGGAGAAAAATTGCGCCGGTCCGCGTCCCGAGCCATGCGAGCTTTCCCATCGCCGTCTCCACCGCTGTGCGAATCCGCGATGGTAGATCACCTCCAGGCCTGCATCCAGGGCTGCGAGAAGTAGCGGTCCCAGGAGTCGGGGAGGAGCGCCACCACCGGGTCCGCGCGATCGGCGCGGGCGGCGATCCGGAGCGCCGCCGCCACCGCGGTTCCGGCCGAACCGCCGACGAGGAGCCCCTCCTCGCGCACCAGCCGCTGCGTCACCGCGAAGCTCTCCTCGTCGCTGATGCGCTCCGCCTGGTCGATCGCCGCGCGGTCGAGGATCACCGAGGGACGGCTCGCGCCGATCCCCTCCACCAGGTAGGGGCCGTCGCCGCCCGGTACGCCGCTCTCGACCCACGCCGCGAGGCTCGATCCCACCGGGTCGGCGAGGACGATGCGCACCGACGGGAGGTGTCGCTTGAGGAAGCGCCCGACTCCGCTGATCGTACCGCCGGTGCCGACGCCCGCGACGAAGGCGCCGACGCTCCCGCCAGCCTGCGCGAGGATCTCCGGCCCGGTGGTCTCCTCGTGGATGCGCGCGTTGACCGGGGTGCAGAACTGATCGGTCAGGAACCAGCCGTTCTCGGTGGCGAGCCGACGGGCGACCTGCTGGAAGTTCTCCGGATCATCGGGCGGCGCGTTGGGCGTCATCACCACCTGCGCGCCCAGCGACGAGAGGGCGGCGCGCTTGTCGTGCGACATCTTCTCGGGCATCACGCAGACCAGTCGGTAGCCGCGCACCGCCGCCACCAGCGCCAGCCCCATTCCGGTGTTGCCGGCGGTGGCCTCGCAGAGGGTCGCTCCGGGAGCGAGCAGACCGCGCCGCTCGGCGTCCTCGACGATCGCGAGAGCGAGGCGATCCTTCACGCTGCCCCCCGGGTTCAGGTGCTCGCACTTCACCAGGATCGGCGCCGGGAGGCCGCGCCCGATGTGCAGGAGCGGCACGAGCGGGGTGTGCCCGATGTGGGCGAGGATGCCGGAGCGCGGGGGTTCTTCCGAGGGGACGGCCATGGGTGGGGCCACTTTGGGGCGTCCCGGCAAGGCCCGTCAACCTGGAGGGGCCGGAACATGCAACAGTCCGCGTCCGCCGGCAGGTCCGGCGCGAGGAGAGCGCATGAAGGCGATGGGACAGCGTACGTGGACGAAGGGCGAGCCGCTCGCGCTGATCGAACTCGAGGATCCCACGCCGCGTGCCGGCGAGGTCCGGGTGCGTGTGCGCGCGATCGGCGTCAACCCGGTGGACTGGAAGATGCGCGAGGGCGGGCCGCTGCGCCTCGCCCTGCGGCTCGTCGGGCCGCCGCTCCCGTTCATCCCGGGCGTGGACTTCGCGGGCGTGGTGGATGCCATCGGCGCGCAGGTGACCGAGGTGAAGGTGGGCGATCGCGTCGTCGGTGGCACCAACTTCGCGCGCGGACAGCGCGGGTCGTATGCCGACACGGTGGTGGTGCGCCCCGACCAGATCTGCAAGCTGCCCGATGCGGTGCCGTTCGATGTCGCAGGGGCGCTCCCGGTGGTGGGCGTGACGGCGTGGATGTCGCTCGTCGAGATCGGCCATCTCAGCGACGGCGCGAAGGAGGGTGCGGCGGCGCAGGCGCTGCTCCTGCTCGGCGCGTCGGGCGGCGTCGGCCATGTCGCGGTCCAGATCGCGAAGCTGCGCGGCGCACGCGTGGTGGGGGTCTGCTCGTCGAAGAACGCCGACGCGGTACGCGCGTTCGGTGCGGACGTGGTGCTCGACTACGGCGCCGGGGATCCCCTCGTGGCGGCGCGCGAGCACGGGCCGTTCCAGGTGGTGGTCGACTGCGTGGGTGGCTACAAAGGCTCCGCGTGCCGCGCGCTGCTCGGCCCCGGGGGACGCCACGTCATGATCGCGGGCGACAAGCCGGGCGCCATGGCGCAGGTGCTGATCGCGCCGATCCGCAGCAAGAGCGTCCTCGGGCGCGCCACCACGGAGCGCCTGTCGCACCTCGTCGACGCCATCGCGCAGGGAAAGCTGCGCGTCCAGATCGTGGAGCGGTTTCCGCTCGCGGAGGTGGAGAAGGCGCACGCGCAGAGCAAGACGGGCAGGATGACGGGGAAGATGGTGCTGCTGGTCTGAGTCCGAGTAGGAGCCTGAGCTGAAGGGAGCGAACGTTGACACCGACGAGGGGGCGGGCGCACGGTCGCCGACCATGAGCAACCTTCGCAGGAGCCTGCTCCTGTCCGGCGCGCTGGCCGCGTGCAACGCCAATGTGACGCCGCCCGCCGGTGTGGCGACCTGCACGCTCTCGGTCACGCCTCCGAACGGCGGTCTCACCACCGTCTTCACCGCGACCCTCGCGTCGATGAACGCGGCGACGTGCACCTGGACCCTCGACGGGAAGCGGACCCTCCCCGTGGCCTGCACCGGGACGTTCACCGCCACCGGGGCCCAGAACGGCGACGTGGGCACGCACATGCTGCTCGTCACCGCGACCGGAGCGGCGGGTGTCGGGACCTGCTCGGCGTCGTGGACCGTGCTTCCGACCGTCGTCGACCTGAGTGGGGCCCCGCCGCCCGACCTGGCGATGGGGATGCCGCCGGGCCCCGACATGGCGATGATGGGGATGCCTCCCGACCCCGATATGGCGAAGGCGCCCAAGACGCTCGATCTGCACCAGGCGACCCTCTACAACAACCCGATGAACCTGGCGGACTGGCCGGAGGCGACGACGATCACGCAGCTCGAGTTCCGGGGCGACGGGGTCCACCTCGAGTTCTCGAAGCGGGAGGGACCGGGAAGCTGGCCGGATATCGTCCCGCCGGGCTGGGATGGCCCGCTTCAGTACACCCTCGGGATGGCGGAGTTCATCAACGGGAAGTGGCACGCGTCGGCGGCGATCCAGTTCTGGCGCAGCCTGGATGCGTCGGGCGGCAACGTCGCGCTGAACGACCAGGTGGCGAAGAACTGGTACTACGATGGTCGCTGGGGGGCGCTGGAGGGGCGGCAGCCCAAGACCGGTGAGATCATCGGTATCTTCGTCGTGGCGGGCAACGCGCGCGGCGTGATGGACAATGGCAGCCAGTCGCCGGTCCACGAGCGGTCGAATGTGGTGCTCGTCCCGATGCCGGACGCGAACGGAGCGAAGCACACCTTCTGATTCTGGCGTCCTGTCGGGGAGGTTCGTCAGCGACGGGGAGAAGTGGCGGAAGCGCATGGGAATCGAACCCACCGATCGGACCCGTGAAGGCCGACCCATCGGTTTTGAAGACCGAGCCCGGCACCAGTCCGGGACGCACTTCCAAGTTTCTATCAGCTTGAAATTGTTTCGTTTTTTTCCGTGCTCTCTTCCGCTGTCCTGGTCGCTTCCGGTCGCTTTGGCCCCACTTTTTGGCCCTTACCCTTTGCACTCACCCTTAGCACTCCAGGACCCTCCCTGGCAACCCCGAGCTGCACGCGGTCAGCGACGTCCTTGAGGCGCTGCGGATAGCTGTGCCCGTAGCGCCGGACCATCTCGAGCGTGCGGTGTCCGAGCAGGTCCGCGACCTCGACCAGGGATGCCCCTGCGGCGTGCGCCAGGCTGGCGTATGTGTGCCGGAGATCGTGGTTCCGCACTCGACCGATCCCGCTGCGGGCCGCCGCGCTGTTGCGGGCCGGCGCGTGCGAGACCTGCTGCCCGAGGCGGAACTCTCGCCCGAACGGGGTCGACGCATGACGCTGGAGGCGTGGATGGTGACGGCCATCTACGTCGACGGGGCGCGGGCGTGGCCGCCGCCCCCGTCGCTGCACCACTAGCCCCGGGGAGCCTCTCCCGCCGCGTCGCCGGAAACAGGGCCAGCGACGCTGCCGCCGCGGTGGCCGTCGACAGCCGTCCGGTTGATGCTGTACAGATGTTCAGCCCATGTCATCCTGCGCTCACGGCGGCACCGACCCGAGCACCTGCGATCGTTGTCGTCGCGCCGAGGCCGACGCGCAGCATATCCCGCTCCCCGACGGCGTGACCCAGATCCTCCGCGCCCTCGTCGAGGCTGCCGGTGACGGCGGGCCTCACGCGCCCGGCGGATCGCGAAATCGCGTGCAGGCCGCCGTCGTGGTCGACGCGATCGGCAAGGGTGAGCCGTGGTTCGCGCTGAAAGCCCTTGCCCACCTCGACGAGACCGATCCTCGGTGGCGCCGGCTCGGGGACGCGGTGCGGATCTTCGCGGGCGTGTCGATCGCGTGCCGGCTCGCGGTGCGCGGGGAGGTGGCACAGGCACTCCGGGTGCTCGATAGGATCGTCGCGAGGATGCGCTGATCACCGGAGCGCGCCGCCGACGCCCACCCGGGCGACTGCGCGCCCACACCCCGACGCGCTCGCGTGGCACCGAGTCTACCTGTTCGAGGCGCCGGCAGGAGGAGGGAGGACTGATGCAGGACCACCGCGTCTACCGGGAGGTGCAGCCCCCTCGTGATACGGTCCGCGCAAATGAGGACGGTGACCCATGCAGAAGAAGTACTTCGTTGTCGAAGCAAACACCCGTAAAGCATTCGAGGCGGCAATGAACGAACTCGATCCCAAGGATGACGCCGAGTTGGTCGGCTTCTCGTGTTGGGAGGGTGGCTACGCCGGGCTCTGTTGGAAGGCTGCACCCCGACAGCCCGTCATCAACAATCCCCGGCCCGAAGGAAAGACCAAGCGAATATAGCGGCGACGGGAACCAGATGGATTGCTCTTGACGGGAGCCATATATGGATGGCTCTCGGCAGGAACCACATGGCTGGCTCTCGACGGGATGCTCCTCGTTCAGGAGCTACACCTGCGTGGCTAGCTACCTCGGCGGCCCGTCGCTCTAACGCGCGTCGGCTCGCCTTCGCTGACGATCGTCACCCGCACCGTCGTTACCGTCGCCAGCTCATCGACGATCGCGAAGAACACCACCTTCGCGTCCTCGTCGAGCACCGCTTGGACCCCCACCGCGATCGCGTTGATGTCGCTGAGCGTGACCTCGGGTCCGCCGTGCATCCCGATGTGAACGCGCAGGCCCGTCACCCCTGCGACGGCGGACACGAACTCGGCCGGCGGCGGCGCGCGCTCTCCGAGGTCGGCGCCGACCGTCCAGACGTGCAGCTCGCCGGCACAAGGTGCGGTGCCGACGAACCGCCGCAAGTCGTCGAAAGAGTAGCCGATGAGCCCGCACGTCGTCGTCGCGTCCACCAGCGCCGGCACCACGTCGGCGAGAGATGCGGAGCCCACCGGCTCGATCACGCAGGCGCCGAGCTGCTCCGAGAGGTGCAGGTTCCGGCGACGAGCTGCCGCGCGGTTCGTCTCCGTCGAGCGGTGCCCGACGATGGACACGCCGCCGAGCGAGGCGACGCGGTGCGCGAGCGGGAGGTGGTCCTCGTCGCGCCCGTCGAGGAGGACCACCGCGACGTCGGGATCACGCGCTGGCGCCGTCGAGCCCATCGTGCGCGCGCGGTCAACAAGACGATCCCAGTCGGCGAGATCGCGGGGGGCGACCAGCTCCTCGCGGTGGACCTCGCGCCACGTTGCGCCCCGCGTCTCGGCGATCGCGCGCGGGCCGATGGCGACCGCCACAGCGCGGACCCGCTCGAACGTCTCGGTGTCGGTTGCCATGCCGCGATGATCTTCGGCTGCGCGACAGAAAATGTCACGCCCGCTCGCAGGAGAGCGACGATCGGCGCGCACCTCGCATCCAAGCCGCCGTGGCGACCCTCGCGCGCGTGCTGAAACTCCTCGCTCCAATCGCGATCCTCGTCGGCCTCCTCCACGTCGCGATGGGCCTGCGCACCGACGTGATGCTCGGCGCCAAGCTCCCGGTCGACGTGATCAGCGACCCGGTCCTCGACAGCCAGAACCGGTTCTATAGAAGTCGCCGTTCTCGAAGGTGCATCCCCGGCGAGCGAACCATCACCGACGAACGGCATGAGCTGCCACGCACTTCCGCAGCACCGAGGAGGCTGTCGGACGCGCCACCGGTGCCATTGCGCCTGATCGCTATACCATTCTGCGACTGTTGCGAACCTGCTCCAATACGGTAAAAATCCACTCGGACTCGCATCGTCATCTGCCTCGCTGGTCGAGCTGCTCGCCCTTCGGGATCGTGAGAGCCTCCCGCTCTGCGTGGTACTCCAGCTCGAACTTCCCGGCCGGGAGGCCGCACCGCTCGACTACCACCTCCACTGCGCGGCCGCGAGCCCGCACCGAGACCACGCAATCAAGAGCCTCGTCGTCGAGGCCGATGTCACCGAGCGTCGCGCCACTCGGGGCCTCGATGGCGAGGACCACCGCCGCCTTGCTCGCGCCGACGGCCGCGGCGAGGTCTTGGATCTCCACGGCGGCCCGCCCCGCCGCCACGGTGAGGAAGTCCTCGACGAGCACCACGCGCGGGTTCGAGTCGACCGCGGCGACGACGTCGCCAACCGTCGCGCGCGGGAGCAGCGTGATCGGCGTCTCCGACACCACGCTCGCAGCCCTGGTCAGGTAGATCATTCCGCGCTGGTCGAGCGCCCCAACGCGGAGCGCGGCTGGTTCGACCGATGCCTCGTCGGCGACGAGCCGCAGAGCGAGGGATTCGGCGGGGCCGCGCGAGGACGCAAAGACCGTCGCCGCCTTCTCTTCGATCGCGAAGTCGAGCGCGAGGCGGACGAGCAGGGCGCTCGTCAATTCCGTTGGTCCGACGACGGCGTGGAGCCCGCCCACGCGCAGCGCGGTCGCGAGCGCCGTGAGGGAGTCGACCTTCGGCTGGTCGCCGCGCTCGGCCGCGCAGCCGCGGTCGTGGGCACTCTCTACGGCGCGGAGGGTTCGCCGCAGCGCCCGGTCGATCGGGACGCCCGGGGCGCGCTCGTCGTGGGCCTCATCGGTTGCGGCCCGATCGCGACGGCGCCGGAAGTACAGCGCTTCGACCTCGTCGCGGCGCGGGTACGTCGTCGGGGGGCGGCCGTGCTCGCACGCACCGACGATGATCCGCAAGGCGATGTCGCGGAGCCGTGAGTCCAGCGACAGGACACCGTCGAGCGTGTCCGCCATCGAACCGGTCGGGTCGTAGCTCCACGCGACGATCGCTTCCATCCGCTCGACAGACGGGTGGTTGAGCGTGGTGGCCTTGACGAAGTCGAGCGCTTGATCGAGAGCGGTATGGAAATCCTGCTCGGTGATGTGCATTTGGGGGCGCCTCGGGGTCGGTTCGTGTCGTTGAGAGGTCGCATGATCGCACGCTCGATCGGCCGGTTGAAGAGGATTCATCGTCGACGGTGGGCGCAACCTGTGGGAAACCCTGTGGGCCGCGCCCCGATCATCCCGCGGAACGAGGAGCATGGGTCGGTTGCGCATTTTTTCGGCAGGTGTCCACGACCAGCAGCCGAGCGTGCGACCAAGAGTCCCGCCCCGCGCTGCTGCCACGCGCCCCGACGAAGTGCCACCAGCGCACCGGGGCAGCGACGCGGTCGGAAGGCCGCCGCGTCGCGCGGGTATCATGGATCATGGCGATCGACGCCCCGACACTCGACGCTACGCGCCGGCTCGGCACGCTGGAGGACGTGCTGCGGTGGGCGCGCGCGCAGTCGCCGCCGCTAGAAATCGTCGAGGTCGTGACGCAGGACGAGTTCACGCACGACGTCGTGTTCGCGGCGCGAGATGGGTGGCTGGTCTTCGACACCACCTGACTCGGCGCCGTGACGGCGGTCGCCGTCTGGGAAGCGCGGCCGACGGCGCAGGCGCTCCTCGACGCACGGCTCGCGCGGGGGTGGACGCCGACTCCGACGGACACGCGCGACGGGCCGCAGGTGCTCGGCTTCGCGTGCTCGGTCTGGGCGGCGCGGTAGCGCTGCCGATCGACCGCAGGCCGCGTGGTAGCGTCGAGTGGTGGCGCTCGTCGGGCTCATCTCGGACACCCACGACCTCGTTCGCCCCGAGGCGCTCACCGCGCTCGCGGGCGTCGAGCTGATCCTCCACGCGGGCGACGTCTGCTCGCCCGCAGTGCTCTCGGTTCTCGAACGCATCGCCCCGGTGCGGGCGGTGCGCGGCAACAACGACCGCGGCGGCTGGGCGTCCGCACTGCCCGAGAGCGACGTCGTGCAGGTGGGCGGCACCTCGATCTTTATGCTGCACGACCTGCACGCGCTCGCCCTCGGCGACGCGCAGCCGTCGCCGTCGTGGTCAGCGGGCACTCGCACCGGCCGCACGTCGAGAAGCGCGGGGGCGTGCTCTACGTGAACCCGGGCAGCGCCGGCCCGCGCCGGTTCAGGCTGCCGGAGAGCGTGGCGCGGCTGCGCGTCGGGGGCGGCGAGGTGGACGCCGAGATCGTCGAACTGGTGGGCAACGGGCGCCGTTGATCATCGGCCGCGCGCGCGCCCCGCCGCCGGCATCTTCGCCCGGCGTACGGGCGCCGCTACAGCGCCGCTGACCGCGTGAGCAATCCGATCGCCCGCCAGTCGGCGTCGGTCAGGTGCAGAGCGTGCGACGGCACCGTGCGCCCGAGGTCATCGATCTCGCCCCGCTCGAATGCCTGCTTGATCAGGCGAGTCCCGTGCTCGACGAAAGCCTCCCAGAACCCCGTGCGGGGTGGGCGGCGACTGTCCCCCGTCGGTCGAGCCGCCGCCCGCCGGGTGGTTGACCGGCGGCCGGCCGCCGCGTAGTGTCGCTGCCAACCGAGGAGGGTGCGATGCTGCCAAGAGGCGTGGTGGTACTGGGGGTCTTGCTGCTTGCTGCGACCATCTCGGGAGCTGCACCGCCGACGAAGAGGGCGTTGATGACGTGGCCCGCCTTGCCCGTCTCGGGGTTCATCAGCGGGCGGGCCGCAACCAACGCCGATGTCGAGGCCGGCAACGCGGTGTTTGCCCTGAAGACAGAAGGCGATCGGCCCATGGGCGTCCCCGTGAAGATCGCGATACCTCAGTACGCGATCCACATGGACGCCGAGACCGGGAAGGGCACTCCCGGCTTCATCATTCAGGCGGAAAAAGGGGGAGAGATCACCATCGTCGGCTTCCTCCAGTTGCCCGAGCGCACGACCCTGATGGGGACGCTCGCGGAGTTCAAGCTGCTCGGGACGAAGACGCCGTCAACGCCGCCACGCTGGCAGTAGGCGCCCTCTCCCAGGCCAGCCTTCGGGGTCTGCGCCTCCGAGCGTCGCCCATCCGCTGCCGCCGCACGAGGTGGCACCGCCTGACGATCCTGACGTCGAGCCAGCGCCGCCACGGCGGTGGCCCCCGCTGATGACGCTGACGATCCTGACGGCGCTTTGGCGTCATGGGCGCGGCACTCTCCTGACGACGCTGATGAACCTGACGACTTTCGGGCTCCGCTCTCCCGTCTCTATGGGGTTCGTCTCAGAATTATTCCAACCGCTACGGACCCCAAAGTCGTCAGTCTCATCAGGGTCGTCAGGCGGGAGGGTTCCCCGGCGAGGGCGCGCGTGCCAGGGCCGGGCACGTATTCGTGGGTCTCGGGCCACGGCGTCGTATCCGACTACACGAGGAGCGCGACGAGGTGCTCATCGAACGAGTCCTGCACGCGGGAGACGAGTTGCGGGCGAAGGTACTGCGACATCGTGGGCGCGAGGTCGCTCACGCCCAACGCTGACGCCCCGCTCATGGCGCTGGTGCGCGCGATCGCGGCGGGCGACGCCGTGGCCGCCTCGCGCATGATCACCGAGCGGCCGGCGCTCGCGCGCGCCGCCGCGCAGGCCGGCGCAACCCGGGCGGCGTCGACGGAGTTCTTCCTCTCCGAGATCCAGCACTACCGCTACGGGGGCGACACGCCCCTGCACATCGCGGCTGCGGCGTACCAGCCCGACATCGCGCGCGAGCTGATCAGGGCGGGGCGCCGGTCGGGGCGGTGAACCGGCGCGGTGCCCAGCCGCTTCAGTACGCGGCCGACGGGCATCCCGGGGTCACCCGGGCTCGCCGACGTGGAACCCGATCGCGCAGGCGGCGGTGATCGCGTGCTTGATCGCGGCCGGCGCGAACCAGAACGCGGCCGATGTGGGCGGCGTGACGCCGCTCCACCGGGCCGCCAGATCAGAGGAGTGACTCCTGCCGGTGCCGTGGAAGATCGATCAAGTCCGCGATTGCCAGAACCAACCATCCGACGTCCTCCGGCGTCGCCCAGTCTTGGCCCGCCACAAAGGCGATTTCGGCGGCGATGTAGTTGGAGCCGTCCCATCCTGCGAGTTCAAACGGGCAGAACTGGTCCTCGTCGGTCGGCTGAAGGTCGTGGACGAGCGTCGCTGAATCGGCTCGGAAGGTCCACTTCCCCCATCGGTGCCCGTCGCCAAACTTCCGCTGATTGATCATTCATCCGACCTCGGCAAAGAGGTGCCTCGGGCACCTGACAGGGACGGTATCATGCTTCGAGAGTACCCTTTTCGTCATCGGCGCCGGCCAGATCGTGATCCACTTGCGCCGGTTCCAGAGATCCAGTCGGAGGTGCTGCTGCGGCGGCACACGAGCCGGCCGAAGGCGCGAGATTCCTCCTCAGCGCGAATCACCGCCGGGCGCGTCCCTGCACGGACCGGCACGGACCAGCACAAGCCGAGGATGGACCGCACGAGGGCGCAGAGGTAGCATCGGGCCTTCCTCCTGACACGCTTGAGAGGCGGCGATGCGCACCGCGGAACCTTGGGTCTCGGTCGACGACGTGGCTGCCCACGTCGGGGCGTCGCGCGATACGATCTACCGATGGATCGACGAGTCGGGGCTGCCCGCATCGAAGGTCGGGAGGTTCTGGAAGCTCAGGCTGTCGGACGTGGACAAGTGGATACGCTCCGGCGGGGCCGCGCAGCACAAGCGCACCGAGGGGCGGCGATGAGCAAGAAGGATCTCAGCGAGTCGGACATCTGCGACCAGTTCATCACCCCGGCGATCACCGACGCCGGCTGGGACATGACCACACAGCATGTGTGTCCTGTTAGCCCGAATCCTGATCGATTTCGATCGCTTGCGCGCAGGTGTTGCGCCGGTCGATCCGACATGATCCTATCGTCGGATGCGCGACGCGAAACCGAAGCTGACGGCCGAGGCTGTTTGTGAAGTATTCGAAGCGG
>SHYY01000047.1 GCA_009692555.1 Myxococcales bacterium
GGTGGACCAGAAGGAGACGAAGTACTGGCTCGAAGTGATGAACCAGACGCGTCGCGCGTTCGCGGCGGAAGCGCCGCTGACGGCGCCCTGGTTCCAGATGGATCGAGGGGGAGATGCCGGACCGATCATCGCTGACGCTCTCGATTCCGCAGAACGCGAAGCCGGCGGCAGACGGAAAAGCCCAGACGCCTGTGTGGACGGGTGCCGCTCAGTCTTGGGGCTCGATTCGTCCCAGCGCCTCGTCCGTTGCCAGCTCCAGCTCCGCGAACTCGGCCTCGCTCAGGACGCCGATTCGATCGCGAAGGCTCGACTTTGGAATCGCGCGCATTTGAAAGGCCAACGCTACCGAAGGCTCGGGCAGACCATCCTCCGTGGCATCGAGCATTGCTGTCCCTGCAAGATGCGCTCGCTCCAGATTCGTGGTCAAGGGAATGACAAGCACCGACTGGAGTGCACTCGTGAGGGCGTCACTCTGCCAGACAACCACTGGGCGCCGGCCGGTCTGCTCCTGCAGGCGCTACTTCCCCAAATCGGCCCACCAAATCTCGCCGCGCTTCACCGTTCATCCTCTCGGTCGATCGCAGTTCCCCACTCGCCAAGGCCCGCTTCAGTGAGCCCCTTCTCCTCGGCCGACGCCGGCCTGGAGAGCCGCTCCAGGTCCCACCGGCTCGCGTCGGGCCGCCGGACGACAACGATCCCCACGCGCTCGCCGGGCCGAAGCCTCAGCGGCGAGCTGGGCCGGAGAACGCCGTTCTCGAACTCCGCTTCGATGATGCTCATGGAGGGTACGGTAGTACGCTTCGGATCCGGCGAGGTGCACTGGTACCGGACGCCGCCGAACAACGCGTTGCTGCGGACCCGCCCCCGAGGTGCGCGAATGAACTACGCGTGTCCGCGTGGCGGGCCGCAGAACGCGGAGCCGTTGCGCGGACACAGACCACAGCGCGGCGGTGACGGCCGCAACCAAACCTGATTCGGTTCTTGCGCTGCCGAGCCCGAGCCCGAGCCCGGTCGTTGGTTCAGGAGGCGCAGGACCATTGCGGTAAGCATGGCGTCGATTCGAAGCAGCAGCCCACGGCCATTTACCAGGCGGTGGTTGGACGCCAACCGGAGCGTGCGGCAGACATCGAAGAGGGCCGCGCATTCGGTCGCCGACCGGCGGGCGATCCGGTGGAAGCGTGCCTTCTCCGCTGCGGCGAACTCCACCGCACCTTCGGCGATGTTCAGGGGAATCGACGTCGCGGCTCGTCGCAGTTGATCTGCAAGGTAGGCGCGTCCTCGCGGGAGGTCGCCGGCGATCTCGTCCGCCACGTCCTTGCGTTCGGGAAGGCGGTCCACAAATTCGTCACCCGCTGACCACGACGGGCGCCGCACAAAAAGGCGATGAAGCGGACCCGCCTCCGAGGTGCGCGATTGCGGGTCCAGTGTCGGCGCCAGGCGCGCCGGCCTGCAACACACGGGCGAGCAGATGCCATCGAACCTCGCAGCGCCCGACCTCGCAGTGCCCGACCTCGCAGTGCCCGACCTGTCGGCTCCGTCCTCCATGAACGGAACGAAGAACGGCGCGGAAACCCATGCGCGACCTGAATCATCGCTCACCCGGATGTGCGAAGAGGGGAAGCCGTTCGAGGAGATCCGCGAAGACGCGCAGGCGGAGGGCGACGCGTCCTGCAATCAGGTAGGATGGCCCGATGATGCACTCGCGCAGGGATCGCGTCTCGGCCATCGCCTTCGCGGCGCTCCTCATCGGCTGCGGCGGCTCCGGTCCGGCGGGCGTCGGCGATCCGCCAGCCGCCCCAGCGGCCGACGATCCGAGATTCGTGGTGGGGAGCTGAACCTGGCTCATGGCGGGCGACGGGCTGACCCGGAGCGACCTGTACGAAGTCACCGTGACTGCTCCCCCCGGCACGGCCTACGTCGACGCGTGGATCGATCGCGGCGCGGGCGTGCGATTGCAAGCGCAAGGGGACGGCACCTTCCGCGCGTCGATCCCGGCCCCCGCGACCGGCGACCATGTCGCGCTCCTGGCCGCCGACGGCGCCGACGTCGGTTTCGCCAGCCGCGCGTTCCACGTTTCGCACGCGCTCTACGTGGTGGTGTCGGCCGACTGGGACGACTCCGACAATCCCGATTCGTACCTCGCCAACGCCGACGATCTGCACGCGCGCCACCCCCGGCTCGTCGTCAGCCATTTCTTCGGCCCCTGGGTGCTGACGGATCCGAAGACCAGCCCGGCGCGGAAGGAGGTCAACACGAAATGGATCAAGCGGCAACGCGATCAATTTGGCGACGAGATCGGCCTCCACATCCACCGGTGGTGCAACTTCGTGACGACGGTGACCCTCGGGGGCAAGCCGCTCGCCTGCCGCAACGCGCCCGCCTTCTCCAGCGCCACCGACGACACCGGCTACACCGTCCTGCTCACGAGCTACACCGTCGATGAGCACGCCGCCATGTTCGGCAGCGCGGCCGACCTGATGGAGCAAAATGGCCTCGGCCGCCCGAACTCATTCCGCGCCGGCGGCTGGAACACCGACGGGGGAACGATGACCGCCCTCGCCCGCGCCGGCTATACCGTGGAATCGAGCGCCTTCCCGCCGGACACCATCCAGAAGGCATGGGCGGGAAGCCTGCTCGCCTCGTGGAATGCCATGGATTGGGATCGGATCACGCGGACCACCCAGCCCTACTATCCGTCGAGCAGCGACATCCAGTCGCCCACGCCGCCGCCCACGGTTCCGGTGCTCGAGGTCCCCGATAACGGCTCGCTGGTCGACTACATGACCGGCCCGCAGATGCTCGAGGCGCTCAGGGCGAACTGGGCCGCGGGCACCTCCCTGGCCGCACCGAGGGTCTTCCAGATCGGCTTCCACCCGCGGAACTTCAGCAAGACGCTCGCGGCGCGCCTGAACCTGGCGCTGGCGGAAGCGGACAAGTGGCTCCACGCCGACGATCACGGCCCGCTGGTGATGGTCCCGATCGGCGCGCTCACCCAGGTCTGGCGGACCGGCATGTAGAACCCTGACCATCGCAATTTACTCCTTCCCAGTGACCTCGCTCTGCACCGCCGCCGATTCGATTAGCTTGTTGAGATCCAGCTTGTTGATCCCGACGCCGCTTCCGCCCGACGGGATGATGATGATGCTCTTGCCCTCGAGCGCCTCGGCCATCCGCAGCTTGACCATCGCCCGCCCGCCGCTCCCGCGGAGCGCCTCGTTGCGCTTCTGGATCGCCTTCGCCTTGGCGCTGCGCTCCGCCAGGATCGCGTCGGCGTTCTGCTGCTGCTTGAAATATTCGGCGTCAGCGGTGAGCTTGGCCTGCTGGAGCTCGCCGGTCGCCTGGGCGATCTGCGACGCCACCTGCCCGCGCGCGGTCTCCAGGTTGCGCAGCGCCTCCTGGGCCGCCGCCTCCGCCTCGCTCTTCAGCTGCTGCGCGCGCTGCTCGGCGAGCTTGCGGTCGTGAATCACCTTCTCGTATTCGGGGTGGAAGCGGTGCTCATGAAGGATCACCTGCTGAACAATCACGCCATGGGGCAGGAGCGCCTCCTGGAGCACCCCCTTGGCCTTTTCGGCCTTCTCGAAGCGCTTGTCCGAGTTGTAGACCGACTCGCTGTCGAGCTCATTGAGGACATCGCGCACCAGCGTCCGCGCCATCGGGCGCACCAGCTTGTCCTTCACCTCGTTGGTCGACGTGCCAATCGTCTGGAGCAGCAGGTGCGCGCGCTTGGGGTCGATCGTCCACGATACGGTCACGTCCATCGAGATGTCGTTGCCGTCGGTGGTCTTGAACTGGATATCATCGCGCTCCGCCCGATCGCCGCGCTTGGCGTCCATCAGCATCTCGAGGTTCTGCACCTTGGTGTCGAAGCGGTAGAAATCGCGGATGAACGGCGCGAAGAAGGTGGTCGAGCCCGGCGGGTAGATCGTCTCCTGCACGCCCTTCTGGGCGCACCCGAGGCCGATCTTGCACACCAGCACACCCACCTCGGTCTCCGCCGTCGAGTGGGAGGCGCAGCCCGAGATCAACCAGATCATTGCCAGAAGAGGGCGCATTACCTGACCTCGAACTTGCGGAGCATCGCCGGGAGATCGAGCGGGTTGACGCCGTCCTTGCCGTCGCTGGGCACGATCAGCACCTTCACCCCGCGGAGGGTATCGGCCATCTTCAGCCCCACCAGGTTCTCGCTGCCCGCCCCCTGGAGGGCCTGGTTCGCCAGCTCGGTACCTTTCGCCTCGGCGAGATCCACCAGCAGGGTGCCTTCGGAGGCGCGCTTGCGCTTGTACAGATCCGCCTGCGCGCGCAGCTTCTCCACCTCGGCGCGTCCGCGCGACAGCTCCACCTGCTGCGCCGCGGCACCCTCGGCGGTGGCGGTGTCGCGCTTGCGCTGCTCGATCGCCTCCTTGGCCTCGGCCTGCCGCAGGTAGACCGTCTGGTCCTTGATCTTGCGCCCCTCGATCAGCTGCTGGTAGCGCTCGTCGTACACGTAGCGCCGCACCAGCACGGCGTCGACCTTGACGCCATAGACCTTGAGCTCCGTGGCGAGCTGCTCGTGCGCGTTGCGGCTCTTCTCGATCCGCTTGGGCCCCTGATAGAACTCCTCGCTGTTGAGCTCGCCGAGGGTCTTGCGGAGAATGCGGTCGACGCGCGGGATGATCAGCCGGTCTTCGTAGGCGGTTCCGGGGCCGGCCTCGACGAAGACAAGATAGGGCTCCTCGAGGCGATAGAGCACCGTGACGTCGAGCTGCACGTTGTAGCCGTCATTGGTCTGGATCTTGATCGACGGGGCGGTGCGCGACTTCGAGGAGACTTCGCTCGTCGAATCGCTGAAGTTCACCACCTGCAGATTGCGCGGAAACAGGTGGAGCCGCTCCACGCCCGAGGTGACGAAGTGCAGGCCCGGCCCGTAGACGTCGCGTTTGATGCCCGCGCCGCTGCCATAGTAGGACTGCTTCACCGCCGCCATCTCGGGCGGAACATAGGTGGTGCACGACGCGGGCAGCACCCACACAACGAAGAGGATCCCGGCAGCGATCCAGAAGCCGCGCCGGCGCATCAGACGCAGGAGGAGCCGGCCGCAGAAGCCGAGGACTTGCGTGAGGCGCAGGGGCAGCTTCGGTTCGATATCACTCATGGATTGTCCGGTTTCTTCGCCGTACTGGCGAAGGAAGGGGGGAGCACGAGATCTTCGATCATGTGGCGGTCGAGCTGGCGCTGCGCGCCCACCATCTGCTCGGCCACCTCGCCGAGCGAGCGCGCATAGCGTCGCCGGTGGAGCGCAACCTGCGCGTTCGGGAGCCACCAGCCAAGAATTGCGAGGAGGAAAGGAAACCACTTCTCCCAGATCGGGATGAACGGGAGGGCCACGCACACGCCGCCGACGAGCAGCCCCACGAAAACGTAGACCACGCGGGAGACGACATCGCCCCCGCGCCAGACCCCGAACTCACGCTGTTCGAGCGCCGTGAAGCGGCCCGCGACGGCACGCCAGCGGGCGGGAACGGTCGCGGCCACCTCCTCGGCCAGGGCATCGATGTAGGCCTTGGGCAGCTCCGACTCGGTGTAGGAGCGCCGGATCGGCTCGAGCGCGTGGGCCACTTCGGCGAGCACGCGGGCCTCGTCGTCGACGATCGCGGGGCGACGGCGCTCGAGGTGCTTCACCACCTCGAGGGTCACCGTCTGCGCCAAGAACTCGTCGATCACGGGCGGATACTAGCAGCAACAGGACAGGCAACAGGAACGGCAACGGGAACGGCGACGGGAACGGCGACGGGGCGGGGCGCGTGGCCGCGAGCTACGGGATGGTGACCGGAACCGTCGCTGTGTTGTTGTCGAAGCTCGCCTCCTCGAAGGCGTGGCTGGGGTTCAGGCTGACCCGCAGCTGGTAGTTGCCCGAGGGGATGCCGGTGACGTCGAGCCACTGGCAGTCGAGCGCGTTGCCGTAGAGATCCGACCAGCCGGCCTGGATTCCCTGGTTGTCGCAGAGGAGGCGGATCTTGTTGACCACCAGATCGGGCCGCGGGTCGCGCGAGCGGTGGCACACGCAGTCGCTGCCGCAGTACTCGGTGCTGGCGCACTTGGTCGGGCAGACCGGGCGCGCGTTGTTGCACGCCGCGATGTTCTTGCACGCGCCGCTGAACTCCTCGCACGCCTTGCCGACCTGGCAGGTGCCGCAGATCCCGCCGCAGCCGTCGGAGCCGCACTGGCGGCCCTGGCAGACGGGCTTGCAGGGATCGGAGATGCAGCGCGCCTTGGCGGAGCAGATCTGGCCGACGCCGCAGTCGCCGCAGGTGCCGCCGCAGCCGTCGTCGCCGCAGAACTTGCCGTCGCACTGGGGGAGGCAGCCGGCGACCAGGCGCAGCGCGAGGTGGTAGGGGCCGTAGGAGTGGTCGTCGAAGCCGTCGACGATGATGTAGTAGGTGCCGGGGTTGAGCATCACCGCGACGTGCGAGCCGTAGGCGCCGGAGGGCGCTGAATCGTCGGAGCAGCCGATGGTGGCGCCGCCGCAGCCACCGGTGCGGACGTGCAGCACGGTGTCGAAGTCGTAGGACTGCGCGTCGAGGCCCATCTGCTGGTCGACCACCAGCTGGTAGATCTTCTCCTGCGCGGTGCTGGCGGAGTTGCAGGTCGGGACCGCCTCGTTGAAGCCGTCGGTGGTGTCGCCGGTAGCGACGTAGAAGCCGGGGGCGAGCGCGACGTTCGGATCGGCGCCCGCCACGATCGGGAGGGGCGTGCTGCAGGTCCCGGGGATGTCGGCGACCACGCAGGCGCCGGCGGAGCAGACCTGACCGACGGCGCAGGAGCCGCAGCTCCCGCCGCAGCCGTCGTCGCCGCAGGGGGCGCCGTGGCAGTTCGGGTTGCAGTTCTTGACCGCGCAGGAGAGGCAGCTGCCACCGGTGAGCTGGTGGGCGCACACGCCGGAGGGATCGTCGCAGAGATCGATCGTGCAGGCCTGGCCGTCGTCGCAGGGCGCGGGGCCGGTGACGCACTTGCCATTCACAGAGCGCTCGTCGCCGTTGCAGAAGGCGCCGTCGCTGCAGGTGATCTCCGTCGCGGCGGCGATGGAGGGGCCGAAGGGAACGCCGGTGCTCTGGGCGCGCCACCAGAGCGGGTAGGTGCCGATCTGCTTCGATGCCCCGAGGGTGCCGCTGAAGGTGCCGATCTGGTTGGTCTTGGTCGCCGCGGCGAGAGTCAGCGTGGCGCCCGACCAGGTTCCCTCGCCGGTGAACGCGAGCTTGACGGCGCTCGCCGTGCAGGTGGTGGTGCCGGTGTTGCGCGCGGTGATCGTCACCGCGAGAGAGCCGCCGGGGGCGACCCGGGCGGGCACGCCGACCGAGACCACTTCGAGGTGGTCCCGCCGACCGCCTACGAGAGGCTGCCCGCGTCGTCGCTGCACCCCAAGGTGGCGAGGCCGGCGACGAGCGTGGCGAAGCGAAGCCGGTGCATGTTCATCCGATCCTCCTTTCTCTCGTGTGGAGATGGAGAGCGTGACAAGCGGCGCGTGCCGACGGATCAGCGCGCGACGCAGTGGATCGCGGCGGCGGCGTCGCCCGGGTAGACCGGCGCGGCGTAGAGCGAGAACCGGCCGCCCGTCTCGACGGCGTCGCGCGCCGCAGGGCAGGTGAAGGTCACATCACTGCCCGACGGCTCGATCACTGCGGTCGCAAGCGCCTCCTGGTAGGTACATGGGATGCCCGTCCTGAGCGCCTTGCTGTAGTCGCAGAACCGCGCCACCTGGGCAGCGGTGGCGGAGGTCGTGCAGCGCAGCTTGACCGATCCGCCCGCGGTGCACCCGAGGTTCTCCGCCCGCTTCTTGAAGCCGCAGTTGCGCAGCGGTCCGATCTGGCCACTCTTGCAGGCCGCGGTCACGTAGCCTTCACCGTCGGTGGTGAGGGTGACGTCGTAGGAGTCCAGGTTGTTCGCGTCCCATCCCGGAAACAGGTCGCAGGCCGGCCGATCGACCGGACGACCGTCGAGGGTGGTGAAGTTGGTGGGCTCGAAGATTTGATCGCCATTGGCGTCGAGCTTGGGCTCGCCCTCGCACAGGAAACCGTCGGGATTGGAGGAGAAGGTGAGCGCCTTCGTGACCGCCTTCTTGGTGGTGTCGATCGCGGTGACATCGATCCACTGGCACTCGAGGCCGGCGCGATACTGATCGGCCCAGCCCGACCCGACGCCCTGGAAGTCGCAGCCGGCGTACGGATTGGTGAGCTTGCTGTACTCGTTGTTGAGGTAGCGGATGGTGGCCTGGAGGCAGAAGCCGCGCTTGCTGGTGGTGGCTGCGTCCTGGCCGTACGAGAAGGTGCCGTAGTGCATGAAGTGGTAGTGCTGGTGGCAGGCGCTCAGCTCGTAGACGCCGTGATCGATCAGCGGCCGGGGCACGCCGTCCTGGTAGTAGTCCACGGCGCCGATGTGGACGTCCTTCGTACCGGTGTTCTGGTCACTGGTCGAGAACTGGAGGAGCCGTCGCCAGCCCGGGCCGCCCACGCACTGCTCGACAAGGGTACACGAGTCGGGCTGGATGTAGCGGTAGACCAGCCGGTTCTCGCGGAACTCCTCGCCGACCACCTGCATGTCCGGTCCCTTGGGGTTGGTGATCGGCCCGAGCCGCACCTTGTTGGCGAGCTCGGTGTTCCACTTCAGGCGCTCGAAGCGCATCTCGGTCGTGACCTTTCCGATCTTGGCGTCCAGCGCATCGACGCACGAGACGGCGGGCAGCTCGGTCTGGTGGCACGCCGTGTCGCTCAGCATTGCCTCGACATCGCACTCCTGGTCGTAGAACGACGACGTCTCCTCGCTGTCGACGCTGTTGGGCGGGAAGTCCTCCTCGTCCATGCAGGCAAAGCGCGTGCGCTGGAAGACCAGCTTGGGATCGATCGGGAAGATGAATGGCTCGCTCCAGCGCCCCTTGATCCCCTTCAGCGCCGGCTCGCTGATGCCGGGCGACTCCGCGTCGGTGAGGATGGTGGTGGCGAAGGTGTAGTCGATCACCACGAGGTCGTGGCCCTTGACCATGGTCCGCCTGGGCGCCCCGCGGAGGGCGACGTTCCACAGGCTCTTGGTCGACGAGATGGCGAGCGAATCGCGGGGCTTTCCCTTCTCGTAGAAGAACTTGCGGAACACCAGGCGGTAGGTGGTGAGCTCTATCTGATCCTCGGCGCGCTGCTTCCAGAATTCGAGGGGCTTGCCGATCAGATTATTTGCGACGCGATCGCGCATGGGGGCTGGAATCTCGTCGAGGAGAACGCCCACGGTGCTGTCCATGTTGACCGCGATCAGCGCGCCCGGGTCGCCCTTGGCGGCGGTATCGGCGGGCGGATCGCCGACGCACGATCCGAGCCCTGCGGTGGCCAACACCAGTATCGTCGCCTGTAAATTTCGCATTATACCTCGCAAGTTTTCAACACACTACGGGCAGTAGAGGCCGGCCGTCAACCATTTCGATCGAGCGATTTTCATCTTATAGTCGGCGCGTGCGGCGCAGTGCCATGGTCGGCATCGGGCTTTCGGCGCTGGTGGCCGGCTGCGGTGCCGTGCGTCCTGAGGAGGTCGCCCTGTGCCAGCCTCTCGTCGAGACGCCGCTCCAAAGCGCCGCGCCCACCGCGCCCGCCCACCCGTCGACGATCCTGTACCTGCACCGCGGCGGGATCACCTTGACCGGCGGGTCCGATGACGCGCCGCACGGCGTCTCGTCGCTGGTGGCTGGCCGAGGCCTCGATCACGCGACCCTTCCGGCCGCGCCGCTCGACGACCGCAGGTGGGCCGACGTGGTCGCCTGCGTGCAAGGCCAGTTCGCCCGCTTCGACGTCGTGGTGGTCGACCGCCGCCCGCCGACCGGCGACTACCTCATGGCCGTCTTCGGCGGCACCGGTGCCGAACTCGGGTACGCGAGCGATCGGCGCGGAGCCGCTCCGATGGACACCGCGGGGTGCCAGACCGTCCCGCGCGCGGTGGTGCTCGTGTTCTCGGGCCAGCTTGGCAGCGACGCGCAGCCCCACTGCGAGACCGCGGCGCAGGAGATCGCCCACACCTTCTCCGTCGACCACGAGCTCCTGGCGGCCGATCCGTCGAGCTACCTTCCGTTCGCAGGCGAAAAGATATTTCAGGACATCGACGCCCCATGCGGCGAGGAGAGCGAGCGCGCCTGCCACTGCGGCCGCCGTTCGCAGAACTCGGTCCGGCTGCTGTTCGACCGGCTCGGCCCATCGCGCGCCGTCGATCGCGATCTCACGCCCCCCACCGTCGCCGCGGAGACCCGCCGGGGGCCTCGCGATGGGCTGGCGATCAGCGTGCACGCTGACGACGCCGGCGGCGTCGCCACGATGACCCTCACCTATCGCGACGCCGTAGCGGTCTTCTCCTCCACCTGCGGCGACGGCCTGGCGGACTGCACGCGGGACGGCTCCACCGCCACCTTCCTGGTCCCGGGCGCGCACGGCGCCGCGACGTTCCGCGCCACCGCCGTCGATCGCACGGGCAACGTGGCGGCTACCGCGGACTACGAGCTGATCGTCGACGACGCTGACCCCGACCCGACACCAATCGCCCTCGGGGTGGCCACCCGCGGTTCGTTCGGCCGGATCGTCGCTGACGCCGCCATCACGACTACCGCCGGCGAGATCGTCGGGGCGACGCTCTACTGGACCGACCTGCGCGGCGTCACCCTCCGGCGCCCTCTTTGTCGCGCGAGCGGGGACCGGTGGTCGCGCGCCGTGGAGGTGGCGCCCGAGGCCGGCCCGAGGCGCTACATCATCGCGGCGGCCGACAGCAGCGGTCACCTCGCCGTTTCCCCGCTCCAAACTTTTCTCTACAAACCGTGAAAATGCAACGCCCCGGCCATCTTCCGGCCATCTCCAGCGCAGAGCCCCCAACGCGCGGATTGCGGGAAGCTCGGGAAGCGGTGGTGAACTCGTGGTGAGCGCTGTACGGTAGAAAACTGGAATTGGTTTCGGTAGTATCGGGCCCATGGCGGCAGGTGAGGATCGCGCCGGGGCAGGTCCACCATCGGGGAAGTCGCGCGCGGCGGCGGCCCAGGCCCAGGCATCGCAGGCGGCGGCGGCGGCGAGCCAGGCGGCGTCCAGGGCGGCGCTGGGCGAGTTCACCAAGTCGCTGGTGCAGACGATCGACCGCTCGAGCTACTACGAGCCCGGCCACCCGGCGCACTACGTCCTCAGTGACGAGCTGTATGCGGGCCTCGGGACGCTGCTCGCCGACCAGGCGCAGATCGGCTACGTCCTGCGCCGCGGCGCCGAACCGGAGGTGCTGGTCGACGGCCTGCCGATGGGCCGGGTGATGCTGAAGGAGATCTTCCCGGCGGGCGTGTACGACATGTTCGTGCCGCGCTTCATCGCCTACTTCGATCGCTTCGATCTGGTGGCGCTGTCGTTCCGCAAGGACCTCTCGCGCGAGGAGTTCGCCGCTTTCGTCGGGATCATCAGCCGACCGGTGCTGAAGCGCGAGGAGGCGGTCGATCTCCCGGCGACCCTGATCGAGGCGAAGATCCTCCATATCTCGGCGCTGTGCACGCAGGACCTCGACCTCGCCGACGAGGATCTGCCGTGGCAGGTGCGGATCAGCCTGGGCCGCCTGCGCCGCGATCTGCGCTCCGTGCCCTTCTTTAGCAAGTCCAGCGCCGAGGAGCTGAAGAAGATCAAGCTGGAGATCTTCCGCGACATCGTGCGCCCGCTCGCGCAGGCCGACCAGCTCAAGATGCTGGTGCTCTACGGCCCGCGGGTCGAGAAGGACGTCGCCAACGTCGAGGGGCTGCAGGATCTCCGGATCGCGGAGACGATGATCCGCGTCCTGGCGCACAACCGGCTCTGCCAGCTCACCGACGCGCTGCTCGACGATCTGGACGCCGGCGGCACGACCGCGAAGAAGGGGATGGTCGCCGAGATGACCAGCGCGCTCATCCAGTGCCAGCGACGGCTGCTCTCGGAGGACATCGACGGCGCGGAGGCGACGCTGCGCCAGCTCTACGAGCACGATGTGGTCGAGCTGGAGGAGCTGCCGGGGGAGCTTCAGGAGTGGGTGCTGGCGGAGGGTCTGCGCGACCAGCTCGAGGGCGGGACGCTGCCCGATCTGCCGTCGGAGAGCGCGCGCGACGTGCGGGTGCTCGGCAAGCTGGCGCACCTGACCCTGCTCGAGGAGAAGTTCGAGCACACGGTGGCGATCATCGAGTTCATGCGCCAGCTGGCGCTTCCCGAGCGCGAGTTCGCCGAGGAGGCGGCGTTCGCCCTGGTCGGGGTGGCGCATGCCGACGACCTGGCGGAGATCGTCGACAAGATGGAGAACGGCACGCGGCGCGAGGCGGACGGGATGGTGCGCCTCCTCAAGCTGCTCGGGCTGCGCGGCGCGATCGCCATCGGCGAGGGAATCGTACGGAGCGGCGCCAACGCGCGGTTCGGCAACGCCTACCATCTGCTCGACGAGATGCCCGTCGAGTCGGCGGGGGTGGTGGCGGATCTCCTCCGCCGGCCCGACTTGCAGGCGCCGGTGCTGCGCGTGCTGCTGGCGCTGGTGTCGCGCCATCCGACGGACGCGGGCGCGCTGGCGGCGCTGGCGCATGTACCGAACGGGCACCCGCTGGTGCGGCTGGCCGCGCTATCGGCCGCGGCGACCCACCCGACCGTGGAGGTGGTGGAGGCGTTTCGGCGCGCTCTCGAGGACGGCGATCCGGAAGTGGCGCTGCTGGCGATGGCGACGCTCGCCGAGCGCCCGGACGACGCGGCGCTGGCGCGGGTCCACGCAATCAAGATCCTCGGCGCGGCCACCCCCACCAGCCAGGCGGATCACCTCGCGGCGGCGGTGAAGGTGCTGGCGCAGAGCCGCAGTACGGCGGCCGAGCGGGCGGCGGCGCTGGGGGCCCTGCAGCGCTTCATCGACCAGGAGAGCCGCGGCGGCTTTCTCGGCCTCGGGAAGGCGCCCCACCCGGCCGCGCTGGAGGCTGCGGAAGCGGCACTCGACGCGCTCGGCGGCGGGGGCAGCGACGGCGGCGAGAAGCGATCGGGGTGGCGGGACCTTTTCCGCAAATGAGCCAGGTCGCACAGCGAATGCGGTTGCGGTTGCGGGAGCCGCTCGACTGCCCGCGTGAACCGCGATAAGGTGGCGCGTGGCCGGCGACCCGAGGCTCCTCGCCCAGATCGCGCTGAAGTACAAGCTGATCTCGCGCGACCAGCTCGCCGATTGCCTGCGAACGCCGGGCGCGCAGCAGGGACTCGGCGAGGTGATGCTGCAGCGGGGCTTCATCTCCCCCGAGCAGCTGGCGTGGCTGGGACAGGCCGAGGCCTACTACGCAGCGCAGCCGACCGCGACCGCGCCGGAGACGGCGGAGACGCCGCCAGCCCAGGCGACGGCCCGGACGCCGCAGCCGCAGCCGCAGCCGGCGCCGGATCAGACGATCCAGGCGCGGCCGCTCCAGGCCGCGCAGGTGGCAGCAAAGCTGGAGGTCAATCGCGCCGATGCGCTCACTCCCCGGCCGTTCCACGTCAGCACGGTGATGCCCGTCCCCGAGGAGCCCGGGCGCCGGCCCTCCGCGGTCTCGCAGCGGATCGAGAAGGCCGAGCTGGCGGCGGGAGAGGAGCCGTCGCTCGAGCTCGACACGGGTAGCCTCGGCGGGACATCGGCGCGGGCGCAACTGCGGGTGGCGCGCGGGGACGAAGTGGCCCAGATCGTCGCTGCGACCTCCCCGACCCCACAGGCGGAGCCAGGCATCGCGGCGCCCGCGGCCGCGCCCACCATCGAGCTCGCGCGGTCACCAGCCCTGGAGCTGGCGCCGGGGCTCCCAGCCGAGCCGGTGGTGCGCGCTGCGCCCGCCCTCGGCGTCACCGCGAGCCCTCGGCGCTCGGCCACCGTCGACGCGCTGCTCGCGCAGGCGGTTCAGCGCCACGCCTCGGACATCCACCTCCATTCCGGGCTTCCGCCCACGCTCCGCCTGCACGGCCTGCTGGTCCCGTTCGAGGGGATCGGCCCGATCCGCCCGGCGGAGGCGGAGCAGATGGCGCGCGAGGTGCTAACCGAGGGTGACTGGGAAGGCTTCCAGCGCACCAACGATCTCGACTTCGCCTACGCCATCCCCGGCGTGGGCCGCTTCCGCGCCAACGCCTACCGACAGCAGCACGGGATCGATCTCGTCTTCCGCGCCATCCCGCTCACCCCGCCGACGCTGGAGAGCCTCGGCCTCCCCGCCGGCCTGGCGAAGTTCGTCTCGCACCACCAGGGCCTGGTCCTCTGCACGGGACCCGCGGGCAGCGGCAAGTCGAGCACCATGGCGGCGCTCCTCAACCACATCAACCACGAGCGCTCGCAGCACATCATCACCGTCGAGGATCCGATCGAGTTCATCCATCCGTCGAAGCGCTGCCTGGTGCGGCAACGCCAGGTGCACACCCACACCGAATCGTTCTCGCGCGCGCTCCGGGCCGCGGTGCGCGAGGACCCGAACGTCATCGGCATTGGCGAGCTCCGCGACCACGAGACCGTCGAGCTGGCGCTCAGCGCGTCGGAGACCGGCTCGCTGGTCATCGGATCGCTCCACACCAACAACGCCATCCGCACCATCAACCGCGTGGTCGACGCCTTCCCGCCCGAGCAGCAGCAGCAGGTGCGCGTGATGCTCTCGGGGTCGCTGAAGGGCGTGGTCTCACAGCGCCTGGTGAAGCGCGCCGACGGCAGGGGACGGGTCGCGGCGCTCGAGGTGCTGGTGGTGACGCGCGCCGTGGCGAACCTGATCCGCGAAGAGAAGGTGATCCAGATCCGCAGCGTCATGCAGGTCGGGAAGTCGCAGGGCATGGTGCTCCTCGACGACTCGCTCCGCGAGCTGGTCAGCACCGGGACCATCACCAGGGAGGAGGCGCGCCTCCAGGCCGAGAGCCCGGCGCTGTTCGCCTAGTCATGGGACGCATCCACGACCTGCTCCGCTACCTGAAGGACTGCCGCGGCTCCGATCTGCACCTCGGCGCGGGGCTGGCTCCGCTGGTGCGCCTCCACGGCCGACTCGAGGCGGTCCAGGGCTGCGGCCCGCTCGACGACCAGGCCCTCCGGTCGATGCTCTTCGAGCTCACCACCCCGCGGCAGCGCGAACAGTTCGAACGCACCGGCGACCTCGACTTCGCCTTTGGCCTCGACGGGGTGGCGCGCTTCCGCACCAACTACCTGGTCCAGGAGGGCGGCGCGGCGGCGGTGTTCCGGATCATCCCCGACCAGATCGTGCCGCTGGCCGATCTGAAGATGCCGCCCGCGGTGGAGGGGCTCTGCCACCTGCGAAGCGGCCTGGTCCTCGTCACCGGCCCGACGGGGAGCGGCAAGTCGACCACCCTCTCGGCGATCATCGACACCATCAACAGCACCTACTCCAAGCACATCGTCGCCGTCGAGGACCCGGTGGAGTTCCTGCACCACAGCAAGCGCTCGATCATCTCGCAGCGCGAGGTGGGGACCGACACCGAGAGCTTCGGCGCGGCCCTGCGCGGCGCGATCCGGCAGGACGCCGACGTGGTGCTGGTCGGCGAGATGCGCGACCTCGAGACGGTCGACCTCGCCCTGACCGCCGCCGAGATGGGCGCGCTGGTGTTCGGGACGCTGCACACCAGCAGCGCGTCCAAGACCATCGATCGGATCATCGATGTCTTCCCACCCGACCGGCAGCCGCAGGTGCGGAGCAGCCTGTCGGAGTCGCTGCAGGGCGTGGTGGCCCAGCTCCTGCTCCGCACCACCGACGGGAAGGGACGGATCGCAGCCGTCGAGATCCTGCTCACCACGGAGGGGCTGCCGAGCATGATCCGCCAGGGCAAGACCTCGCAGATCGACTCGATCATCGCCACCGGGAAGCGGCAGGGGATGCAGGCCATGGACGACTCGCTGTTCGATCTGGTGGAGCGCAAGCTGATCGGCAGCGACGAGGCCTACATCAAGGCGAAGGACAAGCGGCGCTTCGAGGAGGTCGCTGGAGAGTGAGCGCGCTGGCGCGGAACCAGGAGGTGTTCGGGGCGTTCTGGCGCCACTTCGACCTGTTCCCGCCCGAGCGGTGGTGGTCGTGGGCGGAGATCGCGCCGTTCGCCTCCGTCGCTGGTGCGCGGCGGCTCGACATCGGACCGGGGAAGTTTCCGCGGCTGCCGGTCGCCGGGACCTGCTTTGTCGATACCTCGATGGCGGCGCTGGCGGCGCTCCAGGCGGCGGGTGGCCTCTGCGTGCGCGCGACCTCGCCCCTGCCCTTCTCCGACGGCGCGTTCGACATCGTGTCGCTGTTCGAGGTGCTCGAGCACGTCGACGACGACGGCGCGCTGCTCCGTGAGATCCACCGCGTGCTGCGCCCGGGCGGTCAGCTCTTCCTGTCGTGCCCGATGAACCCCGCCTACTGGACCTTCTACGATCAGGTGATCGGCCACGTGCGGCGCTACCGGGCGGGCGAGCTCGAGCAGAAGCTCGCCAGGCACGGCTTCACCATCGAGCGGGTGTGCGCGCGCGACGACCGGATGGACCGCTGGTTCGGCGCGCTGTTCGGCTTCGGGGTGCGCCACCTGCCGGGCCTCACCGCGCGGATCGTGAAGCGCTACCTGCCGAAGGTGGCGGCGTTCGTGTGGCAGTGGCACGACGGCGGCGACATGGCCGAGGCGGAGCGGCGCGGTGGCGTCGCCTGCCGCGCGCGGCGAAAGGAGGGCAGCGTGGCGTCCAGGAGCGAGGACCAGGAGGTCGCCGACGCGGTGCGCACGGCCGGGGCGCGAGGCGGCGAGGGACTCTCCCTCTACGAGTCGTCGTACGTCGACCTGGTCCTTTGCGGCGAGAGCGCGGGCGGCCCGGTGGCGCTGGTCGCCGGATCGCACCTTCGCGACTTTCCCTACCCCGGCACCGAGCCGTGGGACAGCTGCCTGCTGCTCGTCGGTGAGGAGGGATTCGTCTACACCTCGCGCACGCCCGGCGACGCGCTGCGCCTCGACCTCGACGTGGAGGCCGATGCCTCGGCAGGAACGATCCGCTTCGCAGGTGCCATGCGCCGCGCCACCTCGGGAGAGCGCGTGGAGATCGCGCTGTCCCTGCCGGTCTCGCTGGTGAAGTTCCCGACGCGGCTGCTCGGCGAGCGCTACAACTTCCTCGAGCTGGCGGGGATCCCCGGGATGCGCTGGAGCCCCTACGACCTCTCGGGCGAGGGCGGAGCGCTCCAGGTCGGCGGCGGCGCTCCCGTCGCTGTCAGCGGAATCCGCGGCTCTTGCGAGCGCGGCCAGCTCACCAACCTCCGCGCCCGCGAGTTCGCGATCAAGTACGACTACGTCGCGGTGGCGCGGCCCGGCGCGTCGGGCTACGGCGTGATCGCCTTCGCCTCCCACGCGCTCCACCCCGAGGGCGCGATCGGCCGCGCGATCGACTGGTACCTCCGGCAGTCCGCCTCTGCCAGGCTGATCGTCTCGGACGGCGAGCTGTGCGACGGCAACCCGCGCGACGTCTACCTGCCGCCGCAGGACGACGAAGCGGTGCTGCTGTTCGAGGAGCGGATCGACCTCGGCGCGGCGCTGCTCCAGCGCCAGATGATCCGCACCCGCGACGGCGACGGCGCAACGCTCCACGGGCTCCGGGAGATCTTCACCGCGACCCCGGGGTAGGGAGCAGGGGCCCGCGGGGCGGTGCAGGAATTTGTGCTGTCGCTGGAGCCTGGATAGACTGGACGGAGAGCTGGCGAGGAGCGCGATGGAAACGCTGCTGCAAGTGGTCTTCCCGGCGGTGGTGATCTTCACTACCCTGTTCGGGTTCCTGTCGCGGGGTTTTCCGAGGCCGAGCGGCGTGGAGATGTTCTGGCGGGTCGGCCTGACCGGCCTCGCCCTCGGGGGAGTGCTCTGGTACGTCACCTACCGCACCGGGCTGCTCGATACCGCGCCCGAGTTCGTCCGCGATCTGTACCTCGGCCTGAGCGTGGGCGGCGGTGGGCTGACCGTGTTCGCGGCGATCGGCAGCGCGCTCAAGAAGCAGCGCTGAGCGACGATAAATGCCGGAAGACCCGCGCAGGTTCCTCGCCATCGCGAGCCTCGGCCGACGTGCCATCGAGGCCCCTTCCGAGCTGGCCGTGCTGTGCGACGCGGGAGCGGATCTGATCCGGATCAACTTCTCCCACACCACGGCGTCCGAGGCGGCGCGGGTGACGGAGTGGGTCCGCACGAACCGCCCGTCGGTCCGGCTGATGCAGGATCTGCAGGGCGCCAAGCTGCGGGTGGGCAAGCTGGCGCGAGAGATCCGGGTCGCGGCGGGCGAGGTGGTGGTCTTCGTCTCGGAGAGCCGCTTCGAGAGCCTGCCCGATGCGAAGCACAAGAATGCGATCGTGCCCGTGAGCGCGCCGTTCCCGTTCACCCGCCTCGCCGGCACGCGCCTGATTCGCATGAAGGACGGAACGATGATCTTCCGCGTCGAGTCGAACCTCGCGCTTGATCAGGAGGCGATCCAGTGCCGCACCGAGCTCGGCGGCGTGATCCGCGCCGAGAAGGGGATGAACGCGCCGGGCGTCGAGCGGATGGACATCGGGCTGCCGCCAAAGGACCTGCGCGACCTCGAAGCGGCCTACGCGCTCCGGCCCGACGTGGTGTGCGTCTCGTTCGTGACTTCCGAGCGCGAGCTGCGGGAGGCGCGCGAGGTGATCGACCGCGGGCCGGCCGACTGGCGGCCGGAGCTGTGGGCCAAGGTCGAGTGCGCCGAGGCGATGCTCCACCTGGAGGCGATCTGCGGCGCGTGCGACGCCGTACTGATCGGGCAGGGCGACCTCTCCGGCGAGCTGGGCGCCGATCCGGCGCAGGGCGCGGCGCTCGAGATCGCCGAGCGCGTGCGCGCCTGCGGAAAGCCCTGCTCCGTCGGCACCGGCTTGCTCGAATCGATGCGCCGGGGAACGGTGCCCACCGGCGGAGAGATCGCGAATTTGCAACGGTTCACCCAGCGCGGAGTGAGCGGATTTCTTTTGACCGCCGAGACCACCATCGGCGCCGACCCCGGCGGAGCGCTGCGCGCGCTGCGACTGTGCCTCGAGTACACCCCGCCCGCCAGCGACGGGGAAGGGGCGCAGGCGGAGCCCACCCCGGCGGTCAGGCGGCCACGGGCGAAGCGTCCCCTAAGGGGCTGATCGCCGGGAGCTCCGGAACGTCATTTCTTCAATCCCAGGGTCCGATAGGGATCGATGATCTCCGCCACGCCCTTCGCCAGGAAGCTGTTGACGAAGTGGAAGGTCTGCTCGATCGCCACCGGATTGGCCGCCACGTTGCCGTGGGTCGCCCTCTTCGTCCCCGGGCCGGCGCCCTCCCACACCACGTCGAATTCGAACACGCCGGCGCTGTGGGTCGGGTCGATGTTGCCGGCCGTCGGCAGGGTTGCCATCCGCGGCAGCCCGCCGATCTTCAACAGCTCGTCACCGACGTGGGGCGCGCCGAGGCCGCGCGCGAAGTACGAATTGCAGACGTTCGGCACCGTGTCGTCGGCGAGCACCATCTGCATCAGGAGCTGCGGGCGCGCCTGATCGAAGCCGGGGAGTCGATCGCGCACGATGTAGGGCGTGTAGGCGCCCGCGTCGCCGCGGTCGATCGCGGTCTGCAAAAGCGGGAAGAAGCGAGCCACATCCCCGTCGCTGGCGCTGTTCCGGTAGAGGTCGATCACGATCTTGAACTGGTCGGCGAACTGGATGATCTCGGTGACCCGCGCGCCGGGGACGATCGGCACCGCGACCTTCACGTCGGGCGCGAAGGCGAGGAACTCCGCCGCCATGATTCCGCCCAGCGAAACGCCGAGATACATCAGCCGATCGAGGGCCAGATCGGGCTTCTTGTCGCCGTCGGCGTCGATGCCGGGGCGCAGGAGCTCGACCAGCTGAAGCTTGTCGTAGGTCGACTGGCGAAAATTGTCGCGCAGCCTCTGTGCATCGAGGGTATCGCCGCCGCTGAGGTTGAAGCCGAAGAAGTCGAGGACGGTGGTGAGCTTGCCGGGCGTGGCCGGTTGATCGGGGTGATCCCCGTGCTTGACCGCGTCGATGGCGATGGTGGCGAAGCCCTTCGGCGCGGCGAGCTCGGCCAGCTGGCCCGCCTGATGGCGATCGCCACCAAGGCCGTGGCCGTACAGGATGGTCGGATAGCCGCCGGCGCCCGGTGGAGCGGCGAGCGGCAAGTAGATCGTCACCGGTAGCGTATAGGCGTCGTGGGCGGTGAGGTCCTTCTCGTCGACAAAGCGGTGCGCGGCGCGGTAGTCGAACGCCGCCATCGTCCCCTCGCAGGCGCGGTAGGGCTTCTTCCCGTCGCTGACGCAGGCGCCCAGTGGGGTGTACTTCATGGCGCGCTTGCGGATTTCGGCGGCGATCGCCGCGCTGTCGTCGACGGTGTGCTGGGTGGTGAAGACCATCGCCGCTGCGAGATCCCCGGCACTCTTGATCGCTCCCTCGGCGACCAGCCGCGCCAGCAGATCGTCGATCCGGCCGCGCAACCGCCTCAGCGCCGGATCGGTGGCCTTCCCGTCGAGGAGCGAGCGCATGAAGGGCGGCGCCGCGACGCTCCCGCCGCCCTGCGCGCGGAGCCTGGTGGTCACCGCGAGACCGTGGCGCAGCTTCGGGCGGAGCGGCCGGAGCGGGCGCACCACCAGCGTGCTCCAGCGATCCTCCGGATTTCCGCTCCCGACGTACTCCTCGACCAGGGTGAACGACGCATCGAGGAAGCGCGTCTTCGCGCCGTCGAATTCGACCAGCAGCACCGAGGCATCCGCGCGCCCCGAGCCGTCGCCGGGCGCGGGGAGTGTGCCCGGATCGATCGCCGCTCCGAAGCGCACGAACAGCGGTGCGGTGGTGCCGAATCCGTCGAGCAGCGAGAGATCGTCGAAGATCTTGCGGAACGCGCCCCCCGACGGCCCGATGTCGAGGTTGTCGCCAGGGATCACCCGGAGCCGGAGGCCGGTCGGCGTGGACGCATCGTCGACGGTCCAGAGGTCGTCCGGCCAGGCCGCGATCTGCTTGCCGGGAGGCGGCTCCTGCATCGCCTGCCCGCAGCCGGCGACAGCGACGAGCATCGCACTCAAGATCGCCACACGGAACGTACGGGTCATCGCCGCCTCCTTCAACCGTCGACGGGGATCATCATGTCGAACGCGCTCTTCATCTCGCGGTAGGCCGCGGCGTCCTCTTTTTCGAAGGCGGCCCGGTCGCGCCGTGCACCGGCGAAGTCGCCGCACTCGATGTCGATGAACACCAGATCGCGCAGGGTGTGCTTGCGCTCGAAGATCGATTTTCCCACTTCGAGGCAGGCGCGGAACAGCCGCTGCGCCTCGCGGAGCTGATCGTGCCCGCGGTAGATCGCGGCGACGCGGCAGAGATCCCACCGCTCGGACGATCCCATCTTCGCCACCTCCGCGGCGGCGAGCGCCTGGCCGTCGTCGGCCTTGCGCTTCTTGCGGATCGCCTCCTCCATGATCGACTCGACGCCCTTGAAGTAGGCCGACGCGGGATAGCGTTTCATGAACGCCTCGCCGTCGCGCAGCACGCCATCGCGGTCCTTCAGCATGTTCTCCGCGGTCACGAGGTAGAAGGCTGCCACCTCGTCGGCGCTGGCCGCCCCGGGGAGCGCGTTTTGGGGCTTCGGCGGCGGGTGCTTCGCCATCTCCTTCGCTGTCACCATCAATTCGTGGTAGCGGCGCGCGATCATCAGCTGGTTCAGCAGCATCATCGCGATCTGCTGCGCGGTCTGCGGATCCTTCTCGCGGGCCAGCTTCTCGCGCGTCTCCTGCAGCGTGCGCTCCTGCGCCGAAATCGCCGTCGCCTGGTACTTCTTCATCCGCTGCTCGAGCGCCGCCAGATCGGCCGCCGCGTAGGTGAAGCCGGCGTCCTCCGCGAGCGCCAGCTTCAGCCACTCGCGCCGCTTGTCGTCGTTCTCGGCGACCACCGACTCGCCGTACAGCTCGATCGTCTTCATGCTCTTCAGCGAAGGGCGATTGCCCGATCGCTCGACGATCTTCTTGACGTGCTGGGCGAGCCCGGCCGAGCGCAACAGCTCCGCGGTGATCTTGTCCTGCAGGCGCAGGAAGTCGGTCGCCTTGCCGTCGACCTTGGCGGTGCCGACGATCTCGCCGCTCTCGACCCGCACGAAGCGCGCGGTGAGCCGCACCTGCGGGAGCGCCTTCTGGTACGCGCCAGTGACGATCAGCGTCGCGCCGAGGAGCTTGCCGATGCGGGCCGAGGTGGTGAGATCGAGATCGGCGCGCTGCGCCTGGAGCTTCTGCTCGGCGAGGATCCGATCGAGGCTGCCGCGCTCGATCACCTTCACGTCGGACAGCTGCTTCAAATCGGCGGTGACGGTCTCGCGGATCGCCTCGCCGACCTGGCTGGCGGCATCGGAGAGGTCGCGGAAGGGCATCACCGCGACGGTCTGCGCGGCGCGCGCGCTGCCGGCAGCGACGGTGGAGCAGAGGAGCGCGAAGAGGAGGCGCCTCACCGGATGGCGAAGCCCCAGGTGTAGGCCATCCCGCGGTACTTGCAGGTGGCGCCGTCGGTCCAGGCCCAGGTGTTGTCCAGCCGGCCGCCCGGGCAGTACTCCCCCGCGTAGTCGGCGATGTGTCCCTTGATCCCGGTCTGCCCGTCGCTGTCGCAGGCGTAGGCGGTCTCCACCGCGCCGTTGTAGGCGTAGTCGACGCAGCCCATCATGATCAGCGAATTGTTCGGTCCGTAGGAGCCCTGCTTGAAGGCTTTGCCGGCGGGGCCGATGGCCATGTTGGTGGCCACCTGGTTCCAGACGCCCGCGGTGTAGGCCTGGGTGTAGGCCTCGCCCGAGGTCTTGTTGAACACCATGATCTCCGTGTACGGAACGCAGGCCAGCTTCTTCGACCATGCGGCGGAGCCGACCACGCCGCTGTCGGTGATCCCGAGGCTGGTCTTGGCGCTTCCGGCCTGCCAGCCCGCGACGGTCCAGCCGCCGCCCTTCTGGGTCATATCGCAGTAGAAGTCGACCGGGGTGCCGTTGGCGCAGGGGTCGAGCTTGTAGATCCCGTCGCTGTTGCCGGCGCCCTGGGCGAGGATCTCCTTGCAGCCGCCGAGCACCTTGCACACTCCGGCGACGCAGCCGATGCCGGGCGCGCAGTCCTTCGCGGCGCCGCACCCCTTGCCGATCGCGCACCGGTTCGGGCAGGGGCCCCCGCAGTCCACGTCGGTCTCGCTGCCGTTCTTCAGGTTGTCCTGGCAGCCCGGGGCGAGGTCCGGCGGTGGCGTGAGATCCGGCGGCGGCGCGAGATCCGGCGGCGGCGCGAGATCCGGCGGCGGCGCGAGATCCGGTGGCGGCGCGAGATCCGGCGGCGGCGCGAGATCCGGCAGCGGGACCAGATCAGGCAGCGGAACAAGATCCGGTGGTGGAGTGAGATCGGGCGGCGGCGCGAGATCGGGCGGGATCGCGAGATCGGGCGGGAGCGCGAGGTCGAGCGGGATCGCGAGGTCGAGCGCCACCGCGAGGTCCGGCAGCGACGAGAGATCAGCGACGGCGAGGTCGGTGGCGGCGGCGAGATCGGCGGAGCGAGAGAGATCCGGGGAATCCCCGGCATCGAGGCGCCGGGCGAGATCCTGCGAAGGAGCAGCGTCCTGGGGCGTGCCGCCGGGATCACCGCCACAGCCCGCGGCGGCCACGGCCACGGCGAGCAGGGCGGACCACGACAGGGATCGGGCGGGACGCATGCTGCACCTCGGGAAACAGTTGCGCGACGATACCCCAAAGCGGTGCCCACGGTCCACGCGGGGCGTGTCAATCCGCCCGCGCACCGTCGGTGAACCGCGCCGGGAGCGGCTTTCGCGGTGGCACGGTCGCTGCTCAAGGCGCGGAGGCGACCGGAAGCACAACCCTCGAAAAGGAGCCCAGACAATGCGCGATTTCCACACGATCCTGAGAGCGTTCCTCGGTGCCGCCGCCTTCACCACCCTGATCGGCTGCGAGGAGGTCGATCCATCGGAGATGGCGGGGAAGCCGATGGTGAGCGTCGTCACCCCGCCCGCGCCCGTCCTTGCACCGACTGTGGCGCCGCCGGTGACGGTGCCGCCGAAGGCGGTGTCGAGTCCCGTGGCGGCGGTCCCGACCGTCCAGCCCGACCCGGGAAGCCAGAAGCCCGAGCGGCTGATCGCGCAGGCGCGGGACGCGATCACCACCGGCGAGCTCGATCGCGCGCTCAAGCTGGCCAGGGTGGCGGTCAAGAAGGCGCCCCGGCGCTCGGCGGCGTGGAACACGCTCGGGCGGGCGCAGCTGAAGAGCGGGCAGCGCAAGGAGGCCATCGCGTCGTTCGAGAAGGCGGTGGAGCTCAATCCGTCGTCGAGCTTTGCCTACAACAACCTCGGGCTGGCGCTCATCTACCAGGGCCGCTTCGACGGTGCCGTGCAGGCGCTCGAGGAGGCGACGCAGCTGGAGCCGGTGGAAGGCTACATGTGGAACAACCTCGGGATGGCCTACGAGCACCTCGATCGCCTCGAGGAGGCGCGCGCCGCCTACCAGCAGGCCGCGGCGGCGGAGGCGATGAGCGCAGGCAAGAACCTCGCGCGCCTCGCCGGGGTGAAGACCGTCAAGCCGATCCGCACCGCCAAGGCCGACACGGTGCGCTCCGACGGGCAGACGGCGCCGGTCGTCAGCGAGAGCGCCAGCGAGGTCGACCTCCCGATGCTCGACGAGGTCGACGCCGACAGCCGGTAGCCCGCTACTTGAGCACGATCGCGAGCGTCGCACTCACCGCGAACGGCTGCTCCATCATCCCCACCGTCACGCGCCCCTTCGCGCTCACCGCGACGTCGTAGCTCCCCGGCGGGAACGCCGCGCCCTTCGGATTCATCGTGTCCGACGGCCCGTTCCAGTTGCGCCCGTCCCACTGGAAGATCCCCGCGTAGCTCCCTTTCTTCAGGATCACCGGCGTCTCCTTCGGGGGCGCGCACTTTCCGCTGTCGCAGACGCAGTAGTTCTGTCCCATTCCGGAGACTCGCTCGAGGAGGATGAGGCCGCTTGGCCCCGGCTGGGCGCAGCGATTATCGGCCACGGCGATCACCCCGCCGACGTCCTCCGACACCACCACCTCGTAGGGGAGCTGGATCCCGGCGGCGGCCTGGGCGACGGTGAACACGCACACCGGCGTCTTGAAGGCGAGGCTCACGTTCGGGAGGTTGGACACCGGCGTGACCTTGCAATTCTGGGCGGCGGCGCTGTCGGGCGGCGACGCGAGATCGCCCGGCGCTGACTGGTCGGGCGAAGGCGCACCGGCGAGGTCGGCGACCGCGAGATCGGAGGTCGCGCGATCGGGCGCGCCCTGATCCGACGGACCTGCGGATGTGCCGCAGCCGCTGCTGGCAGCGACGAGAAACAGCGTTGGCAAGAGAAAGCGCGTGGTCATGAGGCGGCCTCCAGAGTGGGCCCATTGTAGCCCCGACCTGTCCGTGACATGTCCCGGACATCACGGCCTCCGGCGCGCCCTGACAGCGCCGAAGTCGAGGTCTGGCGCGGTTTCCGTGGCTGGCACGCCGCTTGTCATGGCGGCGCGCAACCGAACGAACCAACCCCCACGGAGGCCAGACCATGAAGATCCAGGCAAGCAGTGCAATGAAGATCGCGATGTTCCTCCTCGCCGGCCGCGGCGCCGCCGAGACCCCGGAAGGCGTCGCCGACGAGAGCTTTGTCGAGGGCGGCTTCACCGTCGACGCCAAGGACGACAGCGCCAAGAAATCGGGCGTCGCCTTCTATCAGGCGAACGGCGGCGGGGCGAAGTACACCGCCACCGCCTTCGACAAGGCCGGGCGCGCGGTGACCCGGATCTCCGTCGACGCCACGCAGAAGACCCGCTACCGCGCGACGCTCACCGGCCGCGGCGCCACGCTCCCGGTCGAGCTGGTGGTGAGCCTGGGGGCGGGGGGCACGGCGAAGGTCTACGGCACCATTGCCGGGCAGGGCTTCTCGGTGAGCGGCCGGCGCGGCGACAAAGGCAGCATCCAGCGCTACGGCGGTTCGCTGGTGCTCTCGTCGAAGCAGCAGCAGCTCCTCGGCTTCTGGCGCGGCGTCAGCCTCCCCGGTGTGCTCGCGCAGGCGTCCGGCACCGACTGCGCGCTCGCCGTCGGTGGCGCGGTCCTCCACGGCATCGGCTGCTTCCTCTCCGCGTGGCTGTGCGGCGGCCTGATCGACTCGGTGGTCGACGCCGCCACCACCTGCTACGGCGCGGCGGTCGACTGAACATCGTCCGTCGGGTAGATTGCGCGGATGCTGGAGGACCCGACCTGGAACGACGAGGCCGCGGCGTCCAGCGCGCCGCGCGTGCGCCTCCTCACCCGCGTCCTCGACTACGACGATCTCCTCGCCGACCGCACCACCACCCTCCGCCTCGACCCCCACCCCACGCCGATCACCATCGGGCGCGCCAGCGACGGCAGATTCGGTTTTCGTTCGCGCTCTGCGCTGCGTCTTCCCGACCGCTGGCTCTCGACCGAGCACGCCGTCCTGTCAACTCGCGGCGAGGAAATCGTGATCCGCGACGCGGGCAGCAAGAATGGCACCCACGTCAACGGCGAGCGCATCACCGAACGCGAGCTCGGCGACGGGGATCTGATCGAAGTTGGCCACACGCTGCTGTGCTACCGGATGGTCGCGGGCCCGCTCGCCGAGGCGCTCGACCAGGAGCCGGACGCGCGGCGGATCGGACCGACCGTCACCGCCTGTCCCGAGGTGGCCGCGCTGTGCCGCGACCTCGCGCGCATCGCACCCTCGGTGGAGTCCGTCCAGGCGATCGGGGAGACCGGGGCCGGCAAGGAGTCGGTCGCCGAGACGGTCCATCGCCTGAGCGGGCGGCAGGGAGCGCTGTGCGTGGTCGACTGCAGCGCGATCCCCGAGACCCTCTTCGAATCGACCTTCTTCGGCCATCGCCGCGGTGCCTTCACCGGTGCCACCGAGGCGTGCATCAGCGAGATCCAGCGCGCCGACGGGGGGACGCTGTTTCTCGACGAGGTGGGCAACCTCGGCCCGGCGGCGCAGGCCAAGCTGCTGCGGGTGATCGAGGACGGTCGCGTGGTGCCGCTCGGCGCCACCGAGCCGCTGCGGGTCGACGTGCGCTGGGTGTCGGCGACCAACCGCGCGCTGTTCGACGACGCGAGCGCCTTCCGCCCCGATCTCCTGCGCCGCCTCGCCGGCTACGTCGCGCGCCTGCCGCCCCTGCGCCGCCGGCGCGAAGATCTCGGTCGTCTGACGACGCACCTGCTCGCCGAGGCGGGTGTAAAGCGCGCCGCGATCACCAGCCCCGCCGCGCGTCGCCTCTACTGCGGCGGCCTGCCCGGCAACATCCGCCAGCTCCGCTCCGCGCTCCGCAGCGCCGCGCTGCTCGCCGGCGATCGCCCGATCGATCTCGCGCACATGCAGGGCGAGCCTGCCACCTCGGGCGCCGTGATCGAGTCCGCGCCCGGGCCGGCGCGGCGGCGGCGCGGCGGCACGCCCACCCCCAAGGAGATCGAGAGCGCCCTCGAGCAGAGCGCCGGCAACGTGGTGCGCGCCGCCGGCCTCCTCGAGACCAGCTCGCGGCAGCTCTACCGCTGGATCGAGCGCCACGCCATCCCGCTCGACCGCTACCGTCGCTGACCGCTAGTGTCCCGACACAGAAGTTCGCAGTAGAAAAGGCCGCGCACGGCCGCGGCCCGGCGGCAAGTGCCGCCGTGAGCAGGGGTGGGGACCCCGACGGACGGGGGCTTGCCCCCAGGATCGATTGGCGGAGGGCCGACGGGGCGGGGCGGCACGCACCGTGGGATCGTGGCTAGTGTGCTGGCCGGGAAATTCTGCAAAGAATTTCTCGGACAGGACACTAGACTTCGGGCGGCGGCGGCGGCGGCTCCGGGATCGGCTCACCGCGCAGGCGCGCGATCCGCCGGTTGCGCACCGCGAGGACCGTCAGGCGCATGCCGCCCAGACTCACCGACTGGCCGCGCCGCGGGAGCACGCCGAAGCGCGCCATCACGAAGCCCCCGAGGGTCTCCACGCCCGCGGGCACGTCGTGGAACTTGAGGCCGAGATCGCGCTCGGCCACGTCGAGGGTGAGGCGGCCATCGACCTCGAAGCGCCGCTCGGGGAGGCGGATGATCGGCGGGAGCTCGCCGCCGTCGTGCTCGTCCTGGATCTCGCCGACCATCTCCTCGAGCAGGTCCTCGAGGGTGACGATGCCGGTGAACACGCCCTCGCGGTCCCGGACCACCGCGAGGTGGACGCGCTGCCTTTGGAACGCCTGACGGATCTGCTCGATCGGCATCTCCTCCGTCGCTGACACCGGCTGCCGCGCCAGCTCGCGGAGGTCGGGGCGCTTCCCCTGCGCGAGCGCCGCGACGAGATCTTTGAGGTGGATGTAGCCGAGCACGCGGTCGGTCTCCTGGTCGACCAGCGGGTAGCGCGTGTACTGATTGGCGAGGGCGAGACGCACGTTCTCCTCGAAAGGCCGTCCGGCGATCAGCGTCACCACGTCGTCGCGGAGGATCATCACGTGGCGCGCGATCCGCTGCGTGTAATCGAACACCCGGTCCATGAAGCGCCGCGCTCCCGCATCGATCGGTAGCCGACGGAGCAGCATCCGCAGCTCCTCGGGCGAGTGGACCATGTCGGCCTCGCTGGCCGGCTTCAGGCGGACCAGGCGCAGCGCGAGCGCGGCCGACTTGTTGAGCGTCCAGATCAGCGGATAGGCCGCCAGGTAGAAGGCGTGGAGCGGTGCGGCGGTCCACAGGGCGACCACCTCGGTCCGCTGGATGGCGAGCGACTTCGGGGCCAGCTCGCCGAGCACCGTGTGCAGGAAGGTGAGGATCACGAAGCCGGTCGCGAAGGCGATCCCCGAGGCGGCGCGCGGCGAGAGTCCGAGCGGCGACAGCAGCGGCTCCAGGAGGTAGGCGAACGCCGGTTCGCCGAGCCAGCCGAGGCCCAGCGACGCGAGCGTGATCCCGAGCTGATTCGCCGAGAGGTACGCATCGAGGCGGCGGCTGATATCGAGGGCGGTCTTCGCCCCGCGCACCTTGGCGGCGACCAGCTGCTCGAGGCGGGTCGGCCGCATCTTGACCATCGCAAACTCGGAGGCGACGAAGAAGGCATTCGCCGCGACCAGCGCGAGCGCCGCGATCAGAGCCATGGTGGTGGGGAGCATCGAACCTCGTGGAGGGCGCCGGGGGGCGCGAAGGCTGGAGACTACAGCGAGAAGGAGGGAACGGCACGGGACGGGGACGGGGACGGGGACGGGGACGGGAACGGGAACGAGAACTGACCGAGAACGGCAACGGCAACGGCAACGGGGACGGGGACGGGAACGGCAAAGAACGGCAAAGAACGGCAACGGGAACGCTGACTTCCTTTACCGCGTCAGCGGAGTTGTCTCGCCGGGAGCCGAGGACAACGGGAACGAACGAGAGCGGAACCGGATGCGGAACCGTGTATTGTCGGCACGTGCGCGAGTTGCTGCTGGAGGCCGTTGCGCGGGCGGGCCGGAGCGGGGCGCGGCTCGCCGAAGCGCGCTTTGTCGACGACGAGCGGGAATCGATCGCGGTGCGCGATGGGCGCATCGAGAAGGTCGCGCGGCGCCGCGGAGAGGGGGTCGGAATCCGGGTGCTGGTCGACGGGGCGTGGGGATTTGCGGCGCGGCCGGGGCGGGATCCGGGCGCGATCGCCGCGGCCGTGGATGAGGCGATCACGGTCGCGCGCGCGGCGGCCACCCTGGTGCGGAGGCGGGTGGAGCTCACCGAAGAGGAGCCGCAGCGTGGTCGCTTCGCGACGCCGGTCGCCGAGGACCCCTTCACCCTCGCCACCGATGAGAAGGTCGCCTTGCTGCTGCTCGCCGAGGACGCGCTGCGCCGCGCCGCGGGACCGGCCCACCGCACCTCGCAGACACACGCCGCTGCGCGCCGGCAGCGGAAGGCGCTCGCCACCTCGGAGGGCACCTACATCGAGCAGACGCTCGCCCACTGCGGCGGCGGAATGCGGCTCGTGGTGAGCGACAGCGACGGGCAGCAGCACCGCGCCTATCCGCTGGACCTCGACGGCGGCGTCGCTGCAGGTGGCTTCGAGGTGGTGCGCCGGCTCGACCTCGCCGCCACCGCGCCGCGGATCGCCGACGAAGCGCGGGCCCTGCTCGTCGCCCCGACCTGCCCCGCCGGCCGCCGCGCGCTGATCCTCGACCCGGCGCAACTGGCGCTCCAGATCCACGAGTCGTGCGGCCACCCCACCGAGTGCGATCGCGCGTTCGGCGAGGAGATCTCCCTCGCCGGCGCGAGCTTCCTCCTGCCCTCGCGCCTCGGCCGCTATCGCTACGGCTCGACGAAGGTGAACCTCACCGCCGACGCCATGACACCCGGCGGCCTCGGCACCTTCGGATGGGACGACGAGGGCGTGGCGGCGCGCCGCACTCCGCTGATCGCGCGCGGTCAGCACGTCGGCTACCTCACCTCGCGCGAGACCGCGGCACGCCTCGGACTGCCGCGCTCCGGCGGCACGATGCGCGCCGAGACGTGGTCGGCGCAGCCCATCATCCGCATGGTCAACGTCTCCCTCGAGCCCGATCCGGCCGGGCCGACGCTCGAGGAGCTGATCGCCGACACCGACGACGGGGTCTACATGGAGACCAACCGGAGCTGGTCGATCGACGATCTGCGCCTGAACTTCCAGTTCGGCTGCGAGCTTGCATGGGAAGTGAAGGGCGGGCGGCGAACGCGGCTCCTGAAGAACCCGCTCTACACCGGGACCACACCGCGCTTCTGGGCCGGCTGCGACGCGGTGGGGCGAGCATCGGAGAGCAAGCTGTTCGGCTTCGTCAGCTGCGGCAAGGGCGACCCGATGCAGATCATGGCGGTCGGCCACGGGTGCCCGCCGGCCCGCTTCCGCGACGTGGAGATCGGGTCGCGATGAGGCGGGACGAGGCGCTGCTGGCGCGGCTCGACGAGGCGCTGGCGGGGTGCGATGCCGAGGGGGAGATCGAGCTCTCGGCGTTCGCCGGACGGATCGGCTCGACCCGCTTCGCCGACTCGCAGGTGACCCAGAGCGGCGAGGTGGAGGAGGTGCTCGTCCAGGCGCGCGTCGCCGTCGGTGGGAGGGTCGGATCGGCGCGCGTGGGGGCGCTCGACCGGGCGGCGCTGCGCGGGGCGATCGCGCAGGCGGGGGAGATCGCCCGCGTCCTCCCGAACGATCCCGATTTCGCCGGCTTCGACGACGGCACCGTTTCCACGCCGCCCTGCGTCGAGACGTGGGACGAGGCAACCGCCGCCTCCCGGGCCGGCGATCGCGCCACCGTGCTCGCCCGGGCCTTCGCGGTCACCGACGGGGCCCGCCTCTCTGCCGCCGGAATCGCCGCCGTCGTCGACGGTGCGCAGGCGGTCGCCACCCGCGCGGGCGCGCGCCGAGCGTATCGCTTCACCACCTGCAAGCTCGACCTGATCGCCGCCTCCGACACCGCCTCGGGCTACGCCGCCGCCTACGGTGCGAGCGCCGGGGCGTGCGATCCGATCGAGGTGGCCCGCACCGCGTGCGATCGCGCCCTCGCCGGGAGCGATCCAATCGACCTCGCGCCCGGGGTCTACGACGTGATCCTCGAGCCCAAGGCGGTGGCGGAGGCGCTCGAGTGGCTGGCGGTCGGCTCCCTCACCGCGCGCCCGCTCGCCGACGGCAGCTCGGTGTTCGCCGGGCGAATCGGCCAGCGCGTGACCTCCGATCGGATCTCGCTCTACGACGACGCCTGCGATCCCGATCCCGCGTCGATACGCGCACCCTTCGACGCCGAGGGCACGCCCAAGCGACGGGTCGATTTCATCGCGCACGGCGTCGCCGGCGGCGTGGTCAACGATCGCGCCGCCGCGCGCCGCTCCGGGGTCGCACCCACCGGCCACGCCGTGCCCCTCGGCGACGAGCTGGGCTGGGACACCTGCTCGCCCCAGCACCTCCACCTCGCGCCGGGCGAGGACCGCGTCGAGGATCTGCTCGCGCGCGTCGAGCGCGGGCTGTGGGTCACACGGTTCCACTACGTCAACGGGCTGCTCGACACGCGACGGGCTCTGATGACCGGGATGACCCGCGACGGCCTGCTGCTGATCGAGAACGGCCGGATCACCCGCGGCGTGCGGAACCTGCGCTGGACCGAGCCGCTGCTCGAGGCGCTGGGGCGCGAAGGCGGCATCACGCGGCAACGGCGGGCGGTGGCGGCGTGGTGGTCGACCACCTCGGGCGGCGGGCTGGTCTGCCCGACGCTGCTGCTCCGCGACTTCCACTTCACCGGGGCGAGCCGGGGGTAGCGACGGCGTTCATCTCCCGACGGAGAAGGCGATCGGCTTCGTGGCCTGGTAGGGCCCCTCCGACACCTCGCCGAGCTTCACCACCATCCGCACCGTCGCCAGCGATAGGCTCTTTCCCTTCCACGAGGCCCACACAGCGTCGCTCGGTGTCCAGTTCTGGAGGGTGGTCAGGACGCGGTGGGTGACGGCGCCGCCGGTCGAGAACTGGAGGTCGAAGAGGTCGCCCGTAACGGCCGCCTCGTGCGACCCGCAGAGCGGGCACTTCATGTCGCACGCGGCGGTGCCGTTGGGTTTGCCGTCGAGCGTGGCGGTGAGCTTCCATGAAAACGTCGGCTTCGGGGTGGCGGGGTGCATCGCGCCGGCGGCGATCGGCGGCCGGAAGCTCGCCGCGAGGGCGTCGTCGATCGTGACGTGCTTGCCCACCTCCTGGTCGTCGAAGGTGACCCAGCTCTCGTCGGTGGAGCAGCCGGCGAACTCGTCGGGCTCGCGCTGGGTGCCCTTGTGGCCGCAGCCGAGGGCGACGAGCGGCGCGAAGCAGGCGATCGAGAGGAAGAGGATGTGACGGGGAATCGACATCGGAGTTCCTTTTAGTTGAGATCGACGACGGTGGAGAGGATGAGGGCGTGGTTCTCGGACTGATGGCCGCGGAGCCACTGCCCGACCTGGATCTGGCCCGACACGCGGATCAGCCAGCGCTCCACCGGTGCCACCGACACCGACGGAGAGAGGCCGATGAGAGCGCCCCCGCTGTCGCGAGAATCGCTGCCCGAGGAGAGCACATCGGACGCCGCCCAGCGGAGATCGGCGGTGACTCCGACCGCGACCAGCGACGGGAACTGGTACTGCAATCCGGCACTGGCGCCAAGGCTCTGGCCGCGCCGGTAGCCGCGCCGGCCCGGGGTCGGAACGCGGACGCTGACCGTGGAGAAGAAGCTCACCGGCTCGCCGAACCAGCCCCAGGCCGCCCCGGCGAACGGGTCCCAGGAGCCCGATCCGGGCTGATCGTCCTCGGGGAAGGGGTAGCCAGCGTCGTCGTAGAGGCGCGGTCCGGTGGGCGTTTTCAGGCCGGCGAGCAGCGACACGAGATGGCGCGGCGAAAACTTGCGATCGCGGAAGACGATCGCGCGCGCCGAGGCCTCGGCGTCCCCGAGGCCGACGAAGCTCTGCCGAGGGCGAGCGCCGGAATCGATCCACTGCGCCACCACCGGCAGCGTCAGCGCGACGGTGAAGCGCTCGCTCGGGGACCATGATCCGGCGACCGTGGAGCGGAGGGTCCAGGCCTGCACCTCGCGCTCGCCGTCGCCGGTCGCGTGGCCTCCGAAGCGCTCGTCGACGGCGAGCCGAACGCGGTGCGGGAACGGCTTCTCGATCCCCATCGCGGTGAGGGTCGGGTCGCCGCACGAGCAGGCGGCGCAGGCGAGCGCCCGCGATGGGACGAGGCTCACCGCGAGGGCGAGGGCGAACGCGAGCGAGAAGACACGGGCGATTGCCGGCGCGCGCGAACGCGCCGCATGCAGACCATGGGGCATGGTGTTCGAACCTCCGCTTTCCGGTTCAATCGGATCGAGAGCGTGATCGGATCCGGTCGGCGAGCGATCTACGGAGGGGGCCGTGCAGCGACGGGAAAGCGGTCAATGAGCGGCGGTGGATCGGGTGCGGTGAGCCGCGTGGAATCCAGGGCGGCGGGGAGCCCCTCGCGCGGCGGCGGTGGGAGCGCGGGCACCCATGGAATCGCCCCGCTGTGGGTACGCCCACGGCAGGGTCGCAGCGACGGCGTTCCGGTAGGAACCTCGCCCTTGCCGTCGGTGCTGCGGAAGCGCAGCCGCCCGTGACCGGGGCAGTCGTGGCAGCCGCACTCGTGATCGGCGTCGTGATCGCCGCAGCAGCAGTGGATCACGCTGTCGTACTCGAAGGCGTTGGCGAATCCGGTGCTCTGGCCGAGCAGCGCGAGCGCGGCCAGCAGAGCGAGCACCTGGGCGGCGACGCGGCGCATCGCGCTCGGGATACCATTCACAAGACCCGCGCGCAAGGCGATGAGGCGCTGCGCAGGCGCTGCGCTCGGGGACCCTGGTTGAGCAGCACGCTGACGTCGCCGCTGCTGTAGTTCGCGGTGGCGAGATCGGGCTTGCCGTCGCCGTTCCAGTCGCCGGCGACCACGGCGGAGGGGAACTCGCCGGTCTTGCAGGGGAGGGTCCGGCGGAGGCCGCCCTTGCTCCCGAGGAGCAGGACAACGGCCTGATCGGCGACGCAGGTGGCCGCCACGTCGGGCCGGCCGTCGCGATCGAAGTCGGCGCTCGCGAGCGCCACCGGATGGCCGCCCGCAGCGATGTGGACGGCCGGCTGAAGCTTCACTCCGCCAGCGCCCCGGACGACGCTGCGCAGGTCATCGCGGCACAGGAGGCGCTCTTGCAATCGCCCCCGGAGAGGCAGGCCTTGCCGTCGCTACAGGGGGGGGCAGGAGCCGCCCTAGTACTACTCGCTCACGTCGGAGCCCGTCTCCGGCACCCGCGGGCCGGTCACGGCGTGCTCCCGTCGGAAGCGCGGGGCGGTCGGCCGGCGCGCGGGGGCGGTTGGAGCCCGTACGGGCCGCCCTCCGGCCCCGGACGCC
>SHYY01000048.1 GCA_009692555.1 Myxococcales bacterium
ATGGCGCCCGCTTCTACAGCATCGCCCGGGGCTCCGCGATGGAGTGCAAGGCGATCGTGGATGCCTTTGCGGTCCTGCAACTCGCCTTGGAAGACACTCGGCGACAGGCCATGGAGTTGCTGACCCGCATCGTGGAGATGCTCACGCGCATGTGCCGGCGAGGTGATCCCCCGCGCGCGAGTGCCCCTGAATCGACTACGACTACGACTACGACTACGACTACGACTACGGGAGCGGAGGGACCCCCTTCTCCGTTAAGCACCCCGCGGCCGATCCATGCCGGCTGGCTTCGTTCCTCCTCCGTCAAATACGGAGAGGATTCTCCGTCGTCGGCAAGAGGCGACGTGCAGCAAGCTCTGAAAGCAACGTCGCGCCTCGCAATCCGGGCGCCTCGGCCGCGATCACCAGGGTCCGCCGATGCATGTCAGCACGGGGCTAACGCCTCGGAGACGGCGGTCGCGATGGCGCGAGCCCGAGATCCTCCGCCGCCAGCCGCGCGGCGATCTTGCCCGACAGCGCCACCATCGGGATCCCGGCTCCCGGGTGGGCGCTTCCTCCGACGAGGTAGAGGCCTCGCCAGCCCTTCACCCGGTTCTCCGGCCGCTCGAACGCCGCCATCTTCGAGTTGGACGACGCGCCGTAGATCGACCCCCGGCTGGCCGGGAAGAGCGCCTCGAGATCGACCGGCGTCACGGCCTGCTCCGCCGTTGGTGACAGCGCGAGGTGGTAGCGCTCCAGGGTGGCGAGGAGGCGGCTCCGGCAGTGCGGTCCGAGGGCGCTCCAATCGGTGCGCGAGGCTTCGTCCAGCGGGGGCGCGTTGCTGAGGAGGAGGTGGCGCTCGATCCCGTCCGGGGGCGGCGAGAGCCCGGGCGCGCGGTCCTGCGCGCACAGGTAGACCGTCGGGTCCTCGGGCGGGCGGCGGAGACGTCGATCGAACAGCTCGTCGAACTCGCGCCGGTAATCGCTGGAGAAGAAGACGTTGTGGTGCGCCAAAGGGAAGTCCCCGACCGCGGCGGTCGCGAGGAGCACAAAGGCCGACAGCGACGGCTCGAGGCGTGACACCTTCTCGGCCGCGCGCGCCGCCGCCGGATCGCCGGGGAGCAGGCGGCCGTAGAGCTGTGCCGCGTCGCAGTTGGCCACCACCGCGTCGGCATCGTGCGGCTCGCCGTCGACGGTGAGGCCGCGCACCTGCCCGCCCCAGGCCCGGACCCTCTCCACGCTCGCGCCGGTGTGGATCGCCACGCCGAGGGAGCGCGCCACTCCCGCCAGGGCCTCGGCGAGCCGGTACAGCCCGCCCTGTACGACCTGGATCCCGAACTGCTGCTCGACGTGGATGATCACCGCCAGCGTGGCCGGGCAGAGGAAGGGCGAGGAGCCGTTGTAGGTGGCGTAGCGGCCGTAGAGCACGCGCAGCCGCTCGTCGGGAAAGAGCTCCTCGAGCGCCTTCCACAGCGTGCGTCCGGAGTCGATGTGGATGAACTGGGGCAGGGCGAAGAGCAGCGCCGGACTGAGGAGGTCGCGCATCCTCGGGACCGGCGACTCCATGAAGCGCTGGTGCACCACGTCGAAGATCCGGGCCGCCTGCTTCTGCAGCGCATCGAAGCCGCGTGCGTTCTTCTCGCCGGCGAACAGGCGGATCGCCTCCCGCGAGCGCTGCGGATCGTTCGAGAGATCGAGGCGCGATCCGTCGGGGAAGAAGTGGCGGCAGGCGGGGTCGACCGGGAGGAGCGTGACGTGATCCGAGAGCCTGGTACCGGCGGCGGCGAACAGCTCCTCGAACACGTAGCGCATGGTGAGGACGCTCGGCCCGGCGGAGAGAAGGCGCCCGCCGACCTCCACCTCACGGAGCTTCCCACCGACGGTGGCGGAGCGCTCGAACACGGTGACGCGCGCCCCCGCGGCCTGGAGCCGGATCGCCGCCGCGAGCCCGCCGACGCCGGCGCCCACCACCGCCACCGCGGGCCCACGCGGGTTAGCGGGAGCCATCGGGTGCCGTCACGTTGAAAGTGATCCCAGGCACTTCCCCGGCGCCGCCATGTATGCGAGAGTGCATCGTCTTGTCACCGCTAGGCACCGGGATCGCCTCGTGCGAGCCGAGAAGCGGAGTCACTTGCAGCTTGCAGAAGACCGAGCGCCGGGAAGTCCAATAGCATGACTCGCCCATCGGCCCAACTGGAACCGGACGGCTCCCTGGACAGCTCCCTGTTCGGGCGGCAGGCTCGGACGCTCGCGCTGATCGAGGAGTGGCTCGATCGCACGCTGCCTCACCCCGGATCGCCGCCCTCCCGCCTCCACCTGGCGATGCGCGAGGCGGTCTTCCCCGGCGGGAAGCGGGCGCGTCCGGCGCTGGTGTGCATGGTGGCGGAACTCCACGGCGCGGGTGGCGCGGAGCTGGCGGGGCGGATGGCGGCGGCGGTTGAGCTGGTCCACTGCGCGTCGCTGGTGCACGACGATCTCCCGGCCTTCGACAACGCGGAGGAGCGCCGCGGCAAGCCGAGCTGCCACGCGATGTTCGGCGAGGCGACCGGAATCCTGGTCGGCGACGCGCTGCTCACGCTGGCCTTCGAGGTGCTCGCGTCGTCGCCGCTGGTCGAGGCGGAGCGGGCCATGCGGCTGACGCGGCTCCTGGCCGATGCCACCGGGTCGCGCTCCGGGATCATCGGTGGGCAGGGTCTCGAGCTGCAGACCAACGTCGACCTCGATGCCTACCACATGCAGAAGACGTCGGCGCTCTTTCGCGCCGCGGCGGGCGGCGGGGCGCTGGCGGCCGGCGCCGACGCTGACCTCGCGCGCTGGCTGCGCTTCGGCGAGCTGATCGGCCGGGCGCTCCAGCTTGCAGACGATCTGGACGATTGTCTCTCCTCGGCCGAGGTTTGCGGCAAGCCGGTGGGCCAGGACGCGCTGTTCGACCGGCCGAACGCCGCCCTGCGCTTCGGCGTCGACGAGGTGCGGCGGACCCTCGGTCAGACGGTGACGGAGGCGGTGGGGCTGCTCGGGACGCCCTCTTTGGCCACCGAACCGCTGCGGGCGCTGGTCCACCTGATCAGCGCCCGGCACCTCGCGGCAGCGACGGCAGGACACTAGGTTCCGGTTCGCAGGGTGACGCCGCTCCTCAGCCCTCGCCTCGTGGGCGCGATCGCGGCGCATCCGCTCGTCGAGGTGGAGCTTGATTCCCAGGGGCATCCGCTGGCGGCGACGGCGATCGCTCGGATCGAGCGGACGCCGGCGCACGTGTGGAGCGTGGTGTCGGACCTCGAGCGGCACGCGCGCTTCATTCCGATGATCCATCGCACCCGCCGCGAGGGCCAGCGGGTGCATGTCGACCTGCGGTTCAAGATCGCCCTCTTCACGGCGAAGTTCTCCGCCGAGGGGCTGATCACCTCGGAGGAGGGGCGCTGGATCGATGTCGCCTACGTCGCCGGGGAGCCGCGCGACCTCGCGATCCGCTTCGAAGTCGAAGGGGTCGACGAGGGGCGCGCCACGGTGCTCGCGACGCGCGTGGGGTTCGACCCGTTCTCCCTGGGCTGGATGGTGAGCTTCTTCCTCAAACACCACCCCGAGATCCGCTTCGGCGTGGTGAGCGGATCGGCGCTCACGCTCCTCGACGCGATCCGCCGCGCGATGTGACGATGACGGCGCCCGCCGCCCCGGTGGTCCTTGGGTCCTCGCTCTCGGGGCTGCTGGTCAGCCTGTCGCTCTCGCGCGCCGGGATCGAGCATGTGCTGATCGGCGGCGGCGAGCCGGCGGCGATTCCGCGGCTCGGCGAGGCGCTCACCGACGGCGCCAGCCCGGAGCTGTGGCGGCTGTTCGGCCGTGAGTTCCCGGAGTGCTTCTTCCACAAGAGCCACATCAGCATCCTCGACGGCCACTTCGCCACGCTGATCCATCTCGCCGATCCGCTGCGCGGAAAAAAGCGCGTGGCGAAGTTCGCCCCGGCCCAGGGAAAGCCGCGCTACCCATGGTTCGGCGAGGCGCTGTTCCACCTCGACCGGATCGCGTTCGACCGCGCGGTGTATCGCAAGGCCCTGGCAGAACCCTGCTGCCGCTTCGTGACCACGCGGGTGAGCCATCTCGAGTTCGACGCCGCCTCCGATGCCGTGATCCGGATCGACTTCAGCGACGGGCCGCCGATCGAGCGGCCGCGCTACGTGTTCGACGCCACCGGGGGCATGAGCCTGGTGGCCCGGGCGGCGCGGCTCGCCGAGACCCCGCTCGGTCCGGCGCAGCGCGTGGTGTTCACCCACTTTCGCCGCGCCGACGCTGAGCCCCGCCCACCCGAGTGGTGGCGCCACGGCACCAACCTGCTCCGCCTCGACCGCGACTTCGACGGCCTGGACGCCATGGCCTGGCTGATCCCGATCGGCCGCACCCTCTCGGTGGGCATGAGCCTCGATGCCGAAGGGGAGCACGGCGCGGACGACCGTGGCGATCTGATGGCGCGGCTGGATGAGGCCTTCCGCCGTCGCGGCCTCGACTACCGCCCCCTCTACCCCGACCAGCAGCCGATCCAGGACCTTCGCCACCGCTACTCGGTGCGCCAGCGCGCCTCGGGCCGAAACTGGCTGCTCGTCGGTGGCAGCTTCATCACGATCTGGTTCCCGAGCAGCACCGGCCTGTGGACCGCCACCGCCGCCGCCGCGCTGGCGCCTCGCCTGCTCGACCGGCCCGACCTCGGCGTCTGGTACGAAAAGACGATGCGCGGGCTGATCCCGCTGCACCACGTGTGGGATGGTCTGGTCCGCGGCCCGAGCTTCCGGAGCAGCCTGCAGGTCTATCGATTCCTCGCCCGTGGGATGCACTTCATTCCGCGCCGCATCGCCTCCTATCTCCGCATCCTCGACGACGCCCACGGCTGGTTCCGACCGCTCGGCTGGCTGCTCACACTGGTCGCCCTGGTCGGGTCGGTGGTGCCGCCGGTGATGCTCTTCCTGGGTGGCTTCGCGGTGGTCCGCACCCGGCTCGCGCCCGACCGGATGCGGCAAGCTGCAGCCTTCCCGCTCTATTTCCACTCCATTGTGTTCCGGGTGTGGAGCCTCCTGCGCGCCGTGCCGCACCTTCTGTGGGCGGCGATTCCGCGCCGCGGCCCGCTGGCCGGGAAGCCCGGGCTCCTCCGCCCGCCGATCAGCGAGACAGGCCCAGCCCGATCAGCTGCGCCTCCAGCGTCTTGAGCTGGGCTTCGGACAGCGGCCCCTCGGAGACGAAGCGCACGCTGCCTTCGCCGTCGAGGAGCAGGATCACGCTCTTGCCCTTGGTCAGCCCCCAGACCTTGCGGGCCTCGCCCTTCCAGTCGATCCACACGGTGACCTTCTCGCGCTCGCAGGTGGCGCGTATGTTGTCGAGGACGTACTTCTTGGCGGGCCACCAGTTGTAGTCGCCCACGTCGGCGACCGGGACGAACTCGAACTTCCCGTGATTGGCGGGGTGGTCGGTGAAGGCCCCGAAGAGCTTGTTGGCGTGCTTGTTCTGCTCGCCGGCGTTCTTGTCCTCGTACTGGATCAGCAGCGGCAGCGTGCCGTCGGGAAACTGGCGGGGGTGCCACTCGGGATCGGAGAACGTCACCGGGGAGAGCTTGCTGCCCACGGTCGGGCCCGGTGCGGCGGGCGGCGTGGCGGCCGCGGTGGCAGCGACGGCGACGAGCATCGATCCGAGCGTGATCCGTCTCATGGCGCCAGCCAGTGTAGAAGCGGAGCCGGCGGCGGGTCAAGGTTCACTCAAGGTTCACGACCTTCCCTCGACACGCGCCCCCCCTCCGTGGTGTAGTGCCACGGAATGCGCGTGTTGCTGATCAACTCGAATCGCGAGCAATCTCCGTGGCCGGCGGCGCCGATCGGCCTCGCCATGGTGGCGCGCGCGACCGCTGCGGCGCATCACGAGGTGTCGTTCCTCGACCTCGCCTTCGTGCGCAATCCGGCGCGCGAGACCCGGGTGCGGGCCGCCGAGTTTGCACCCGACGTCATCGGCATCTCGATCCGCAACCTCGACAACTGCAACTTCGACGCGCCGCGCTTCTACCTCGACGAGGTCCGCGATGAGGTGGTGCGCGTGGCCCGGCTGGCCTGCCCGCGCGCCCGGATCGTGATCGGCGGCGCGGCGGTGAACCTCGCGCCGTGGGATATCCTCCTGCACGTCGAGGCGGACTTCGCGCTGGCGGGCGAGGGCGAGGAGGCGCTGCCGGCCTTCCTTTCGGCGCTCACCGACGGTGCGGATCTCCAGGCTGTCCCGGGCGTGCTCGATCGCCACGGCCCGAAGCCCACCCCCGATCACGCGCGCGCCTTCGGCGGAGATCGCGTGTTCCTCGGCGAGCCGCCCGCCGGGCGATCGATCGTCACCGACTTCGAGACCGGCGGACGGAGCGATCTGTGGCGCTGGGTCGACTGGGCCACCTACGTCGGCCACGGGGCGCCCTATCCGATCCAGACCAAGCGCGGCTGCGCCCTGCGCTGCGTCTACTGCGCCTACAACAACATCGAGGGGCGCACCTATCGCTGCCGCGAGCCCCGCCTGATCGTCGACGAGATCGAGGAGGCGGTGCGCGAGGTCGGCGTGCGCTCGATCGACTTCGTCGACTCCACGTTCAATATCCCACCGGTCCACGCCATCGCTCTTTGCGAGGAGCTGGCGCGTCGCAAGCTGCCCTCCGACGTCGAGCTGTCGACGATGGGTGTCAATCCGGCCGCGATGTCGACCGAGCTCCTCGAAGCGATGAAGCGCGCCGGCTTCTCCAACGTGATGTGCACGCCGGAGAGCGCGTCCAACGTCACCCTCAAGTCGCTGCGCAAGGGATTCGACCGCGACCAGGTGATCTTCGCCGCCGAGCAGCTCCGCAAGGCCGGCCTGAAGACGCTGTGGTTCTTCCTGTTCGGCGCGCCCGGCGAGACCGTGGCGACGGTCAAGGAGACGCTCGAGTTCTGCGAGCGGTACATCGTGCCCACCGACGTGGCGCTGTTCACCGCCGGGATCCGGGTCTACCCGGGCACGCCGCTCGAGAAGCAGTGCAAGGAGCAGGGCTGGTTCGACGCCGCCGACAACCTCCTCCGGCCCTCCTGGTACGTGGCCCCGACGATCAGCGTGGCCGACATGTATCGCCTCCTGATCGAGGGCGCGATCGATCACCCCAACTGGATGACCGCCGCCGAGGGGATCCTCAATCCCGGGATGGTGTCCTTCGTCGACAAGGGCTATCGATTGCTGGGCGGCAAGGGGCCGCTGTGGGCGCGCATGCCCGATCTCTTCCGCTTCATGTCCCGGCTGGGCGTCCGCAAGAAGATCCTGATGCGGATGAACGACCTCCTCGTGTCGCGGACGCCGTCGCAGCTGCCGCATTCGCGGAAGCTCGAGGCCGGATGATGACGGACAAGCGGCGGATTTTGCTCATCTATCCGAAGTTCACCCGGAGCCATTTGCTCAACTACGAGTTCATGGCGCCGTTCTATCCAGGCAAGCGCGGAGTGATGCCGCCGACCGGCCTGCTGGTGATCGCCGGGCTGTTCGAGGGCGACGGCTGGGAGGTGCGGATCGCGGACGAGAACGTGGAGCCGTTCAAGCCGGCGGACCTCGCGTGGGCCGAGGTGGTGGGCCTCTCGGGGATGCACCAGCAGCGCGTCCGCTTGATCGAGCTGATCGATCTGTGCAACCGGAGCGGGAAGATCACCGTCGTCGGTGGATCGTCGGTGAACATCTGCCCGGAGTACTACCCGCAGGCCGACGTCCTGCACGTTGGGGAGCTCGGCGACGGGACGAAGGAGCTGCTGGCGTTCCTGCGTACGGCCACCGCCAAGCCGCCCGCCCAGGTGGTATTCCAGACCAAGGAGAAGGCCACCCTCGACGAGCAGCCGCTGCCGGCGCTTCATCTCATCGACGTGAACGGGTATCTGCTGGTGCCGGTGCAGTTCTCGGTGGGCTGCCCGTTCACCTGCGAGTTCTGCGATATCCCGATGATCTACGGACGCGTGGCGCGCCTCAAATCGCCGGCGCGGGTGATGAAGGAGCTGGACGCCCTGTACGACCGCGGCTTCATCGGCGCGGTGATGTTCGTCGACGACAATCTGATCGCCAACCGCAAGGCGCTGCGCGAGTTCCTGCCCGAGCTGATCGCCTGGCAGAAGGCGCGCGGCTTTCCGTTCCAGTTCACCTCCGAGGCGTCGGTGAACCTGGCGCGCGACAAGGAGATCCTCGAGCTCCTGCGCCTGGCGCGGTTCACGACGATGTTCGTCGGCGTCGAGTCGCCCGACCCGACCACGCTGATCCAGATCTCCAAGAAGCAGAACGTGATGGACCCGATCCTCGATTCGCTGCGCGCCATCGAGGAGCATGGCATCGAGGTGCTGATCGGGATCATCTTCGGCTTCGACAGCGATACGCCGGAGACGGGGCGGATGGTGGCGCGGTTCATCGATCAGGCCAATGCGCCGATCATCCATTTCAACATGCTGGCGGCGCTGCCGAAGACGCCGCTGTGGGAGCGCATGGTGCGGGAGGGGCGCCTGGTGGCCGACGACGACCACCTGCAGATGGACAACCTGCTCGGCTGCCTGAACAGCAATGTGAAGATGAAGCTCCCCAATGCGGTGATCAAGCAGATGTTGATCGAGACGATGCGGGACGCCTACTCGCCGGAGAAGGTGTGGGCGCGCTATACGTGGAACCTGGAGCACGTCTACGGACGGCAGGTGGCGGGGCGGCCACCGTCGAAGACCTGGACGCACTTGAAGATCCTGTTCCCGTTCGCGGTGAAGGCGATGCGGAACGTGCTCCGCGTGGGGGTGCGGGAGGACTACCGCCGCCTCTTCTGGCGCTTCGTGTGGCAGGCGGTGCGGCTGCGGGTGCGCGGCAAGATCCCGAGCCTGCTCGATGTGCTGTTCAAGGTCGTACCGACAGCGCATCACCTGATCCGGTGGAGCGAGCGCTATCTCGCCCAGTTCGCCGAGGTGCCGGTGCGAGCAGTCGAGGCACCGAGCGAGCCGCACCAGATGGCCGTCGGATCGTAGCCGCGCCGCCCCCCGATCGGGTCACTCCAGGGCACCCGCAGCGACGAGCCGGGCGCGCACTCCTTCAGCGATTGCGACGGCGCGCGCGCGTCCGAGGAGCGGCTCGACGTACACCACGTTGAACGAGAGCCGGCCACGGAAGGTGCACACCGCCATCGCGAGGGGCGCCACCAGCGCGAGGCCGATCGCGAAGTGGAGCCGGTCGAGCGAGAGCGCGCCGTAGCGCTCCGGCAGGCCGAGGCGGCCGATGTTGGTGATCCCGAGGCCCGCCGGGATGGCCTGATCGATCCGCCGCACCAGGCCCGGCAGAGGGTCACTCCCCGACGGGACGAACAGACCGAGCAGCGGGAAGGTGACGTAGGGCTCGCCGCGCGCGAGGGCCGCATCGAGGCGCGCCTTGGCCTCGCGGGCGAGATCCCACAGGGCTCGCTGCGGGTCGACGCGGAGGAAGGTGGTGGCTTGCGAGACATAGAGGCCCACTTCTTCACCGACGGAGGGGGTCAACTGATCGCGCAGGTTGACGCCGGAGAAGCAGCCGAGGTGGACGGACTCCTCGCCCGCGGTCGATCCTGCCGTTCGGTCGGCACCGCCTTGGAGATCGTCGCCCGCCGCGAGCAGCAACGCCGCCTGGAGCGCCCCCTGCACCGTGGTGCTCTCCTTCCGTGCGCGTGCTGCCAGCGACGCCGTCTCCCCCTCGGTGAGCGCGTGGTGGAGAACCCGGCTCTTGCGGGCCGCGGGTGCCACCTGTTCGTCGACCGCCAGGCGCCGCGGGCGCGCGGCCAGCGTGCGGCCCGCCTGCTGCCAGACGAAGGAGCCCAGCGCGCCCAGGCGCCCCACGCCGCGCCCGGCGGCGGGGAAGAGGTCGTTCATCGCCGGTCGCAGCGGAAAGGAGGGCTCCTCCCCGGGGGCGAGCCCGGCGGCGCACTCCAGGAGTTCGCGCACCTGCGAGACGGCGGAGAGCGCATCGGAGATCATGTGGTGGTGGGCCAGCACGAGGTCGTGCGCCCCGTCGCCTTCGAGGAGGGCGGCGCGCATCAGCGGGGCGCCGTGCGGGTCGAAAGGGAGGTTCAGCTCCTCCTCGGCCACCTCCTCCCAGTGCTGGTCGCTCCTGCGTCGCAGCACGCGCAACGCCACCGGCGTGGCGGCCGTCGCTCCGGGATCCACGAAGCGCGGCGCCCGCAGATCGCCGCCCACATGAGCCCGCAGGAGCGGATGCCGTCGCTGCAGCCGCGCCAGCCCGGCCCGCACCCCCGCCGTGTCGAGCGGGCCCTCGATGCGCGCCACGATCACCCCGTTGAGCGGCGCCGCGCGATCCATCAGCCACACCGCCCGCTCCGCCGCACTCAGCCCGCGTTCGCTCATCCGATTCCGGCGGTCACAGTATCTGAAAACCGAACACCATCCCAGGGTTCGCGCGGGTCGGATCGGAGAGCGCGAGCCTGGCAAGCGGTCAGCGTGGGCGCCGAGGTGGTGTACACTTCGGCCATGGGAGATGACCTGACCGTCGAGATCCTCAAGCAGATCGGAGACGGAATCACGTCCGTGGGGGACGAGGTGCGTACGATGGGTACGAACCTCGGCGAGCGCATCGACCGGACCCACGATCGGCTCGACAAGCTCGAAACGCGCTTTGGCCGCGTGGAGCAAGGTCTCGTGGATCTCGGAGGCTTCATGCGCCAGATCGCCGGCGACCAGCAGCGGCACGAAGGCTTCCACTCGCACCACGTCGACCTGCTGGAGAAGGACGTCGCGGACCTGAAGCAACGAATGCGGCGCGCCGAGGACGCGCTGTCGCGGCGGGAGTAGACGTTGGCCGCGACGCGATGCTCCCTCCGGGTCCTGGCAAGCTCTTCTCGATCTCCGCCGCGCGGCGGCTGCTGCGCGATCCGCCGGGGCTGATCACCGATTTCACCGCGCGCTACGGGCCGGTGTGGCGCACCCATCTCCCCGACCGCGGGCGCCTGAAGGATCTGGTCTGGTTGATGGGGCCGGAGGGCAACGAGCGCATTCTTGCTGCAACGCACAAAGACGACTTCTCCTGGCACGAGGGCTACCGCTTCACGATGGAGCCGATTTTTGGCGCCACCACACTCATCCTCCTCGACGGCGCGGCGCACCGGACGCGGCAGCGGGCGCTCCAGCCGGCCTTCCACGCCCGGATGGACGGCGACCACGGCGCGGCGATGCGCGAGATCGCGGAGGGCCGGTTTGCGGGCTGGCGGCGCGGCGAGACGATCGATCTCGCCGGGGAGCTGAAGCGGATCTCGTTCCATGTGGTGGCGCGCCAGTTCCTCGGCGCGGCCGACGCGGAGATCCCGCCGTTGACCCGCCTGTTCGAGGAGATCGGGCTGGGGCTGTTCTCGGTGTTCAAGGTGCCGCTTCCGGGCACCCGCTTCCATCGGGGGGTGAAGGCGCGCCGCGCGCTCGCCGGGCTCCTTGCCGAGCGGATCCGGGACTATCGACGGAGCGGCGCGATCCCGGCGAACATGCTGGGCAGCCTGATGCGCAGCGAGGACGATGCCGGCGAGCCGCTGCCCGACGAGACCCTGGTGTCCGAGATGCTCGCCCTGGTGTTCGCCGGCTACGACACCACGTCGAGCCTGCTCACCTCGTTGTGGGTCGAGCTTGGCCGGCGACCCGAGATCCACGCCGCGCTGCAGGGCGAGGCGCGCGCCCTCGGGGAGGCCACTCCGCAAGCGTCGTCCGAGCAGCCCCTGCTCGATGCCGCGCTCCAGGAGGCCGAGCGGCTCCATCCGCCGCTGGTGTTCTGCCTCCGCGGCGCGACGCGCGATCTGACCTTCCGGGGCTTCGAGATCCCGGCCGGCAGCAAGGTCGCCTACAGCGCGCACTACACCGGGCGCATGCCCGAGCTGTTCGAGCGGCCGCTCGAGTTCCGGCCGGAGCGGTTTCTCGACGGGTGGCGCCCGCCCGCCTACGCGATGGTGGGCTTCGGGGGTGGCCCTCGCGCGTGCATCGGCAAGCGCTTCGCGCAGATCGAGATGCGGCTGATCACGACCCTGATCCTGCAGCGCTGGGACTTCGAGTTCCTGCCCGGGCAGTCGGACGAGATGTACTACAACCCGACGCCGCAGAGGCGGCACGGGTTCCAGGTGCGGATCCGGTAGCGCGGCGCGCGCGGGGCGGGCCGTCGCCTACTTGTCTTCCTCTTCGTCGGCCATCCGGCCCCACTCCGCGGCGATATCACCGAGGGGCAGCTTGTTCTCGAAGCGGCCGATCCCCATCCCCGACTTGTCTGCCTTGTCCGAGGCTGCCGCCGCCGAGGCTGCCGCCTCGGGAACCACCTCCGGCTCCGCGGGGCCGCGCCCCAACTCGCGCAGTCGATCGCACGCCTTGCGGAAGCGATCCCACACCGCGTCGGCCTGCTCGCGCGGCGCCGGTCCGAGCGCCTTCCACTGCCCCATGTACTTCCGGATCTGCTCCGCGGCAGCCTGCTCGTCGGGCGGCTCGGGCAGCCCCTCCACCTCGACGCATAGCGCCTCCTTCTTCTGGAGGTTCTCTGCGCGCTCGGCGTCGAGCTTCTCGAACTCCGCCTTGCGTCGCGCGAAGAAGCGGTCGCACGCCTCGCGGAAGCGCTTCCACGCCGCCTCGCTCTGACCGCGCGGCGCCGCCCCCACGGTCTTCCAGTCCGCCTGCAGCCCCTTGACCTGCTCCGCCGCGTCCTTCCAGTTGATGGCCGCGTCGGGGGTCGCCGCGATCTTCTCCGCCTGCTCGCACAGCCCCTCGAGCTTCTTGAGACTCTCGACGCGCCCCTCGTCCAGCTTGCCGGCCTGCTCCTTGAATCGCGCGAAGAACCTGTCGCAGCTGTCGCGGAAGCGCTTCAGGATCGCGTCCGATGCCTCCTGGGTGAGATCCTTCGGGCCCGGCCCGGTCTCCTTCCACGCCGACTGCAGCTTCTTGAGCTGGTCGGCGGTCTCCTTCCACTGCAGGTTCTCGTCGGTGAGCGCGGCGATCGCATCGACCTGCGTGCACAGATCCTCGCGCTTCTTCTGGTTCGCCGCGCGCTCCTCGTCGGGCACCTCGGGCTGGGCGCGGGTCTTCTCGTACGCCTTGTCGCCTGCGGCCTTGAAGCGGCCCCACAGCGCCTCGGACTTCTCGCGGGGCGCCGCACCGATGGTCTTCCACTCCGCCTGGAGCACCTTCAGCTCGCGCGCGATCAGCTTCAGATCGCTCTCCTCGAACAGCTTCTCCGCCTTCACGCACAGCGCTTCGAGGAAGGGCACGTTCGCCCAGCGACGCCAGTTCTCGGTATCGCGCATCTCCTGCACCCGGATCACCAGCCTGCTGCGCGCGGCCTGGTAGCGATCGCGCACCGGGTCCTGCATCTCGCGCGGGATCGCTCCGGCGCTCTGGAACGCCACCTCGGCGGTCTTGAGGGTCTGCTCGACGCGCTTGTTGTCATCGCTGCCGGCGAGCGCCTCGAGGTTGCCGCAGAGCTCGACCAGCCGCGCCAGCTGCTGCGCCTGCTCCTCCTCCTTGCGCACCCGCGCCTCGGCCTTCTCCGCCTCGCGCTTCGCCCGCTCCTCGGCCTTGACGGCGTCGCTGCGCTCCCGCTCGACCCGTGCCGCCTCGCGCACCACCGCCTGCTCGGCGGTCTCCTTGGCGCGCACCGCGTCGGCCTCCTCTTTTGCCTTCAGGGCCCGCTCGGCCCGCTCGGCCTCCGCCACCGCGCGCCGCGCCTGCGCCGCCTCGCTCTCGTCGTGGAGGTGATGGATCCGCTCGCTCTCCTCGCGCCGCAGCGCGACCTTCGCGCACGCCCGCTCGAAGCGCTTGCGGTACTCCTCGTCGCCCGCGCCGGGACCGATCTCCGCCAGCGTTCCGCGGGCTGCCGTCACCGCCGCCTCCGCCGCGGCGAGATCCTCGATCTTCGCCGCCTCGTCGACGGTGCGACAGACCTGGGCGAGCTGCGCGCGGCGCCTGGCCTCGGGGCTCGCCTCGGTGGGCCCCTTGCGATCGGGGGCGGTCGGCGTCTCGGCGCGCAGGGCCCCGAGCTTCTCCTTCGCGGCCGCGCGCACCGACTTGTTCTTGGCCCGCTTGAGGATCAGATCGAGCGCACCCTCCTCGCTGATCCGGTCGAGCGCGGCGAGCCCGATCTCGCGCACCGCCTCGTGGATCGCCACGTCGCGCAGGTCGACCACCTCCTGGAGCCGCTCCGTCGCGGCCCGCCTGGTGTCGGAGTCCTCGGCGTTGCGGGCCACGTCGGCGAGCGCGTCCTGATCGCGCAGGTCGGCGAGGGCCTGCCGTCGGACCGAGGGCAGCGACGCGCGCCGCGCCACCTCGGCCACCGCCTTCTGCGCGGTCAGGAGCTTGAGCGCGGCCAGCCCCTTCGCCTCGTCCGCACCGGCGATCGCCCGTCCGAGCAGCAGCTCGGTGGTCTTCTCGGCCGCGGCGCGACGCAGCCCCTCGTCGGGGTCGCTCTTCGCCACGTCGCCGAGGATCTCCGGGTCATCGATCTTCTTCAGCGCGATCTTGCGCACCTTGGCGTCGCTGTCTTGCCGCACGATGCGGAGCAGGAGCGCCTTGTCGTTGTCGTCCAGCTGGCGCACCGCCTCGGCGCGGACGTCTGCATCGCTGTTCCGCCAGCGCGGCCTGAAGTAGTCGAGAAAGCTCATGTGGGTCTCCGTGGGGGGCGGAACTCTACTGTCTGCCAGGGAAATCGGCAACGGGCCTGGCTGACTGGCAGCTGACTGGCAGCTGGCTGGCGGCGGGTTGCCTACTGCTGTTCGGCGGCCTTCTTCATCAAGTTGTCCATCTTGTCGTCGTGGGCCTTGAGCTGCTGCTCCACCTCGTCCTTGACCTTGCCGGGCGTCACCGCGTTGCTGGTGTCGGTGAAGATCGCCCCGTGCGTGGCGTTGGCGCACTTCTTCGCCAGACAGACCCAGCCGCGCGGGCAGTCGATGTTGGAGGCGCATTCCTTGGGTCCGGCCACCTCGGCGGACGGGCTCTTCGGGCAGCCGGCCAGGCCGAGGAGCAGGGCCAGCAGCAGCTTGTTCATCGCGGCAGCATAGGAGAAGGGGAGAACGCGATCAATCGAGCCGCTCGCACCGCTCCCGCCCGTCACGGCATCGGGTGCGCTTCGAAGAAGTCCAGCATCGTCTTCGTTGCGCTGATGTCCGCGCTCGTCTTGCCGAGGAAGGGGACCTGGTTTCCGCCGGGCCATGTGTGGCCGCCCCCTTCGATGGTGCAGGAGGTGACGGCGCTGCCGGCGGCGCAGGTGGACCATGTCTCGCAAGTGGCGTCGCCCATTTTGTAGGTGATCGTCGAGGTGGCGGCGCAGCCGTCGAGGGCGCGGAAAACGGCGATGGTCGGGGCGACGAGGCTGTAGGCGACGAGCGGGTCGGAGGTGCCGTGGAAGTGGATCACGGGGACCGGGCGCGGCGGCTTGCACTGGTCGGCGGAGAGGCGGAGCGTTCCGGCGACAGGGCCGATGGCGGCGACGAGATCCGAGGCTTCGCAGGCGAGCCGGTAGGAGAGGTAGCCGCCGTTCGAGAGGCCGGTCGAGAAGATGCGCCTGGGATCGACGCAGTATTCGCTCGCGATCTGCGCGGTGAGCGCGCGCACGAAGGCGACGTCGTCGACCCCGCTGCTGGCGGCGCCGCCGCAGCACGAGCCGGCGTTCCAGCTGTTCTGGATGCCTTGCGCATGGGCGACGAGGAAGCCGCGTGCGTCGCTTTCCTCGATCATCTTGGAAAAGTTCTTCTGCTGATCAGGGTTGGAGGTGAGGCCGTGGAAGTTCAGGACCAGCGTCGTCGGCGCCGCCGGGTCGTAGCGATCCGGGACGTGCAGCTGGCTGGTGCGCGCCATGCCGCCCGAGGTGATCATCAACGTGCGATCGCCCTTCGCGCCGGTCTTGCCCGTGCACACCCTTGCCGACACCGCGAGGTCGGTCGCTGGATTTCCAGCGGCGAAGTCGGACGCGCCGCCACCGTCCGTTCCGGGTGTGGGACCGAGTCCGTCCTGGGTGCAGCCGGCGAGCAGAAGAACCGCCATCGAGATCGACACGCGCATGGCCGTGAGACTACCAAATCCGACGCGCGACCGGCTTCTGCGCCTTCGGCGGGTCGTTGAGCTCAGCGTCCGGTGAGCGCGCGGCCCACCTCGTCGCGCAGCCAGCCGAGGTAGCGGGCGCACGGCGTGCGCGCGGGGGCCAGCGCATCGACCATCGTGCGATCGTCGGTGACGACCAGCGCGGCGTCGATCGCCGCCAGCACCGCGCGGTGGTCGTCCAGGCCGCCGCCTGGGATCCCCACCACCGGCATCTCGGGGAGCTCCTCGCCCCGCGCCGCGGCGAGCCCGCGCGCGGCGTGGAAGAGCAGGTTGCGGGAGCGGAGCGCGGCGCGGTAGGCCGGGTCGCAGGCACCGTGGGTCGCGTGCGCAACGGAGTCGACCAGCGCGGCTCGCGCCTCTCCGAGCTGTCTCCTCACGCCAGCGAGCTGCATGCCCTGGACTCTACATCGAGATCGATGCTCTGGCTCCCCGGCGCTGGATCGGCAACACTCCGGCCCGGAGACGCTTGCCCGCGATCATCACCGTCCAGGAGGTCGAGAAGAGCTTCGGGCCGCGGCGCGTCCTCGACGGGGTCTCGTTCGCCGTCGACGAGCACGATCGGATCGGGATCGTCGGGGTCAACGGGTCGGGCAAGTCGACGCTGCTCCGCATGCTGGTCGAGGACGCCACCGCGCTGGACGCCGCGCCCGACGCCGGCCTGATCACGCGACGGCGCGGGCTGTCGGTCGCCTACGTGGCCCAGGAGCCGCGGCTCGATCCCGAGCGCACCGTCGGTGAGACGCTGCGGGAGGGGTTGAAGGCGCACAGCGAGGCGCTCGGCCGGCTGGAGACGATCGGTGCGCGCATGGCCGATCTCGACGGGGCGAGGCAGGACGCCGCGCTCGCGGAGCAGGCCGCCCTGCACCACCGGATCGAGCAGCTTGGCGGGTGGGAGATGGAGCACGAGGTGCGTGGGATCGCCGCGGCGCTCGCCCTGCCTCCCGTCGCTGCGCGGATCGATACCCTCTCGATCGGGGAGCGGCGGCGGGTCGCCCTCGGGCGCGCGCTCCTCGGTCGCCCGGACCTCCTCGCCCTCGACGAGCCGACCAATCACCTCGACGGGCGCTCGATCGAGTGGCTCCAGGGCCGCCTCGCGGAGCACGCCGGCGCGCTCCTCCTGGTGACCCACGATCGCTGGTTCCTCGACGCGGTGGCGACGCGGATCATCGAGCTCGATCGCGGGCGCCTCTTCACCTACGCAGGGGACTATGTCGCGTTCCTCGGGCAGCAGGCCGACCGGCTCGATCAGGAGGTGTCGCGCGAGAAGGACCGGGCCTCGTTCGTCCGGCGCGAGCTGTCGTGGATCCGGCGCGGACCCCAGGCGCGCTCGACCAAGCAGCAGGCGCGGATCGATCGCTTCGATGCGGCGGTGGCTTCGGCACCGACGGCGGCGGACCGGCGCACCGGCCCGATGGTGCTGCGGCTCCCGGCTGGCGGGCGGCTCGGGAAGACGATCCTCGAGCTGCGCGGCGCGGGCAAGTCGCTCGGCGGGCGGCGGCTGTTCTCCGGGCTCGATCTGATCGTCAAGCCGGGCGATCGGATCGGCGTGGTGGGACCGAACGGCGCCGGCAAGACCACCCTGGTGCGGGTGCTCCTCGGGCTGCTCGCCCCTGACGAGGGCGAGGTGGTGGTGGGCCTTAACACGCGCTTCGCTTTTCTCGATCAGGGGCGCGCCGATCTGCGCGACGACCTGACGGTGCTCGAGGAGGTGGCAGGCGATCACGATCACGTGGTGCTCGAGGACGGCCCGGTGCACGTCCGCACCTTCCTGCGCATGCTCCTGTTCGACGACTCCTTCGCCGACACGCCGATCGGGACGCTCTCCGGCGGCGAGCGCAACCGCGTGCAGCTGGCGAAGCTCCTGCGCGCCGGCGCGAACCTCCTGGTGCTCGACGAGCCGACCAACGATCTCGATCTGATGACGCTCGGCGTCCTCGAGGAGGCGCTGTGCGATTTTCCCGGCTGCGCGGTGATCGTCTCGCACGACCGCTGGTTCCTGGATCGGGTGGCGACCGGGATCCTGGCCTTCGAGGGGGAGGGGAGGGTGGTGTTCTACGAAGGGGACTATTCGTCGTACCTCGCCCGCCGCCCGGCCGAGCGCGCACCTCCGGCTGAGCCACGCCCCGCAGCGACGGTGGCGACCGCGGGTGGGGCGGGCAAGCCGCGCAAGCGGAGCTATCGCGAAAAGCAGGAGCTGGAGGGGATCGAGGCGGCGATCACCACCGCCGAGGGGAGCGTCGCGGAGCGCGAACGGGTGCTCTCGGACCCGGCGGTCTACCGCGATCGGGGAGCGGAGGTCCCGTCGCTGGTGGCCGACCTTGAGCGGGCGCGGCGCGAAGTGGAGCGGCTCTACGCGCGCTGGCAGGAGCTGGACGCGCTACCCTCGTAGACGATGCACTGAGGCTCAGCCGACCACGGCGTTCACCCGCCCGAGCTGGAGGCCGAGGTCCCCGATCTCGCGCTGCCACCACGTGTGCTCGAGGAAATCGGGGAACGTGCGCGGGAAGGCCGGGTCGCGGTAGCGCTGCGCGATCCAGGCCGAATAACGCAGGATCCTGAGCGCGCGGAGCGGCTCAACGAGGCGCTCGGCACCCTGGGCGAGAGCGCGCATCGAGCGGTAGGCGTCGGTCAGGACCGCCCGCTGGCGCAGCGCCTCGGCGTCGTGGCCGGGCACGAGCAGCCACAGGTCCTGCACCGGCGGGCCGGCGAGGAAGTCGTCGAAGTCGAGGAAGAAGGGGCCGCTCGATCCCCACAGGAGATTTCCGAGGTGGCAGTCGCCGTGGAGGCGGATCGTCTCGGGGGACGAGCGCGCGAAGGCCCGGGCGCACGCGGCGATCAGCTCCTCGGCGACGGTGACGAAGCGGCCCAGCAGCTCGTGCGGGATCCACGGACCGGAGGTGAGCAGGCGGACGCTGGCGGCGCCGTAGCTCTCCGGCGTCAGCGTCGGTCTGGGCGTTGCGGCGCGGCGCGATCCGACGTGGTGGAGCCGTGCCACCAGCCGGCCGAGCTGGGCCAGCTGCTCGTCGGTGAGCTCCTCCGGGGCGCGCCCGCGCGCCTTCGGGAAGACCGCGTAATGGATCGCTCCACCGTCGCCGGGCAGGTCGCCCAGGGTCGCCCCGCCACCGAGATCGATCGGCGGCACCACCGGCAGCTCGGCCTCCAGCAGCTCGGCGAGGAGGGCGTGCTCCTCGAGGATCGCCTCGCGCGACCAGCGGGCCGGCCGGTAGAACTTCGCCACCAGGCGCTCGCCCTCCTCCAGCTCCACCTCGTAGACCCGGTTCTCGAGGCTGTTCAGCGCCAGCACGCGCCCGGTCGCTCGCCGCCCCCCGACCTCGACGGCGGCCAGCACCCGCTCGGGAGTGAGGGAGAAGAAGCTGTCGTCGAGGGCGGCCATCGGCGGAGGATAGCAGACGCCCGATCGCGCTCGGGGACACCGCGCGAGCGATGCCGTCGGCGGGCCGCACCTGAAGTCGGTGCGGAGGCGGGTCGCAGCGACGCTGGGGGACCTTCTGGTTTCGTGATTTCGCCCGCGCGCCCTTCTGCTTGACGGGGCGCGAGGCGCTTGTTAGAGAACGCGAATGCGGATAGCCATTGTCGGTGCGGGACCGGGCGGGTCGACCGCGGCGCTGTCGCTGGCGCGGCAGAAGCGCCATGAGGTGGTGCTGATCGACCGCGACGTCTTTCCGCGCGTGAAGACCTGCGGCTCGGCGCTCTCCCCGCGCTGCATCACGCTCAGTCAGGAGCTCGGGCTCTCGTCGGTGATGGAGAAGCAGGCCTACTGGATCCGCGGGCTGCGCTTCACCGGACCGTCGGGGCGCGAGGCGACCCTCTCGGGCAAGGAGGGCGCGTGGATCATTCCGCGCGCGCGCTTCGACGCGGAGATCGCATTCACCGCCGAGCGCACCGGCGCGCGCTTCGAGCAGGGCTTCAAGGCGATCAAGGCGCTGAAGGACCCGTCGGGGCGCGTGCGCGGCATCTCCGACGGAAAACGCGAGATCGAGGCCGACCTGACGATCTTCGCCGACGGCGCCCACTCGCGCTTCTCCGAAGACAAGCGCCCGAAGCGGCAGATCGCCACGATCATGGGCTGGTGGGAGGGGATCCCGCACCTCGCGGGGCACATGGAGATGTGGTTCTCGAAGCGCGTCTCCCCCTGGTACGGGTGGCTGTTCCCCGAGAACGCGACGCGGGTCAACATCGGCATCTGCTACGACCCCGCCGACGCGGCCGATCCCAAGACCATCCTCCAGGAGATCATCGACCGCCACGTCGGACCCGAGCGCATGAAGGGCGCCGAGATGGTCGCCTGCGAGTGCAGCACGACCATCAAGTACCGCGGGGCGCCGATCGTCTACACCGAGGAGGTCGGCCCCGTCGCCGCCCCGGGCGCGCTGTGGATCGGCGAGGCCGCGCGCCTCACCAACGCCGCCACCGGCGAGGGCATTTACCACGCCATGAAGTCGGGCGCGATCGCCGCCGACGTGATCGCCCAGAACCTGAACGGCACGCTCGGCCAGGTCTACGAGCAGGCCATCCGCCGCCACTTCACCTTCCGCCTCCGCATGGCCCTCGGCTTCCTGAAGTTCGCCGGCTCGCCCGCCTTCTCCGCGGTGACCTCGCTGCTCGCCTACCGCCCCGTCGAGAAGACGCTCCAGTGGGCACTCGCCCACGTCTGAGCGCGGTTGCGCGGTTGTCCCTTCCTGGCTCCCGTGCGAAGATTGAATCATGGTTCGGGCTGAGCGACGGAAGACCCTGCCACGCGACATGCGGTGGCTGTTCCCCGAAATCTACACGCCGCGGCTCGACCTCGACGCCCAGGCAGACGGGATCCTGGCCCGCGTTCTCGAGCAGGGTGGCACATCCGAGGTCCGCTGGGCGGTCCACAGGTACGGCCTCGCAAGGATCCACCGCTTCTTTCGGGACGTCGGTCATCCGGATCTAAGCCCCCGCACGATTCAATTCTGGCGCGCACTGCTGCATGCCCCGGACGAGGAATGGAAAAGCCCACCGGCCTGGCGAAAGAGCAAGATCGCGCCCTGGATCTACTGAAGCGCGTGCCCGCCGTGGCGGAGGGATTTTATCTCGCCGGGGGGAGCGCGCTCGCGTGGCACCTTCGCCATCGCCGGTCCAACGATCTGGACTTTTTTTCGCTCACTCCGAGCGTCGGTCTCGAGGGCGTCCGGCGGGGCCTCGCGCACGGGATACCGGCGGCCGTGGCGCTCTCCTCGTCCGACGTCGCCATGAAGGTGCGCCTCGGCGACACGATGGTGGATTTCGTGAGCTACCCCTATCCGCCGCTCGATGCGCCTCGGGTCGGGCCACGCGGCTTTCCCGTCGCTGGCGTGCGTGATCTGGCCGCCATGAAGGTGGCGACGATCGCGTCGCGGGGTCTGCGTCGAGACTTCTGGGACCTGTTCGCGATCCTCGACGGCCCGCGAATGACACTGCAAGACGCGGTGGAGTCCTATCGTGCGCGCTTCGGCCTCACCGAGGCCGCCAGCTATCATGTGATGCGGGCGCTGACGTTCTTCGAGGACGCGGAGCGCGATCCTCTGTGGCCCCAGGGTCTGACGAGCCGCAAGTGGGCATCGATCAAGAGGTTCTTCACCAGCAGTGCGCCCCTGCTCCTCGATGTTCCGTAGTCGCCGGATCCGATTGCCGTTGCCGTTGCCATGAGTGCGAATTCGCACCTGCCATTTGAGCGAAAACGCACAGTAAAATTAAGCACTTGAGCCACCTCCTGCCGCGTGCTACGTCGGGCGCGCAACACAAGGAGGCGGTCCCATGATCCTCGTCACCGGCGGCGCCGGGCACCTCGGCGCCAATCTCGTTCGCAGGCTGATCGCCGATGGCCACGGCGGAGACATTCGCGCCCTCTATCGGCCCGCGAGCGACAATCGCGCGCTCGACGGCCTCCCGATCGAGCTCGTGGCCGGCGATCTTCGCGACCTCGAGTCCCTGCGCGCCGCGGTCCGCGGGTGCGACCTTGTCTACCACTGCGCGGCCAAGATCTCGACGTTGGCGGGCAGCGAGCGCGAGATCTTCGACTGCAATGTAGTCGGCACGCGGCATCTGCTGCTCGCGGCGCGCGAGGCGGGTGCGAAGAAGGTGGTCGTCTCCGGCTCCTTCAGCGCCGTCGGCCATCACCTCAGCCGCCCCAGCGACGAGAGCGTGCCGTTCTACCCGTTCGCCCTGGCGATGCCCTACGAGTGGACCAAGGCGCTGGTGGAGATGGAGTGCTGGCGCGCCGCCGCCGCCGGGCTCGAGACCGTGGTCGCCACCTCGTGCGCGATCATGGGCCCGCACGACTACAAGCCGTCGCGGATGGGCGAGACCCTGATCGCGTACGCCCACCGCAAGCTGCCCGCCTACATCCCGGGCGGCTTCGAGTTCGTCTCGGCGCGTGACATCGTCGAGGGGCACATCCTGGCGATGGAGAAGGGCCGGAGCGGCGAGAAGTACATCATCAGCACCCGCTACGTCACGCTCGACGAGCTGATGCAGATCTTCCAGGAGGTCACCGGGACGCCGAAGCCGCGCTTCCGCCTCCCGCCGCCGCTGATGGCCGGCATCGCCGCCGTCGCCAGCCCGATCATGAGCCGCTTCTTTCCGCGGCGCACCCAGCGCCTCACCCCCGGGGCGATCCGCCTCCTCCGGATGGGCCGCCGCGCCGATCACGGCAAGGCGGAGCGCGACCTCGGCTTCCGTCCGACCAGCATGGAGGAGGCGGTGACGCTGGCGTACGCCGATTTCCTCCGCCGCGGCTTGATCGAGCGCCCGCGCAGGAGCGTCGCGTTCGTCGATCCCTATCCCGCGCCCAAGGGCAAGCCGGCGGTCGAGGCCGCTCCTTCAGCGGGTCAGGGTCCGGCCAAGGTCAACGGCGCGCCGGAGGTCCAGGCGTGAACCAGGACACCGCGCGTCGTCCCCCCGACTTCCACCAGGCGCGCAATCGCCGCCAGAAGGTGCGCGCGGCGGGGATGAACCCCGATTACTGGTATCCCGTTGAATACGACAAGAACGTCGCACCCGGGAAATCCGTGTCGGTGACCTTCTGGAAGCGGGCGATCGCCCTCTACCGCGGGATGGACGGCCAGCTCCGCGCGGTCGAGGATCGCTGCGCCCACCGGCAGCTCAAGCTCTCCGCCGGCACCGTCGAGGGATGCAACCTGGTGTGCCCCTACCACGGCTGGTGCTTCGACGGCGACGGCAAGCTCGCCCACGTCCCGCACGACCTGTTCGGGCACGAGATGCCCAAGGTCCAGATCACCAGCTTTCCGGTCCGGGTGCGCTACGGCCTGATCTGGATCTTCCCCGGCGATTCCGCTTTAGCGGAGGAGCGCACGATCCCCGATCTCCCCGAGATCGAGGGGCCGGTGGCGAAGCGCTGGGGCCACGTCCTGACCGACTTCACCTGGCGCGCCCATCACTCGATGATCCTCGACAACGTGAGCGACTTCAGCCACGCCTACCTGCACCGCAAGTACCGCCCCTTCACCGACGCCAAGCTCACCAAGTGCGAGGCGGTGGGCGACAAGGTGTTCGTCAGCTACGACACCAAGGTCGGCACCGGCCCGATCTCGGGCCTGTTCATCGATCGCCAGCGCGTCGACATGAACGCGATGGACCTCTGCTACGAATACCCCTACCAGTGGTCGAACACCGACGGGCAGATCAAGCACTGGTGCTTCGTCCTGCCGATCGACGAGCGCACCACGCGCAGCTTCTTCCTGTTCTATTTCAAGTCTTTCAAGGTGCCGTTCCTGCCGCTGCGCATCCCGCGGCGCGGCATGAGCGTGATCCTCGACTTCGCCAAGGTGCTGCACGTGAAGCCGCTGCTGGCCGAGGACGGGGTGGCGGTCGAGGCGGAGCAGGCGGGCTACGAGGCGCACTTCGACCAGCCGATCGCGGAGCTCAATCCGGCGGTGGCGCTGTTCCAGCAGCTGACGATCCGGAAGTGGGAGGAGCACCTCCAGAAGTCTGACAAGAGCGGCCGGGCCGTCGCCCAGGTGCAGCCGTGAACATCGTCGCGCCGCTTCCGATTCCACTCTCCGGCCCGGGGCCATCTGCCGTCGCTGGGGGCCGCCAGGATGCGCTCGCTCGCGCCGCCTCGCACCTCCTGGCGCAGCAGCGCGCGGACGGATCGTGGGAGGGCGAGATGGTGTGGAACACGATGATCCTCTCGCAGCACGTGATCGTGCGAGCGATCGTCGGCCGGCCGTTCGACGAGGCGACCCGCGCCGGGATCCTCCGCCACTACCAGGTGACCCGCACCCTCGACGGGGCGTGGGGGATGCACGCCGAGTCGGACGGCTACGTCTTCTTCACCACCCTCGCCTACGTCGCCCAGCGCCTGCTCGGTGTGCCGGCGAGCGATCCGATCCTGGCGACCGCGCGGAGGTGGCTCCACGCGCGCCCCGGTGGGGTCCTGGCGGTGCCGTCGTGGGGGAAGTTCTGGCTGGCGTTTCTCGGGCTCTACGAATACGAGGGGGTCAATCCCTGCCCGCCCGAGCTCTACGCGCTGCCGTCGTGGGTGCCGATCCATCCCACCCGCTACTACTGCCACACCCGCAACATCTACATGGGCCTCGCCTACCTCTACGGGCGTCGCTTCCGCGCCGACCTGGGGCCGCTCCGCGAGGCGCTGCGGGCCGAGCTGTACCCCGCGCGCTACGACACGATCGACTTCGCCGCCCATCGCCACGACGTCGCGGCGAGCGATCTCCACGTGCCCCCGTCGGCGGGCGTCCGGCTCTCCGCCGACGCGATGACCCTCCACGAGCGGGTCCACTCGCGACGCTTCCGCAAGCGCGCCCTCGGGCACTGCTTCGATCGCATCCTGTTCGAGCAGCGCTCCTCGAACTACCAGGCGCTCTCGCCGGTCAACGGCCTGCTCAACTGCCTCGCGATCCACGCCCGCGACCCGCAGCACCCCGACCTCGCGCCCAGCCTGGACGGGGTCGAGAGCTGGCGCTGGGAGGACGCGGCGGAGGGCGTCCGTTATTGCGGAGCGCATTCCACTACATGGGATACGGCCTTCTCCCTGCTCGCGCTGACCGAGTCGCCGGCCACCACAAGGCAGGCCGGGGCGGCGCTGGGACGGGCCTATCGGTTCCTCGACCGGGCGCAGATCACCGAGGACCTGCCGGCGTGGCGCGAGGAGCACCGCGACCGGGCGCTCGGCGGCTGGTGCTTCTCCGACGGCGTCCACCGCTGGCCGGTCTCCGACTGCACCGCCGAGGCGCTGTGCGCGATCCTCCAGCTGCACCGCCTGCGGGCGATCGCCCCGGGCGAGCAGATCCCCGGCGCGCGCCTGCTCCAGGCGGCCGAGTTCATCCTCCTCCGTCAAAACGGAGACGGCGGGTTCGGCACCTACGAGCGGCGCCGCGGGTCAGCGTTCCTGGAGGGGATCAACAACACCGAGATGTACGGCAACTGCATGACCGAGCGGTCGTACGTGGAGTGCACCGCCTCGTCGGTGGCGGCGCTCTCGCACCTGCTCCTGACGCCGCCGGTGGAGCTGCCGGAGGAGTTGCCCGATGAGACGTTGGCGCGGATCGGCAGCGCGATCACGAGGGGCGTCCAGTTCCTGCGCGCCCAGCAGCGCCCCGACGGCTCCTACCCCGGCTTCTGGGGGATCAACTTCACCTACGCCATCTTCCACGTCGTCAAGGGGCTCCGCGCGGCCGGTGTCGCCGCGGACGATCCGGCGATCGCGCGCGCCGCGGCGTGGCTGGTGCAAAAGCAGCGCAGCGACGGTGGTTGGGGCGAGCACTACACCAGCTGCCTCGACGATCGCTACGTCGAGCACCGCGAGAGCCAGGTGGTCATGTCGAGCTGGGCGCTCCTGGCGCTGCTGGAGGCCGGCAGCGAGAAGTCCCTCGCCCCCGCCATCGAGCGCGGCGTGGCGTGGCTGCGCGCGGTGCAAAAGAGCGACGGGTCGTTTCCCGCGGGGGCCCAGAACGGGGTCTTCTTCGGCTCCGCGATGCTGGACTATCGGCTCTACAAGGCGTACTTCCCCACCTGGGCGCTCGCCCGCCACGCAGAATGGACCGCCGCCACCGGTCGGCCGCGCCACTAACCACTTCACCCGACCATCAGGAGCTGGAGAATGGGCTACATCTTTGATCCGGAGCACTTGCAGCAGATCGGCCAGACCGGTGTTGGACTCCCCCACGAGGAGATGTGCCGCGTGGTGATCGAGGGCCTCGCCGCCGCCTACCCCGGCCATATCGAGACCAAGCAGGATTGGATCTTCAATCTCGCCGCGGGGGCCACGGGAATCATGACCGTCCTCCACGGATCGCTCAGCGAGTACATCATCATCTTCGGCTCCGCCGTCGGTACCGAGGCGTTCTCCGGCCGCTACCACGTCGATATCTACGACACGATGCTCGCCGGCGAGATGTGGACCTACACCGAGGAGAACTTCCGGGAGAAGACGACCCATCTGCCTGGCGAGATGGCGCTCCTGAAGCGCGGCACGGCCAAGGGCTTCAAGACACGCGAGGGGAGCTGGATGCTCGAATACGGGCGCGGCCTCGTGCCGACCGCGCTGCCGATCGGGCTGGGCGACGCGGTCCTGGCGATGGATGGCGTCACGGTCTGGAAGACGCTCCGCAACTACGGGCGCCTGGTCACGCGCGAGCTGCTCCAGGGCAAGATCTGATTCTCCCGTTCCATTCCCGCCAATCCATTCCCTTCCAGAGGAAGCGCATGAACGAGAAGAAGAAGCAGGCATTTGCCTTCGGCTACGCCGCGGTCCCGCTGATGGTGATTCTCCCGCCGCTGGTCTATTACATGTGGATCTGCATGGAGTACTACGGCGGGGCGATGGTGATGCCGACGCTGGAGGTGTGGAGGCACATCCCGCTGCCGACGGTGACCTCGGTGGCGATCTGGATGGGCTGGTTCGGGTTCCAGGCGGCCCTCCAGATCTATGCGCCCGGGCCGTGGATCGAGGGGGCGGCGCTGGTCGACGGGTCGCGGCTGAAGTACAAGATGAATGGCTGGTTCACCTGGTGGTTCACCTGGGTCTGCATCGCCGCCGGGGTCTACCTCGGCTGGTTCAAGCCGACGGTGCTGTTCGATCATTTCGGCCCGCTGATGACCACGGTGCACCTGTTCGCTTTCGGGCTCAGCGCCTGGATGTACCTCCTCGGCAAGATGCGGCCCGATGACGGCACGGCGGAGCTCACCGGCAATCTGTTCCACGAGTATTTCATGGGCACCGCCCTCAATCCGCGCACCGGCAACTTCGACTGGAAGCTGTTCTGCGAGGCGCGGCCCGGATTGATCGGGTGGGTGGCGATCAATCTCTCGTTCGCGGCGCAGCAGTACCAGGTCCACGGGTCGCTCACGACCCCGATGATCCTGGTCTGCGCGTTCCATTTCTTCTATGTGGCCGATTACTACTTCCACGAGGAGGCGATCCTCTCGACGTGGGACATCCGCCACGAGAATTTCGGCTGGATGCTGGTGTGGGGCGATCTGGCGTGGGTGCCCTTCACCTACACCCTGCAGGCGCTCTACCTGATCCAGCACACCCACGATCTCTCGCTGGCAGCGACGGTCGGGATCGTCGCGCTCAACGTCGCCGGCTACCTGATCTTCCGGATCACCAACATCCAGAAGCACAATTTCCGCAAGAATCCGGAGGCGCTGATCTGGGGAAAGAAGCCCGAGTTCATCAAGACCCAGAAGGGCTCGGTGCTCCTCCTCTCGGGGATGTGGGGGATCGCAAGGCACCTCAATTACCTGGGCGACCTGATGATGGCGCTGGCGTGGTGCCTGGTGTGCGGCTTCGGCAATCTCCTGCCCTATTTCTACATCATCTATTTCACCATCCTGCTCGTTCATCGCGAACGCCGGGACCACGTCACCTGTGCCGCCAAGTATGGCAAGGACTGGGAAGACTATTGCGCCAAGGTGCGCTGGCGCATCGTCCCCGGCGTGTACTGAAGTGAGTCCTGGCCGTGCTCAGGAGCCGCCGGCGGCGTCGGCGGGCGGGGGTGCACAGAGCCGCGCGCCAACCCGGATATCGCGCATGGTCGGCTCCGCCTTGTCGCGCATCGCGCTGCGCGCCGACCAGTGGTCCTGGTACCAGCTGCCGCCCCGGATCGACATCTCCTCCGAGGCGGTGACCGACCGGGTGAACTCCCAGACGTTGCCAACGAGGTCCTGCACCCCGAACGGGCTCGCCGAGAGCGGGTGGGAGCCGACCTCGTCCGGGCCATAGCCGCCGAGGGTTCGGCCGTAGGTCTCGTCGATGTTGGCGTCATCCGGCCCGTAGTCGTCGCCGGGCGGGAAGAGACGGCCGTCGGCGCCCCGCGCGGCGCGCTCCCATTCGCGCTCGGAGCACACGCGGGCGCCCGGGAGGCGGCCGGTCCTGTCGAGCCAGCCGGCGTAGGCGATGACATCCCGCCAGGAAATGCCGACGACGGGAAGGCGGCGCCAATCCTGGATCGCGCGGCGTTCGCGGTGGGGGTAGCGTATCGGCTCGCCGGGATCGGCGACCAGGTGGCTGCCGGCGGGATCGAGGGTGAGGCGCCAGCGACCGTCGGGGCGGCGATCGAGGGAGATGTCGGCAGCGTGCGGGCGCAGGTGGGCGCGATTGCCCTCCGGCAGATCGTCGAGGAACGCGATCCAGTCGCCGAAGGTCACCTCGTTGTGGCCGATCAGGTAGCCGGCGGTCGCGACGCGGTGTTGCGGCTGGGCGACGAGGCCCGCGCGCATACCCTCCTCGTCGGCGCTGCCGAACAGGAAGCGACCGGGTGGGATATAGACGTACCCGGCGGGGACGCGCGCGGGCAGCGGTGTCACGGAGTGCAGGTGCTCGCCGCGGGCGAGAAGGATCGGGTGGCGCACCTCGGGACGCCCGGGGATGCGCAGGGTGAGGAGGTAGGATCCCGCCGGCAGCGGGGCGGCCACGATCGGGGTGGTGCCGAAGGGCTTGCCGTCGCTGAGCGCCCACCGTCCGGTGCGCGGCTCGTAGCGCTGAAGGGTCACCGAGGCGCCCGCGGGCCGGCTCGCCAGATCGAGCAGCGCCGGGGCGGCGAGCCGCTCGGCGTAGGTGCCGTCGTCGTAGCCGCCGAGGCGCTCGATCAGCTCGTCCTTGCGAGCCGGCCGGTTGTCGCGCTCCGCGAGCAGGGCGCGATCGTAGAGCGTCTCGGCCAGCGCGCGGCGCACCTCGACGCGGTCGGCGTCGAGCAGGAGGGCGGTCTCGAGCGCCTGCGCGGCGCGGGCCCGCGAGCGATCCACCTCGGCGACGCCGTCGAGCGCGACCTTCCAGGCGGCCTCGCCCTCCTCGACCCGGCCGACGTCGAAGGCGGTGAACGCGCGCGCGCGCGCCTCCTCGACGGAGCGGTTGCGGGTTCGTGCGGCGTCGGTCGCCGCGCCCGCGTCGCGGAGCCGTTCGTCGACCCGCCGGCCGATCTCGCGGCGGGCCTGAAGGCGCAGTCCGCCCCATCCCAGGGCGAGCACGATCGGCACGCTGGCGAGGGCGATGATCCGGGTCAGCCGCCGTCGCCTCGCGGTGCGGAGCGAGTCCGCGAGGAAGCGCGCCTCGCGGGGTGCGAGCTCCGCCGCGCCGTCCCCGAGCGGTGCCACCTCGTCGAGCAGCCGGCCGCTCCACAGCGCCTCGCGGGGCCGGCCGAGCCTCTCCCACTCGGTGGCGGCGCGCTCGAGGCGGTGGAGCGAGGCGCGTCGCTCGGCGTCGTGGCCGAGCCAGCCGCGCAGGGTGTCCCAGCCCGCCAGGAGGGCCTCGTGGGCGATCTCGTAGCTCACCTCGGCCCGGTCCCCGTCGCTGCCGAGGGGTGCGTGGGCGACGACGAGGCGACCGCGCACCAGCGCGTCGAGGGCGGCGCGGGCGGCGGGGGTGCCGGCGGCCAGCTCCTCGTCGGTGCGACGCGCGCGCGTGCCCTCGCTGGTCACGAGGCGCGTCAGCACCCTGCGCGCGGCGGCCCGCCCATCGGGGAGGAGCGCCTCGAGCACGCGGTCGGCATGGGCGGCGAGGGCGCCCGCGACGCCGCCGATCGCGTCGAGGGCGCGAGCGGGGATCACCAGGGCGCGCTCATCGCGGGCACGCCACAGCTCGGCGAGGGCGAACTGGACCAGAGGCAGGGCGCTCCCGGCCGCCGCGCGCTCCAGCGTCTCGATCAGATCGTCCGACTCGAAGCGCACCCCCTTCCGCCGCGCGGGACCGACGATCGCCTCGCGCAGCCCCGCGGGGGAGAGCGGACGCAGCAGGATCAGCGCGCGCGTGATCTCCTCGCCCAGCAGCGGCAGCGACGCCAGCCGGCCGAGGAAGTCACCGCGCACGGTGGCCAGGAGCCGCACGCCCGGGGTGGGGGCGGCGAGGGCCCCGAGCACCTCCGCCGCGCGCGCGGCCTCCTCCGGCTCGGCGATCGTGGCCAGCTCCTCGAGCTGGTCGACGTACAGCAGGGTGCCGCCTCCCTGCCGCATGCGTCGCAGCTCGCGGCCCAGGGAGCGCGGGTCGCGTCGCAGGCGGTCCGCGAGCGCCTCTTCGTCCCCATCGAGGAGCGGGGCGAGTGCGGCGGCGAGCGCGGCGATCGGGCGGCGCCCCGGGACGATCCGCACGACGCGGAACGGCGCCCGCTCGTCGAGGCCGCCGCCCGGCACGCCGTGCTCCTCGATGAACGGCACCACCCCCGCCGCGCAAAGGGACGACTTCCCGACTCCGGAGTCGCCGGCCACCAGCACGAACGGATCGCCGCCCAGGCGGTCGAGGATCGCGCGCACATCGGCGTCGCGGCCGAAGAAAAAGGCGCGTTCGCCGGCGGTGAAGGAGCGCAGCCCGAGGTAGGGTTCACCGTCGCTGAGCGCGCCGCTCCGGGTGGGGAGGAGGGCCTCCTCGAGCGCCTCGCGGAGCCCATCGGCGGAGGCGAAGCGGCCGGCCGGGTCGCGGTCGAGGCAGCGGGCGATGATCGCGGCGATCCGCGGATCGGCGAGCGGCGGCGCGTCGTGATGCTGGATCGCCGCCGATAGCGCGGCGAGCGAGAGGTCCTGGAACGGGGTGCGACCGGCGGCCAGCTCGTAGAGCAGGACACCGAGGGAGAAGACGTCGCTGCGGCGGGTCGCGGCCTCGCCCCGCCACGCCTCGGGGGCCATGTAGAGCGGCGAGCCGATCAGCGCCCCGGCGATCGTCAGCGCACCCTCCGAGAGGCGGCCGGAGGGCAAGCTGGCGGGGACCTGCGTTGCGAGGGTCGCGGCAGACCCGACATCGAGCGCAGGCGGCGCGGCGAGCGTCCCGATCGCCTCGCAGGTCTGGTCGGAGGAGATGTCGACCACCGTTCCCGTTCCCGTTCCCGTTCCCGTTCCCGTTCCCGTTTTCGTTCCCGTTCCCGTTTTCGTTCCCGTTCCCGTTCCCGTTCCCGTTCCCGTTCCCGTTCCCGTTCCCGTTCCGGTTCCCGTTCCGGTTCCCGTTCCCGTTCCGGTTCCCGCTCCCGTTCCCGCTGCCGCCACCGTCTCGGCTGTGGCAACGGCCCCGACATCCACCGTCTCCGCGGTCTCCTCCTTTGCACCCCTCGCGTCCAGTGTATCGTCCGCTCGCCGCCGGGGCCGGGCGTCGACGGTGGCGGCGCTGGCTGGCTTCCCCGGGGGGGTCTCGGCGCGCTCTGGAGGGGCGCCCGGATCCGGCGTTTCCGCGCTCGCCGACGGCGCGCCCGGATCGATCAGCTTGGCCAGTCCGAAGTCGAGGAGCTTCGCCTCGCCGTCGTCGGAGATGATGGCGTTGGCCGGCTTGATGTCGCGGTGCAGGACGCCGCTGCGATGGGCCGCCGCGAGCCCTCGCGCGAGGCCGATCCCGATCGCGAGCACGCGCTCGACCGGGACGGGTTTTGCCAGCCGGTCGAGGGTCTCCCCGCGTACGAACTCCGAGACGAGGTAGGGCCGTCGCTTGAGCTCACCGACGCGATAGATCGCCACCACGTTGCGGTGGGAGAGGCGCGCGATCGCCCGCGCCTCGACGAAGAAACGTTCGCGCTGCGCGTCGTCGGGCTCGGCGCCGTCGCGGGGGGAGACGAACTTCACCGCCACGGGCCGCCCGAGGATCAGGTCCTCCGCCAGCCACACCTGCCCCATCGCCCCGCGGCCGAGCGTGCGCACGAGCCGGTACTCTCCGAACTCCGACGGTGGCGCCCAGTCGTCGGTAGGCGCCTTCACCCGCCTCCGCGCCCGGTGATCCCGTGCTGCTTGAGCTTGTAGACCAGCGTGCGCAGGGGCAGCCCGAGCTGTTCGGCGGCGCTCTTCCGCACCTCGCCACACGCGGCGAGCGCGGCGACGATCAGCTGGCGCTCGAAGTCGCGCACCTCGTCGGTGAGCGGTCGCCCGGGGCGGCGCGCCGGGGCGGTGGCGCCGGCACCCGGAGAGGGGGAGGACGGCGTCCCCAGTGCCGTGTCGGCAGCGATCGGGACGATCGCGTCGGGCAGGCACCACGGCTCGAGCACCGGCTCGGGGATCGCCGCGGCGATGTACTCGATCACGTTCTTCAGCTCGCGCACATTGCCGGGCCAGGCAAAGCCGGCGAGGTGGACCATCGCCCCCGTCGAGATCGCCATCTGCGGGCGGCCGAGGCGGGCGCATGCATCGTCGAGGAAGCGGCGCGCGAGCAGGGCGATCTCGCGCGGGCGGTCGCGCAGCGGTGGCAGCACGACCGTCGCCGCCCCGAGGCGGAAGAAGAGATCACGCCGGAAGCGCCCGGCCGCCACCTCGGCCTCGAGATCGCGGTTGGTCGCCGCCACCACTCGGAGATCGACCGGTACCTCCCGCAGCCCTCCCACGCGGGTGAGGCGCTTCTGCTCGAGCACGCGCAGGAGCTTCGCCTGGACCGCCGCGGAGAGCTCTCCCACCTCGTCGAGGAACAGCGTTCCGCCGCCCGAGACCTCGATCAGGCCGGGCTTCGCGGCGATGGCGCCCGAGAACGCGCCCTTCTCGTGGCCGAACAGCTCGCTCTCGACGAGCGTCTCGGTGATGGCGGCGCAGTTCAGGATCACGAATGGGCCGTCGCGGCGGGGCGAGTGCCAGTGCACGGCGAACGCCGCGTGCTCCTTGCCGGCGCCGGTCTCGCCGCACACCAGCACCGGCAGGTCACTCGCCGCGAGCCGCTTGATCAGGTCGTAGAGCCGCACCATCGCTGGATCCGCGAGCACCACCCGCCGATCGCCGAGCTGTATCTCCGTCGCTGCGCGGGTGGCGTCGACGGCCTCGCCGGGGGCGGCGCCCTGGGCCGCGGCGCGCGCGGCGCCCAGCAGGGTCGGCGCATCGCAGCCGTCCGCCGGCGCGGTGGCGAAGCCGGCACGGGCCGCGCGCGCGATCCCAGAGGCAGCGAGCGCCGCGACGAGCGCCCGCGCGATCTCCTCGCTGGCGTCGCGGTCGCGCTCCGGGAGGATCGCCACCAGCGTGCCTTCGGCGCTCCAGCCGGCCGCGTCCAGCCTGCGCAGGCACCCGTCGATCGCCGCCGCCAGCCCGGCACCGTCGGCGAGCGCGCGGGCACCGAGGGGGAGGGCGACCAGGCCGAGCGGGCGCTCGGTGGCCCCGACGCGCTCCAGCTCCTCAACGATTCGCCGCGTCAGGGCCGCCGGATCGAGCAACCGACGAGGCCGGCTGGTGTCGGCCGCCCGCCGGTAGATCAGCTCCGCGTCGCCGATCCCGATCATGTCCCCGTTCTGCAGCGGCCGGGCGCCGTCGATTCGCTCTCCGTTGAGGAGCGTGCCGTTGTGGCTTCCGAGATCCGCGACCCGCGCCTCCCCGTCGCTGACGTGGAGCTCGGCGTGGCGGCGCGAGACCGCCTGGCTCTCGATCCGCACGTCCGCCTCGTCGCCGCGGCCGACCAGCAGGCTCCCGTTGCGCGGAAGCCGCAGGCGCCTCGAAGTGGCGCCGTCGACCACCAGGAGGTACCCGCCGTCCCCGACCGCGCCCGCCATCGCCGGCAGGGTCTGCGTCGCGCTCTTGTCATCACCGGCGCTTGCCATCGAGGAGAAAACTCGCACGGGCGGGCCCCGCTGACAAGGTGCCTGACGATGGGGGGTGTGATCGCGAGTACCATGGCGCCTCCACGTGGAGCGAACCGATGAAGTGCCTGCGCCCGCTCTGCCTCGGGCTCGCCCTTCTCTCCGGCTGCGGCCGGAGCGGGCTGCTCGAACTGCCCGATGGCGACGCGCCGCGCGACGCCGCCTTCCCGGCCGACCTGCGCCCCGATCTCCTGGTCGCCCTCGACCGCTGCGCCGACGGCCCGCGCCGTCTCGTGGTGCTCGACCAGGACCGGACGCTGGCGCGCTTCCGTCCCGACGCGCTCGTGTTCACCCCCGTCGGCCAGCTCAACTGCCCGACCAGCTCCACCCCGAACTCGATGGCGGTGCGCCAGGATGGCATCGCCTACGTGAACTACCACTCGGGCGAGCTGTTCGCGGTAAACACCTCCTTGATCTCCTGACCTCCCCGCTCTTCGTGCGCCGTGAAGCGGCGCCTGGGGTCTACCCGACCCTTGAGATGCAGCGCCCCGAACCAGAAGACGCCGCTCGAAAGCGCCAGCGCCAACGTCAACGCTCACGAGGAGGTCGCCCCCGACACTTCGGAACCGCGCCCTGCGTCGCCACTGCGTCGCCCGGGTGCTCAACAGCGGAGGGGCCCCTCTTGCTGGCTCTTGCTCGTCACGTAGTCGTAGTCGTAGTCGTAGTCGTCCCGTCCGCAGCGACGGCAATCGAACTTCCTCCCGCAACAAATTCCTCCTGCCAACC
>SHYY01000260.1 GCA_009692555.1 Myxococcales bacterium
CGGCGGCGGAAGGCGGGGTCGATCGCTTTCGCGAGGTTGGTGGTGAGGATGGCGAGGCCGCCGAAGCGCTCCAGGCGCTGGAGGAGGTAGTTGGTCTCGAGGTTGGCGTAGCGATCGTTGGCGCTCTGCACGTCGCTCGTGCGCTTGCCGAACAGCGAGTCGGCCTCGTTGAAGAGCAACACGACGTGGCCGGGCTCGGCGGCGTCGAACACGTCGGAGAGGTTTTTTCGGTCTCGCCGATCCACTTCGACACCACGCGCGAGAGATCGACCTCGTAGATCGCGAGGTCGAGCTGGCGGGCCACCACCGTCGCTGACATGGTCTTGCCGACGCCGGGATCGCCCGAGAAGAGCACCGAAACGCCCTGCGCGCCGCGGAAGCCCCAGCGCTCGCGCACCTGCCTTCGCTGGCGGACCGCGGAGACGATCTCGCGGAGGGTATCGGCGACGTCCTCGTCGACGATCAGGTCGGCGAGCTCGTAGGGGGTGGCGGGCTTGCGGCCGAGGCGGAGGATGCGATCGTGGAGCTGCGCGCGCAACGCGTGGTCGAGGGTGGCCACGTCGGGGAGCTGGTCGTCGAGGCGGGCCGCGGCGGCGGCGCGTCCGGCGGCGACGATCACTCCGCCCGGGGCGGCGAAGCGCTCGGAGAGGGCGTCGGCGTCGGCCTCGGAGAGGCGCGGGAGCTGCTGCCGCCACAGCGTGCTGCGCTCGGAGAGCGACGGGATATCGAGGGTGAGCTGCACCACCGGGCGCACCTCCATCCGCGGCATGCGCTCGCGCCGCACGGTCAGCGCGATCGGCCCCTTGTGCTCGTGGCAGAGGGTGGTGACGAAGCCCGGCAGCTCGTCGCGATCGGCCTCGCCGGTCGCCACGTCGTCGACGTCGGGGATGACCGGCACCGCGTGGAGGAGGCGCGCCTCGCGGAGCAGGCTGCGCAGGAAGGGGCGGGCGGAGCGGGGATCGAGCGCGGCGATCCCACGGCCGTTGATCATCAGGGTGCGCTTGCCGCGCCTCGCTGCCGCCTGCTGGCAGAGGAGGCGTTTGCCGACCCCCGAGACGCCCTGGACCACCAGCAGCAGATCGCCGCCGCGGAGCGCCGCCTCGGCCTGGGCGAGGAGGGCCTCGGGGAAAAGGCCCGGTGGCGGATCATTGCCACGCAGCTCGGCCAGCTCGGCGAGCTGCGGATCGAGCTCGTCCGCGTCGCCGGTGAGCATCTGGACCAGGCGCGCCGCCGGGCGCAGGCGACGGTAGAGCATCGAGTCGTTGATCGATCCCCCGAAGGCCTCGTCCTGCTCCAGCAGGCGGTAGAAGAGCAGCGGCGAGACCGGCGAGAGGTCGCGCGAGAGCTGGGCGCGGCTCTCGGTGGTGTCGTAGACCAGGAGCGCGAGCAGGCGCGCGTCGAGGCCGCGGCAGGAGGGATCGTGGGAGAGGTAGCGGTAGGCAGCGAGGAGGTTCGGGTCCACCTCCGGCATCAGCGCGAAGGTCAGCGCCGCCGCCTGGCGCGGATTGAGGTCGAAGCAGCGCGCCAGATCGCACAGTGGCAGGCGCATCCCGGCGTCGAGGGTGGCCTTTGTCCGGCCGGCCATGGTCCGCGAGTGATGGACGAACGCCTCCAGCACCGGGGTCGCGCCCGCGTCGGTGGCGGGGGCGGCGCGCTCACCGCCGAGGTAGTCCGCGTGGGCGCTGCGGAACAGGCCGGCGAGGTTGTCGGGCGTCCAGACCCTGATCGCCGCGTCGTCGGCCACTCGCGGCAGGATGCCCATCTCCCAGCGATTGCGGATCTGGAACTCGACGCGCAGCCAGACGCGCCACAGCTCGTCGCGCAGGTGGGCGTGGAGATCGGGGTAGGGTTCGACCGGCTCCATGGCGGGCGGAGTATCGCACGGACGCGGGGGGGCGGTCGCGGTGGTGGTTCGTGCCGATGAGCGGCCGCAAGCTGTTCCTCGGAGGCGCCCTCGGCATCGCCCTCACCGGCGGCGGCCTCGCCACGCTGCGCTACGTCCTCGGGAGCGATGGCGCCGACTCCTCGCAGACGGGTCTCGATCCGCGAGCGCCGCGAGCTCCAGGCCCCGGCGCTGCTCGCCCGCGCCTTCGCCCTCCCGGTTGCTCAGCTCTACCAGCGGGGCGGGATCGACCTCCAGGGCAACGGCAGCTTTTGCGGGCCCGAGCAGCCTCCTCTTGGTGGTCAAACACCTGTTGCGAAAATCGCCAGGCCCCGTCTTGAGTGCCCCTGCTCCATCCCCTCGCCAATCTACCGCGGCCGTCGCCGCGCGTGCCAGAACGTGATGAACTCGATGAGGCAAGTACGTTTACGTCCCGCGGCCGCCGAGCACTCACACTCCCGTCCCGGTCCCCGGCCTACCGCTCCCACGTCTCCACCAGCTCCTTCACCCTCGCCGGATCTCCCGTCGGTGGAGCGCAGGCGCTCGGGCCGCACACGTAGGCGCGCGCGGCGCCCCCGGGGCCCAGCGGATACGGCAGGATTCTTTTTGCGTCTGCACCATGGCTGCGCACGAGGTGGCCCGGGCGCCAGGCGGCGCGCGCAGCATCGCGCAAGACGGCGGCCCTTGGATCGTCGCTCCGGCGGGACACGATCACCGCCTGGATCCGCGGCGTGGTGTGCTCGAGGGCGGCGCGGGCCCAGGCGGAGGCCGAGGGTCCGGCGTCGGCCGCTTCGGAGGCGAAGGCGATGAGCACCTGCTCCGCCCGATCGAGGCAGGATCGCTCGGCGGTGAGCGCGCCCAGGCGGGAGAGCAGGAGGGCGATGATCGCGCTCGGCGCGGGGGTCGCGTTGTCGCCGATCGACGGCGGCGGCGCGTAGGGCGAGGTCGATTCGCGGTAGCGACCGCGGGCGGGATCCCATAGCGCGCGATCGGTGCGCGTGACGAGGGATCGTGCGGCGACGAGGTACGCGGGTCGTCCGGTCGCCTGGTGCGCTTCGATCGCCGCGAGGCCGAGCCAGGCGGCGGCGTCGAGCCGCACCTCGTCCTTCGGACTGGCCGCCTTGCCGTCGCTGGCGAGGGCGTGCATCCCGGGGTCGCGGGCGAGGAAGCGGTCGAGGGCAAGCAGCGCCGCGGCGCGCGCAGCCGGCAGATCGAGCGCCGCCGCGGCCTCGAGCATGGCGACGATCACCATCCCGTTCCAGGCGGCATACTTGACGGTGTCGACCCGCGGGGCGCGCCGCTTCGCCCGCACCGCGCGAAGGCGCTCGATCAGCGAGCGCGGGTGGAGCGGGCCGGCGCGGAGCACATTGCGGTCGGGGACGCCGGCCAGATCATTGGGTTGTGCGCGTGCATCAAAAAAGCGCACCGCCTCCTCGCCCGCGGCCGCGCGCAGCTCGGCCTGCGTCCATGTGAAGTAGTCGCCATCGTCGCCGGGGTGATTGTCGGCATCCTGGGTGGCGTGGAAGCCGCCGCGTGTCCCGTCGCTGCCGGCGGCGGAGAGGAGAAATTCGACCGTCTCCCGGGCCACCTCGCGGTAGGACTCGCGGCGGGTGGCGCGCCAGCCGTCGAGGTAGGCGGAGAGCAGCGCGGCGTTGACGTAGCTCATCTTCTCGAAGTGCGGGACGCGCCACTCGGGATCGACGCTGTAGCGGTGGAACCCGCCGCCCACGTGATCGCGGAAGCCGCCGCGCGCCATGCCGTCGAGGGTGCGCGTGGCAAACTGGTGGAGCTCGCCCGCCTCGCCGCGCCGATCGGCCAGCGCGAGGGCGAGCTGGATCGCCGCACCGTCGGGGAACTTCGGTCCGCGGGCGCCGATGCCGCCGTTCGCGCGGTCCTGGAAGCGCAGCAGCGCGGCGCCGACCGCCTCCGCGGCGCGCACGCTCAACACCCCTGGACGGGCCACTTCAAGAGACCCGGGAGCCTCGGGGGCCTCGGGGGCGAGCGACGAAGGGCCGGCGGCGCGATCGGCCAGCGTCCGGAGGAGCTCCTTCATCGCCTGCGGCGCGATGTAGGTCGCGGCGTGATAGGGCTCACCGTCGGGGGTGAGCCAGACCGTGAGCGGCCAGCCGCCGTTGCTCCCGAGGCGGCGCGCGGCGCGCTGGAAGTGGGCGTCGAGATCGGGCGAGAGGTCGCGGTCGATCTTGATCGCGAGGTAGCGCTCGCCGATCAGGCGGATCACCTCGCCGTCCGCGTAGCTGGTCTCGTCCATGACGTGGCACCAGTGGCACCAGCCGGCGCCGACGTCGAGGAGGATCGGCTTGCGGGTCCGCTTCGCCTCGGCGAGGGTGGCCGGATCGAACGGGCGCCACCGCACCGGCGCCGAGGCGGCCTCGCGCAGCCAGGGCGAAGGCGACGAGGCGAGCGGACTCGCAGTGGGGCGCGCGGCGGCGGTCGACGCGAGCAGCGCGAGCAGCACCAGCGTTGCGCTCCGAGCTTGCTGCACCTCGGCTATTGCCGACGATGACTCGCCCCGACGAACGAAGGGACCCCGCGGGCGCGTCACCTCCGACAATCGGGCCCTAACCCCCGCCGCGGAGCAGCGCTTCGAGGGCCGCCTCGTCGAGGACCTGGACGCCGAACTTCTCGGCGCTCTTGCGCTTTGCGTCGCCGGTCTTCTCGCCCGCGACCAGGAAGTCGGTGCCCTTGCCCACCGCCGACACGAAGCGCCCGCCCGCCGCCTCGATCGCCTCCTTGATCTCACCGCGCGGACGGCCGAGCGTGCCGGTGACGCACACGCTCTTGCCGGCCAGCGGACCGCTCGCCTGCCGTCGGTGTTCCACGGGATCGACCCCGGCTTCGCGCAGGCGGGAGAGCACCGCGCGGTGCGATGGATCGGCGAAGAACGCGGCGACCGCGCTGGCCCGCTCCTCGCCGAAGCCCGCCACGCCGAGCAGCGACAAGGCGATCGCCTCTTGGGCCTGCTCCATCAGCGCGGCGAGCGAGCCGAAGTGGTCGGCCACCGCCGTCGCGGCCACCTCGCCGATGAGCGGGATCCCGAGGCCGACCAGGAGCCGCTTCAGCGACGCACCCCGGGAGCGGGCGATCCCGGCGATCAGGCCCTCTGCGCTCTTCTCGCCGAGGCGCTCCAGCTCGATCAACTGTTCGGCGGTGAGGGCGTAGAGATCGGCCACGTCCTTGACCAGCCCGCGCAAGGTGAGCTGCTCGACCAGCTTCGGGCCGAGGTTCTCGATGTTCATCGCGCTGCGGTGCGCGAAGAAGTCGATCGCCTCGCGGAGCTGCGCCGGGCAGCCGATCCGGTTCTCGCAGCGCAGCGCCACCTCCCCCTCGCGCCGCGCCAGCGGGTGGCCGCAGGACGGGCACGCGGTGGGAGGTACCGTCGGTGGCGCGCCTTCCGGGCGCTGCGTGAGGATCACCGCCAGCACCTGCGGGATGATCTCGCCCGCCTTCTCGACCAGCACCAGGTCGCCGACCCGCACGTCCTTGCGCGCCACCTCGTCCCAGTTGTGGAGCGACGCGCGCGATACCGTGGTCCCCGAGAGGTCCACCGGCTCGAGCTTCGCCACCGGCGTCACCGCGCCGGTCCGCCCGACGTTGATCTCGAGCCCGAGGACGCGCGTGGTCGCCTGGCGCGCCGGGAACTTGTAGGCGATCGCCCAGCGCGGCCACTTGTGCGTCGCGCCGAGCACCTCGCGCTGTGCGAACGAGTCGACCTTCGCCACCAGCCCGTCGACCTCGAACGGCAGCTGATCGCGCTGGTCACGCCACCACTCGACCTTTTGCTGCAACGCATCAAACGAGGTCACCCGCGCCACGTCGCGCGACACCGGCAGGCCGAGCGCACGCATCCAGTCGAGCGCTGCAAAATGGGTGTCGACGGGGAGATCCGCACGTACAGGGCCTGCTGCCCCCCCATCCTTCGGTGGGGACCCCACCACCTCGTAGAGGAAAAGCTTGAGCGGCCGGGTGGCGACGATCCGTGGATCGAGCTGCTTCAGCGTCCCGCCGGTGAAGTTGCGCGGGTTCTTGTACGGCTCCTCCCCTGCCGCGGCGCGTTCGCGGTTCAGCGCATCGAACGCCGCGCGCTCCATGTACACCTCGCCGCGCACCACCACGTCCACCGGCTCGGCGAGTCGCAGCGGCAGCCCGCGCAGGGTCCGGCAGTTGACCGTCACGTCCTCGCCGATCCGCCCGTCGCCGCGCGTCGCCCCGAGGACGAACTCGCCGCCGCGGTAGATCAGCTCGATCCCGATCCCGTCGATCTTCGGCTCGATCACGTAGGCCGCCTGCTCGCCGGAGAGCCCCTTTTGCACCCGCTCGTGCCACTCGCGGAGATCGCTCTCGCTGTAGGTGTTGTCGAGGCTGAGCATGGGCGTCTCGCGCTCCACCTTGACGAACGCCGAGATCGGCTCGTGCCCCACGCGCCGCGTCGGCGACCACGAGACCACCCACTCCGGGTGCGCCGCCTCGATCCGCTCCAGATCGTCGTACAGGCGATCGTACTCGGCGTCGGCGATCACCGGGTTGTTCTCGACGTGGTAGCGACGGTCGTGCGCGGCGATCTCCCGCGCCCGCGCCTCGTAGCGCGCGCGCCCGTCCGGTCCGTCCGGAGCTGGCGCGCTCAAATCGGGTCTTCCTCGTCTTCTTCCCGGTCGAGGAGTGAGCGATCCCGGCTCTCGATGATGTCGATCTCGCTGGCGTGGATCGCGATCTCGCCGGTGCCGTCCACCGCCGTGTCGATCCCCTCCGGCAGCCGGATCTTCTTGTCGGTGGGCGGCTCTCCC
>SHYY01000049.1 GCA_009692555.1 Myxococcales bacterium
CCGCTCCGGGCGCCCCATCCCGACGACCATCGACTCAAGGTACGCGGTCAGCTCCCGATCGAGTCGCTTCAGCTCTCGTTTGTCCATCCGGACGGTAGATCACGTCCGCCGATCGCTGTCAATTAAACTGAGCGAGTAGTACTAGATCGTCCTGCCGCACGGCCCCTCGAGAAGCTGGAGGAAAACCTGTGGGCGATCGACGGCCTCCTCCCCGGCGTGAACGCCCGTCGCCGGATGGCGATCATCCGCCGCAGCGACGGGACGCTGCTGTTCTTCAACGGCCGTTCCGGTCGTGGAGGAGACGCTCGCCGAGATCGCCGCGTGGGGCCGGCCGGCGGTTCTGGTGGTGCCCCACGACCTGCACGGCATCGACGCAGCGCCCTTCGCGCGGCGGCTCGGGCTGGCGATCCACGGCCCAGCGAAGAACGAGGCGAAGCTGCGCGCACGCTGGGACCTGGCCGGGACCCTCGATGCGCTGCCCGTCGACGGAACGGTGGCGATCGAGTCGCTCGATGGCACGCGCAAGGGCGAGGCGGTGGCCATCGTGCGCTCCGGCGGAGGGGTGAGCCTGGTGTTCGCCGACGCCTACCAGGACGCGCGTGGAACCAAGATGCCGCTCGCGATGCGGCTGCTCGGCTTCGGCGGCGGGGGTGCTTAACAGCGGAGGGGGCCCTCTTGCTGGCTCTTGCTCGTCACGTAGTCGTAGTCGTAGTCGTCCCGTCCGCAGCGACGGCAATCGAACTTCCTCCCCCAACAAATTCCTCCTGCCAACCGACAACCCTGGCCACACAGGAGGATGCCCCTGCTGGCCTACCAGAAGCTCGACGTCACAGGCCATGGAGTTGCTGACCCGCATCGTGGAGATGCTCACGCGCTTGTGCCGGAGAGGTGATCCCCCGCGCGAGAGTGCCCCGGAATCGACTACGACTACGACTACGACTACGTGAGCGGAGGGACCCCCTTCTCCGTTAAGCACCCCGGCGGCGGAGCGAAGGTGCCCCCGGTGTACAAGCTGCTCTTCACGCGCGACCGCGTCGCCCTGCGGGCGCACCTCCTGCGCCTCGCCGCGCTGCCGGGGCTGTCGCGCCTCGTCCCCACCCACGGGCGCATCGAATCCGACGACCCGGCAGCCACGCTCCGCGCGGTCGCGGAAGCGCTGTAGGCCCGGGAGCTACGTCCAGCGACGGCGGAGCAGGAGCAGCCCGCACAGCGCGAGCAGCGAGAGCGCCAGCCCATTCGGGCCGGGGCGTCCCATTGCGCAGCTCACGCCCTTGCGTCCGACATCGGTTCCGCCGCTCGCGCCACCGTCGCTGCCACCGCCCATCCCGGTGCCCACGCAGTCGCCGCTTGGCGAGACGCACCCGGTGCCCGGGGGGCAGGTGATGATCCGGCACTGATCCTCGCGGCAGTCGCCGCTCAGCGGATCGCACATCGTCGGCGCCTTGCAGACCTTGCCCCCGCACTGGTTCGGCACGCACTGGCCGCTGTCGGGGTCGCACACGTCCGCACCGCACGAGGTGCCGATGCACGGGTCGGCCACGCACTGCCCGTCGCGGCACTTCTCGTTCGCCTTGCACCCCTTCTCGCACGCGCGCACGCACATCCCCTGCCGGCAGAACTCGCCCACCCCGCAGGTCTCCTTCACGCCTGCGCAGGGGTCGGGGATGCAGTGCGGCTTCGGGTCGAGCTCGTCGGTGGTGCAGACGTAGCCCGCCTTGCAGCCGTTGGCGTAGCAGGAGTCGTCGCACATCGCGGTGCCGAACTCGCCGCCGACCACCATGTTGATGATCTTGTCGACCGCCTCGTTGAACTTCTTGGCGTCGCTGGCGCTGTAGTAGCACGGGCTCACCTTGGTCCCGACGCAGCCCATCAAGGGCTCCTTGCCCGCCTTGGCCATCTTGTTCAGGTTGTCGGGGTTGATTCCGTTCGTGCCGTCAAAGCCGATCACGAAGGTGTGGATGTTGTACTTCGAGGCGGCGGCGGTGATCTGCTGGACCGTGTAGGTCGGCTCGTCGCCGTTGCAGTTCGGATCCCCATCGGTGATCAGGATGATGAAGTTCTTGCGCGCCTGATCGTGCAGCTCCATCTCGGCCGCGGCGCGCTTGATCGCCTCGCCGGTGTTGGTCCCCGAATCGGGCATCTCGGCCTTCATCTTGGCGATGATCTTCGCCTTGGTGTCGTGCCCGACCTTGACGTCGATCTTGGTGTCGGCGTAGCAGGCGGCGTCGTCGAAGGAGCTGGAGGTGTAGAGCTCGAGGCCGAACGGCACCTGGTCGCCGTAGGTGGTGACGATCTTGATCACCGCGTCGCGCGCGAGGTCCCACTTGGTCGGTTTCTTGTTGTAGGCGCCGTTCGGGTCCTCGGCCATCGAGCCCGACTGGTCGACGACGAACATCAGGTTCGGGCAGGGCGAGGCAAAGGCCGTCCCGGCGGTCAGTGCGCTCATGGCCAAGGCCGCGCCGCACATCAGGAATTGACAATGAGACATCTTTTTCCACCTCCTCCAGGCTGCCCGGCCATAGTCCCCACCGGCAGCGACGGAAGCAAGATCAAACTTCGGCGCTGGTCAAACTTCGGCGCTGGTGAAGCTCACCACCTCGCGCAGGCTGGCGGCATCACACGCCAGCATCATCAGGCGATCGATCCCCAGGGCCACGCCGCCCGACGGTGGGATCCCCTCCGCCAGCGCCGCGAGGAACCGCTCGTCGAGCGGGTAGGCCGGGAGTTCGCGCCGCAAACGCTCCGCCCGCTCCGCCTCGCAGCGACGCCTCTGTTCGGCCGCGTCGGTCAGCTCCCCGTAGCCATTGGCGAGCTCCAGGCCGCCCGCGTAGGCCTCGAAGCGCTCCGCGAAGCCTTCGCCATCGAGACGCGCCAGGGCCGAAAGCGGGGCAGGCCAGGAGTGCAGGATGGTCGGCCCCCCGCGCGCAAGCTGCGGGTCGACAGCGTCGAGAAAGATGGAGAAGAAGACATCGTCCCAGGCGGTCCGGGTGGGCGGGATCGCGAAGCCCGCGGCGCGCCCGCGCTCGGCCAGGACCTCGGCCGGCTCGTCACCGCGCACCGTCACCCCGGCGAAGCGCTCCATCGCCTCGGCGACCGACAGCCACTGCCAGGGCGGCGTCAGATCGAGCGTCCGCCCCTGGTATTCGATCGGCCCGCCCTTCCCCCGCACCGCCTTCACCACCTCGCAGCACAGCGCCTCGACGTCCCGCGCCACCTCCTCCCACGCGCCGGGCGATCGATACCACTCCACCATCGTGAACTCGGGGTTGTGGTGCGCCCCCGCCTCGCCACGCCGGAAGCACTTGCAGACCTGAAAGATGCGCTCCATCCCCTCGCCCCGCGCCGCGAGGAGGCGCTTCATCTGGTACTCGGGCGAGGTGATCAGGTAGCGCTGCCCGCTCGCGTCGGGCACCGGAAACGCGTCGAGGTGCAGCTCCAGTCCCGGCGACGGCACGAGGAGCGGCGTCTCCACCTCGAGGAAGCCGCGCTGGTCGAAGAAGCGGCGCAGCCCGGCCATCGCCGTCGCCCGCCGCCGCAAGTTCAACGCCCGCCCGGGGCCGAGCCGCTCCCGCTCGCCGTCGCCCACTTCAGGGTCCGGGTAAACTGATCGACGCTCAGTCCCTGGTGCGCTCGATGTATTGGCCGGTGCGCGTGTCGATCCGCAGGCTCTCGCCGACGTTGATGAAGAGCGGCACGTTGATCGTCGCGCCGGTCTCGAGGGTGGCCGGCTTGGTGGCGCCGGACGACGTGTCGCCGCGCACGCCCGGCTCGCTGTGGGTGACCTTCAGGCTGACGAAGTTCGGCGGCGTGACGGCGATCGCGCGGCCGTTGTAGAAGGTCACCTGCACGTCCAGGTTGTCCTTCAGGAACCGCCAGTTGTCCTCGACCACGTCCTTGGTGACGCTCACCTGCTCGTAGGACTTCTTGTCCATGAAGACGAAGTTCTCCGCCTCTTTGTAGAGGAAGGTCATCTCGTTCTCCTCGACGTCCGCCAGCTCCACCTTCTCGCCCGAGCGGATGTTGCGCTCGATCACCCCGCCGGTGAGCAGGTTCTTCATCTTGGTGCGGGTGAAGGCGGCGCCCTTGCCCGGCTTGACGAAGTCGGACTGGACCACGATGTAGGGCTGGCCATCGATGAGGATCTTCAGCCCCTTGCGGAGGTCGGACGCGTCGTACATGGGTTCCTCGCTCGTTGCGGACGGGAAAAAGGCGCTTCCTGATAGCGCGAAGGGGGACGGTCGTCAACCTGGAGTCAACCTGGACGCACGATTGCGATTGTGGACGCACCATGGTAGGCAGCCCGAGAACACGCCGTCCCTCGATTTCCCCTGGCGCGTGGGCGCCGCAGGGCTTCGCCTGGCGCCACCCTTCGCGGGAGGTCAAAGCAAATCTCGTGGAACTCGAGCTCGCAAGCGTCCTCCGCGCGGCGAATACAGCGGCCCGGGGCAAGCGGCGGAGCGGCGACGTGGCGGCCTTCCTGCTCGACGGGGAGCGCCGCTGCATTCGGCTCGCGTCCGAGCTCCGCGCGGGCACGTGGCGTCCCGGCGCGGCGCGCGGGTTCGAGGTGCGCGAGCCGAAGCCGCGGCTGATCTCGGCGCTGCCGTTCGCGGACCGGGTGGTGCAGCACCTGCTCGTCGGCGCGACGCTGCCGGCGATCGAGGGCACGTTCGCGCCGCAGTCGTATGCATGCCGGCACGGCTTCGGAGCGCACCTTTGCCTGCGCGCGGCCCGAGATTTCACGCGCCGCCGGCGCTTCGTGCTCCGGCTCGACTTCGCGAAGTTCTTTCCGTCGATCGACCACGCGGTCTTGCGCAGCCTCCTCCGCCCGCTCACCTCCGCCGTCTGGTGGCCGATCACCTTCCGCATCCTCGACGCGCCCGCCCACGTCGAGCGGACGCTGTTCCGCTTCCCGGGCGACGATCTCCTCACGCCGATCGAACGGCCGCACGGCCTCCCGATCGGCAACCTGACCTCGCAGGTGTGGGCGAACCTGATGCTCGCGCCGATCGACCATCTGATCGCGTCGCACCTCGGCCTCGGCACCTTCGTGCGCTACTGCGACGACCTGCTGATCTTCGACGATGACCCCGGCCGGTTGCGGGGCGCCTGGGACGCGATCCGCGAGCGCGCGGACACGCTCCGCCTGCGACTCCATCCCGTGAAGTGTCGCCTCCACCGCACCAGCGACGCGGTGGCGTTCCTCGGTTTCGTGCTCCAAAGGCGGGGAGACGCGGTAAGCGTTCGTTTGCGCCGGGAGAACGTGCGGCGCTTTCGCGCGCGGATGCGCGAACTGCAACTCCTGTATCAGGTCGGCGCAATCTCCGTCGCCGACATCACGGCGCGGGTGCGCGCGTGGCTCGCCCACGCTCGCCACGGCCACACGCGGACGCTGTGCCGGAGCGTGCTCGCCGAATTCTCGTTCACGCGCGGCGACGGCGACGACCCGAGATGAAAAACCTCCCCGGGCCGGCCGCGCATCACCGACGGTGAAGTTGGCGGCTCGGCCCAGGGAGAGCCCGCGGCAATTGCCGACGGGCGCTCTGCGCGCCTCACCAGGCCCGCTGATGGCGGTCGAATGAGGCGCGGCACCGCGAGGGTGGACTGTGGATCGTCACGCCCGGCGCGACCGTGGTGACGCCGGTTCCGGACGTCCTCTCATCGAGGAAATTTCGCAGTCTTCAAACACCGCGCGCCGATGTTGTTGTTGTGGTTCACCGGGGTGTTGTTGTTGCGGTTCGACGAGAGCAGGTTCGACGCATTGTTGTTGAAGCTCCCGCCGCGGATCACGCGGTTCGAGGCGGTCCCTCGCAGTGCCGGCCGGCCCTCCTTGGCACCGGTTGGCCGGATACTACCGCGAAGCGGCGCTGCGAAGCCAGCCGCCGAGCATCCGGCCTACCTCGTCCGACTCCTTGACGAAGTGGTGGTGCTGCTCGCCGGAGAGGCAGCGGAGGTGGGCGGCGAGGCGAACGAGCACGCGGGCGCGCACCAGGGCCCGCGAGGCGGCGGCCAGCTCGTGCGCCTTGTCGCGCTTGTAGCTCGCCTCCACCAGCGCCGTCGTAATGTCGAGGCAGGTTTCGATGAGGCGGTCGCCGACGGTGAACTTGTGGTCGCGTGGGAACTTCGCGACGCGCTCCACGGTCCAGGTCAGGAGCGTTTCCATGCGCAGCGCGATGACCGGAGGGGGCGGGGATTTTTTTTCGGGCGGCCGGCCCTTCGGGCCGGGTGATTCCGGAGCCGTCTCCTGCTTCCTATCGTCGTTCATGCTGGACCCTGGCGCTGGCGATCAAGATCAAGGGTTCAAGGATCAAGTATCAAGAGAATGTCGAGCGTTATTATTGGTCCGATGGTCGGACCATATCTCCTATGGCGTCCTCAAACACCGCGCGCCGATGATGTAGCCGCGGCTCACCGGGGTGCTGTACGTGCGGCTCGACGAGAGCAGGTTCGACACATTGCTGTTGAAGCTCCCGCCGCGGACCACGCGGCCCGAGGCGGACTGAACATATGAGCAGTCTGCGCAGGGATTGGGATAGGTCGCATACCAGGCGTCGAAGTTCCACTCAAACGCGCTGCCGGCGAGGTCCGAGTGGCCCCACTTGCCGTCGCCTTTGGACGACTTCGAGCCCACCGCGCCTATCGCTGCGCCGTTGTAGACCGCGTAGGTCGCATCGATTGTCTTGTCGTTGATGTCCTTCGACCACGGGTAGGGCCGCTGCTCGCCGCCTCCCGCTGCCGCGTAGTTCCACTCCGCCTCCGTCGGCAGCCGGCCGCCGTCCCACACGCAGAACGCGAATGCCTCGTACCAGTTCATGCAGTTCTGCGGCAGGTTCTCTTTCGCGCCCGCCGCGTCCGACCAGGTATGGTACGGGGCGTCGCACTTCAGGGCCACCTTGAGGGCGGTGGCGTCCGCCACCAGGCTCGCGTTCCAGTTCGCCCCGCCCCATCCCGTGCCCATCATGAGGTTCGCTCCCGTTCCGTTCGCCGGCGGCTTTTGTTTGGTCCCGTACCCCGCGTTCACGAAATTCCGAAATCTCCCGACGGTGATTTCATACCGGTCCAGCCGGAAGCTCGATACCGTCGCCGGGGAGTTCGGGTCGTTCGACCGGTTGTACGTCCCGCCCGGCACCACGAAGCTCTCGCAGCAGTCGCCGTTCTTCTGGGGCCCGCACGTCGGCGCGAGGCCGAGGCAGCTCTGCGACGGCGGCGACCGGTTCAGCAGCACGCTCACGTTGCCGCTGTCCCGGTTCGCAGTCACGACGTCCGGGCGCCCGTCCCCGTTGAAATCGCCCACCGCCAGCGCCGTCGCGCCCAGCGCCACCGGGTACACCACCGGCGGCGAGAGCGTGCCTGTCCCGTCGCCGAACAGCACTCCCACCGTCGTCCCACCCGCGTTCGCCGCCGCCACGTCCACCTTGCCATCACCATCGAAGTCCGACGCCATCACGAAGTTCGCGTTCATCCCCGCCGCGAAGTTCGCCGCCACGCCGCCCCCTGCCCCGTTCCCCACCGCTACCGTGATCGGATTCACCCCGTCGTTGCCGACGACAAAGTCGGGTTTCCCGTCGGCGTTCAGGTCGGCGAGCACCACCGTGTACGGCGCCCCGCCTACCGCCACCGTCGCCGCCATCTGGTACGTCCCGTCCCCCTTGCCGCCCAGGAACGACACGCCCGCGCTGCCGCTGTTCGCCACCGCCAGATCCAGCTTCCCGTCGCTGTTCAGGTCCCCCACCGTCAGCCCGAGCGGGCTCATCCCGACCGCGTACGGCTTCGCAGCCAGCAGCGTCCCGTCGCCCATCCCGAGCAGCACGTTGACCGCGCTGTCGCCCTTCGCGCTCGTCGCCACGTCGAGTTTTCCATCGCCGTTCAGGTCCACCACGACAATGCCCCACGGCTGGCTACCCGCGGCGTAAGGCACCGGCGCCGCGAAGGTCCCGTTTCCGTTGCCGAGGAGCACGCTCACGGTGGTCCCGCCGCTCTCCGACGCCACCAGGTCGAGCTTGCCATCCTTGTTCAAGTCGCCGGCGGCGACGAAGCGAGGGTTCATGCCCGCCGCGCTCGCCATCGCCGCGCCCAGCGTCCCGTCGCCCTTGCCCAAAAGCACGCTCACGTCGCTCGCACCCGCGTTCGCCGTCGCCACGTCCGCCTTGCCGTCGCCGTTCCAGTCAGCCACGACGAGACCCGACGCTTTCATCCCGGCCCCGTAGCTCACCGCCGGCGCGAACAGCCCGCACTTGCCGCTCGCGCACACCCGCGACTGGCAGTCCTTCGCCAGAACGCAGGTCTTTCCGTCCGCGCACGGCGTACACGGGCCGCCGCAGTCGAGGTCGCTCTCGCCCTGGTTCTTGACCGCGTCCATGCACGTCGCCGCTGCGCACACGGCCGGCATCCCTTGGCAGATCGTGCTCACGCAGTCGGCAGCGACGGCGCACGCCTTCCCGGCGACGCACGGCGCGCACATGTTGCCGCCGCAATCCACGTCCGTCTCCGTGCCGTTTTTCGCCATATCGGCGCAGCCCGCGCCGTCGCACTTGCCGGCGGTGCAGGACCCGCTCATGCAGTCCATCGCCTTGGCACACGCCTTCGTGCCCAGGCACCCGCCGCAGGTCCCGCCCCCACAGTCCACGTCCGTCTCCACGCCGTTCTTGACGCCGTCCATGCACGTCGCCGCCGCGCACTTCAGCATCGCGCACACACCGCTCGCGCAGTCGACAGCGACGGTACACGCCTTCCCGTTCGCGCAGCCCGCGCAGCCGCCGCCGCAGTCCACGTCGCTCTCCTTGCCGTTCTTTTGCGCGTCGCCGCACGATGGCACCGCGCACTTCAAGGCCGTGCAGATCACGCTCGCGCAGTCCGCAGCGACGGCACACGCCTTGGCATCCGCGCACACCGCGCACACCCCGCCCCCGCAGTCGATGTCCGTCTCCTTCGCGTTCTTGACGCCGTCTTGGCACGTCGGTGCCACGCACTTGCCGGCGCTGCACACCCCGTTCGCGCAGTCGCCACCGACGGCGCACGCCTTGGCATCTTCGCACACGGGGCACTTGCCACCGCCGCAATCCTTGTCCGTCTCGGCGCCGTTCTTGATCCCGTCCATGCAGGTCGGGACCGCGCACACGTTGTTGTTGCACGCTGCGCTCTGGCAGTCCGCCGCGCCGGCGCACGCCTTCCCGTCGCCACACTTCGGGCAGGCGCCCCCGCAGTCCACGTCGGTCTCCGTGCCGTTTTTGATCCCGTCGCCGCACATCGCGCTCGCGCACTGCAACATCACGCAGATCCCGTTCTGGCAGTCGCCCGTCACGCCGCAGCTCTTGCCGACGGCGCACTTCGTCGGGCAGCTCCCGCCGCAGTCCACGTCCGTCTCGCCGCCGTTCTTCACCAGGTCGAGGCACGTCGGCGCCGCACAGAACTTGTTCACGCATCTTCCGCTCGCGCAGTCGCCAGCGACGGCGCAGCCCTTTCCGTCGGCGCAGTGGGAGGGGCAGCTCCCGCCGCAGTCCACGTCCGTCTCGGCGCCGTTCTTGATCAGATCCAGGCAGGTCGGCGATGCGCACACGCCGCTCGTACACACGCCGCTCTGGCAGTCGCCCGCCACGCCGCACGACTTCAGCGCAGCACAGGGCAGGCAGCCGCCGCCGCAGTCGACGTCCGTCTCCTTGCCGTTCTTCGCCCCGTCCAGGCAGGTCGGCGGCGCGCACTTCAGCATCATCGCGGGGCACACGCCGCTCGCGCAGTCGCCGCCCAGCAGGCACGACTTCCCGTCGCTGCACGGGATCGGACAGGTGCCACCGCAGTCGGCGTCGGTCTCGCTCCCGTTGGTGAACGTGTCGGTGCAGGTCGGGATCGCGCAGAGCTGGTTCACGCAGATGTGGCTCAGGCAGTCCGGGCCGTTGCCGCACCCCTTGCCGTGGCCGCACGGAGCACAGGAGCCGCCGCAGTCGAGGTCGGTCTCGTTGCCGTTCCTGGCCTTGTCGTCGCACGCGGGCGGCGGGATCAGATCCGCCGCCCGCGCGACATCGAGCGCCGTCAGGTCCGCGATCCCGAGATCGCCCGGCGGCGCCGGTCCCATCAGCCTCACCGTCGCTGCCTGGCTCTGCCCAGGCTGCGCGTCGAAGGTGACCGAGCCAGTGGCCACCACCCCGTTCGCGGCCTGGGCTTCGATCGTCATCGTCGTCGCCCCGCGCCGATCCGGCGGCAGGATCACCGCAAGGGTGAGCGAGCTTCCCGGCCCGAGATCGACCGGCGGCGCGACCGCCTGGTCGAACTGGCCGCGCTGGCCCGCGTTCTCCACCGTCACGTGCAGCGCCGTCACGCCCGGGATCACCACCGCGCTCTCGACGGTGACCAGCACCGCGCCCTTGCCACCGCCGCACGCCGCGAGGGTGGCGGCGAGGAGCAGGGCGAGCGGAGATCGCCTCATGGACGCGCCGCCTCGCCATGGGCCGCCCAGAGGAGCGGCACATCGTAGTCGCGCATCGCCGGATCGGCGGTGACCAGGGTCAACCCCTCCACCTGCGCTTGCGCTACCAGAAGGCGATCGAACGGATCGCGGTGATGCAGCGGCAGTTGCCCGACCTGAAGAACGTGCGGCAGGTCGACGGCGAGCGTGCGGTGCCCGAGGAGCCTCAGGCGGTCGGTCAGGTAGTCGGCAACCGGCCCGGGCAGCTTCAGCTTGCCGGTGGCCACCTTGATCACGATCTCCCACGCGACCACCGGCGAGAAGTGGACCTCGTTCGAGGCGAGCGCCAGGGCCTCGGCCGCCGCGGGCGCGAGCCGGGCCGGCTCACCAAGCGCCCACAGCCAGCAGTGCGTGTCGACGAGCAGCCTCATGGATCGTCGCTGTCGCCGTCGAAGCACCGTCGGAGGTCCGGCGGAAGCGGGGCATCGAAATCATCGGCGATCCAGATCTTGCCGGCGTCGATGCCCATCGGGCGACGTCCGGAGGTCGCCTCCGGTGGCGACACGGAAAGCACGATCACCTCCGCCGGCCCCGTGGGCAGCTCCGCCGGAAGCGTCAGCTCGACGCGATGATCGGCGGGGATCATGATGTGGATCTTCGCTGCCTTCACGGGTGTCCTCTCATGGCAAACAAGATGCTCCTACGATCTCCGTGCCGCTTCCGTCTGCCGTCGCGGCAGGCTACCCATTCTGATCCTGCGGCCGGCGTCCGACCGAGGTCGAGGCCCGGCTCCCAACCTTCCCATTCCGTGTGCTCAATGGAATCCCACCTCGGTCGCGCCCAGCCCGCTTTGCGGAACCTGTGCGTCACGCGGCCAGGACGCCACCGCGATCGCGAACCCGCCGGCGACGACCACCAGCGCGGCGACCGCAGTCCACAACCACCACTTCCGGTAGACCGGTGTCGGCGCAGGATTTTCCGCGGGAGGCGCCACGATCGTCGCGACGCTCGCTTTCTCCGCGCCACCCTGGGGCATGCCGGGAGGCTCGGCCCACGACTTCGCGGCCATCGGTGCAGGTACGGGCGCCTCGGCCGCCGCACGAACCTTCTCCAGGGCCGCGACGCGCTCCTCCAGCACCTTCACGCGCTCGCCGACCTCCTTCGCCTCAGCGACGGGCGGCGAGGTGGCGAGGTAGCGGCGGTAGGCGGTGATCGCCTCCGGGTAGCGCCCCAGCCGGTCGAGACAGCGGCCGATGTTCCAGTCGAACGCCGGCGCCGGCTTGATCACCCGCCCAGCTTCGAACTCGGACAGCGCCGTCTGAAAATCGTCCCTCCCGTACGCCTCCGCCCCCTTCGTGAAGTGCCCGCGCGCCGCGCTCAGATCGGGGTCCTCGATCTCGCCTGCGCGGGCGCCCGCCGCCGCCATCAGCGTCGCCAGCACCAGCGCTGCCGCACCCCCGCGAGGATCCCAACCCAGGACGCGCATATTTCGAGAACCTATCACGAATCTCCCAGAGTCTCTACGAATGGGGACCACCGAAGGGTCCGCGCTGCCGATGACACGGATCGGCGAGATCTGCCGGCGCCGTCGCGCCATCACGGCGGACACGGCGCTGCGGCCCTCCCGGTTCTTCGGTACCAGCTCGAAGTTCTGGCTCGGGCTTCAGGATGACTACGATCTCGAGGAGGAGCTACGGACGAGGCGCCGCGAGATCGAGGCGATCGAGCCGCTCGCGTCGAACGCGCCGGCGGCATGACCGTGAGTTGCCCACGGGCACCGCTGCCTGACGACGGTGCATCGGCCGATCGCCGATACGCGTTGGATGCGCCGGCACACCCGCTACCGCCCCGTCGGATCGAGCGCGGCTCGCACAGCGTCGGCGAGGGCGTGGCAGGTGAGCACGGTGAGGGCGATCGCCGCCGTCGGTGCCGCCACCAGCCACCACGGGAGGCCGGCGCCCTGGGCCTCGGCGAGCAGCTCGCCCCAGCTGGCGGTCGGTGGCGGCACGCCGAAGCCGAGGAAGGCCAGCGCAGCCTCGATCAGCACGGCCTGGCCGACCCCGTGGGCCGCGGCGACCAGCGCGGGGCCGGCGGCGTGGGGCAGGACATGATGGAGCGCGATGCGGAGCGGGCCGGCACCGAGCGCGCGGGCCGCCTCGACGTGAGGGGCGGCGGCGGCCTGGAGCGCGGCGGCGCGGGTGAGGCGGGCCACATCGGGCCAGCGGGTCAGAGCGATCGCCACCGCCACCTCCCACAGCGACGGGACGCCCCATGCGCCCTGGATGGCGAGGAGGAGGAAGAAGGTCGGAAAAGTGAGGCCGATCTCGATCGCGCGGGCGAGCAGCCGATCGAGGCGTGGGCCGAGCGCGCAGGCCACTCCGACCAGCAGGCCGAGCAGGAGGTAGAGAGCGACGGCGGCGGGCCCGATGGCGAGCGCGGTGCGGGTGCCGTGGAGCAGCCGCGCCGCGACATCGCGCCCGCGATCGTCGGTGCCGGCGAGGTGGGAGAGCGACGGGGGCGAGAGGGGCGCCTGCACGCCGCCCGGGCGCGAGGCGAGCGGGCCGTAGTGGATCGGTGTGCGGATCATCCACGCGGCGCGCCGGGAGAGCGTCTGCTGGTCGTCGTCGATCAGCGACGGGGGGTGGAAAAGGCACGGGAGGAGGTGCAGGCGGCCGTCGACGCGCACGGCGAGCGGGAGGTCGGAGGCGAGCAGGTCGGCGCCCGCGGCGCTGGCGCAAAGAAAGCCGAGGAAAAGCAGCGCGGCGCGGGCGCTCCTCTGCCGGAGCAGGCGGGCGCGCACGCTCACCTCGCGCCCTCGCGACGGAGGCGGGGATCGAGCAGGCCGTAGGCGCCGTCGGCCAGCAGCACGCCGCCGAGGGTGAACAGCGCGCCGAGCGTGCACAGCCCCATCAGCGTCGGATAGTCGCGCGCGAGCAGCGCCTCGTAGCCGAGCATCCCGAGGCCGCGCACGCCGAACACCTGCTCGATCACCACGCTCCCCGAGAGCAGCGCGGGCACCTGCGCGCCCAGCAGCGTCACGATCGGCAGCAGCGCATTGCGAAGCGCGTGCCCGAAGAGCACGACGCGCTCGGAGGCGCCCTTGGCCCGCGCGGTGCGGATGAAGTCGGCGTGCAGCACGGCGAGCAGGGCGCCGCGCTGGTAGCGCGAGAGGGTCACCACCGACGGGAGGGCGAGGCAGGCGGCGGGCACCAGCAGGCCGACGGGAGAGCTCCTGCCAGCTCCGTAGGGAGCCCCCGCGCGGAGCGCGAGCAGCGCCAGCGCCACCGACGGCAGTCCGTAGAGGATCGCCAGCGCCACGTCGAGCAGCGCCGCGCCGCGGGTGCGATCGTGAAGCGCCGCGAACGCGCCGAGGGGGATCGCGAAGGCGAAGGCGAGGAGCGTGGCGGCGAGCGCGAGGAGGGCGGTCTCGGGCAGCGCCTCGCCGATCCGCTCGCGCACGCTCCGTCCGTCGCTGAGCGAGGTGCCGAAGTCGAGCCTCGCGCTCTTCCCGACCCACACCAGGTAGCGCTCCGCGAGGGGCCGGTCGAGCCCGGCGAGTCGGCGGTTAGCGGCGATCACCTCGGCCGTGACGCCCCGCCCCACGCCCGCCCGCAGCGACGCGGGATCGCCCGGCGCGACGTGGACCAGGGCGAAGGTGCAGAGCGTGATCCCGAGCAGCGTCGGCGGGACCAGCGCGAGCCGCCAGAGCGCCCGCTTCACGGCGCCAGCCACAAGCGCGCGAAGCCGAGTCCGTCGACGGTGGGGGCGTAGTCGCGCAGCCGCTCGCTGACCAGCGAGTCGATCTCCGGGCAACCGAGGAAGGTGTAGGGCTGCTGCTCGTGGATCAGGCGGTGGAAGCGGTGATCGAGCGCGGTCCGCTCCGGCCCGGGCGGGGTGCGGCGGAGCTCCTCGAGGAGGTGATCGGCGTCGGGGTTGCGGAATCCGCCGTAGTTCTGCCCGCGCTCCGCCTCGGTCGAGTGGAACGGCCCCCAGTTGTCCTGCACCGGCTGCATGTTCCACTGCAGCGACGCGGCGTCGAAGGCGTGCTTGCGCAGGCGATCGAGGAGGGTGGCCCACTCGACGGGCGTCACGTCGAGGACGATCCCCGCCTTCCGGAAGTCCTCCTGCATCATCGTCACCAGCGGTTCGAGGGTCTTCGATCCGGCCGCGAGGAGGAAGCCGATGTGAAACGGCTTGCCCTCCACCTCGCGCACGCCGTCGCCGTCGCTGTCGAGGATTCCCGCCTGATCGAGGAGCTGGCGCGCCTGGGCGGGATCGTAGGGCCATGCGACGACACTCCGGTCGTACGACGGTGAGGCGAGCGGATAGGGGCCGGTGACGGGCACCGCGCGGCCCCGATAGGCCACCTGGAGATAGCGCGCGCGATCGGTCAGCAGCGTCAGCGCCTGGCGCACCCGGCGATCGCCCAGGCCGGGCCTTCGCAGGTTCCACACCACGAACGAGTAGGTCGGGAGGCGCCACGGCTGGAGCCGCATCCCCGTCGGTGCGGGCCGCTCCACCTGGGCCGGGGTGAGGCGCCACAGGAGATCGACCTCGCCGCGACGGGCGAGCTCGAAGGCGGCCTCGCGGTCGCGCACGATGCGCAGCTCGATCCGCTCCAGCCGGGCGGGCGTGCCCCAGTAGGCGGCGTTGCGCAGGAGGACAATCGCCTGCCCCGCGCGCCACTCGGCGAAGCGAAACGGGCCGGTACCGACGGGAGCTCGGCTCTGGGGCTGGGCTTTGAGATCGCCGGGCGCAAAGGCGTGGGCGGGCAGGATGACGAGGTGGGCGAGGCTCTGCAGCGCGAGCGGCGCGGGGCGCGAGAAGCGCAGCGTGAGTTCGCCGGGCAACGGGTGGTCGACGGAGGCGAGGTCGGCGAAGTCGGCGCGCTGGTCGGCCGAGACCCCGGGATCGCGCAGCCGGTCGAGGGTGGCGACCACGTCATCGACGGTGAAGGGCTTGCCGTCGTGCCAGGTGACGCCCTTGCGGAGGGTGAAGCGCAGCGTGCGATCGTCCGGCGCCTCGAAGCGCTCGGCCAGCGCGGGCTCGAACGCGCCGCTTTGGGGGTCCTGGCGGATCAGCGGCTCGTGGATCACCCCGAGGGTGAGCCAGGTGGTCCAGTAGTCGCGCTCGACGAGCGGGTTCAGGGTGGGAGGCTCGGTCTCCATCAGGACCCGCAGCGTCCCGCCCGCAGGCGGCGCGGGCGGGGGAGGCTGACAGCGACGGCAGCCGGCGACAAGAGCCGCGGCGACGAGAAGCAGCGCAACGCGCTTCAAAGCGCCACCGTTTCCGTTTCCGTTTCCGTTTCCGTTTCCGTTTCCGTTTCCGTTTCCGTTTCCGTTCCCGTTTCCGCTGCCGTTTCCGCTGCCGTTTCCGTTTCCGTTTCCGTTCCCGTTCCCGTTTCCGCTGCCGTTTCCGCTGCCGATGCCGATGCCGTTTCCGTTGCCGATTCCGATCACGGCGCCACCGGTCCGAGGTCGCGCAGAAGGAGGAAGTCTCCCGACGGGCGCGCGGGCGCGAGACGGCGCGCGAGCAGGTAGACCTCGTCGGGGGCGTAGAGAAACAGCGCGGGCGGGTTGGCGTCGAGCGCGCCCGAGAGGCGCCCGAACAGCGCGCGCCGCTCGGCCTGGGGCGCGGGCCGCTTGAGCTGGTCGATCAGGGCGTCGACGTCCCGGTCGGAGTACTTTCCGAAGTTCTGGGCGCCCCCGGTGCGGAACAGCGGGCCGAGGTCGTCGTCGTCGCGGCCGGTCCACTCGAGCAGCGCGCCGTCGAACTTCCCGTTGCGCAGGCGCAGGAGGATGGTTCCGAGATCGCCCGCCGCGATGTCGGTGGCGATGCCGATCTTGCCGAGCCCCTCAGCGACCCGTCTCCCCGCCTCGCCAGCCTCGTGCGAGCCGGACGGAACCAGCAGCGTCAGGCGCACCGGCCTTCCTCCGCGCATCCGGGGCCCGTCGCCGCTCCTTGGCAGCCCGGCGCTCTCGAGCGTGGCCGACGCGCGCACGGGATCGAAGCGCGTGACCGGCCCCTTGGCACCACCCAGCGACGGCGAAGCGATCGCGCGACCCACCCCGTGCCGGGCCTCGTGGAGCACCCGCGTGCGATCGATGGCGATGCCGAGCGCGCGCCGCACCGCCGGGTCATCGAGCGGCTCGTGGGCGGTGTTCCAGACGACGAAGGTGAAGCGCGCGGGGTTTGTCCGCACCGTCCTGAAGTGGGCCCGCAGCGTCGGTGAATCGAGCTGTTCGGGCACCCACTCCGCGGGCACGTGGCCGAGCAGATCGATCTCGCCCCGCCGCGCCCGACCGAGCGCGCGCACCATGTCCTGATCGATCAGCACCTCGATCTCGTCGGCCGCAGCGGGCGGGCCCCAGTAGCCGGGGAAGCGCTCGAGCACCAGCCGCTTGCCACGCTCCCACTCCCGCAGGCGGAGCGGCCCGGTCCCGACGGGGCGACGGTTCGCGGCCTGATAGGCCAGCTCGCCGCGTGCGAAGACGTGCTCCGGCAGGATCCCGATCTCGGCGATCGCCTGCTGCAGCGCCACCGATGGCCTTGTGGCCCAGATCCGCACCGCATCGGGCCCCGCCAGCTCGACGCGGTCGAGGTCGGCGAGGGCGGCCTGGATGCGCGCTGCGTGGGAGGTGCGCCCGCGCAGGCGGTCGAAGGTGAAGGCCACGTCGAGGGAGTGCAGCGGCTCGCCGTCGTGGAACAGCGCGCCCTTGCGCAGGTGGAAGGTGAAGCGCCGCCCCTCCTCGTCGATGGAGAAGCGCTCCGCCAGCACCGGCTCGAAGGTGCCGTCCGGAAGCGCCCGCCAGAGCGGCTCGTAGATCGCGTCCTGCGCCAGCCGGTAACCCCATCGGTCGGGATCGAGCCCCGGGTTGAGGTGCACCGGCTCGGTCTCGATCACCATCCGGATGCGGCGCGTCCCATCCACCCCGGAGGCTGCCGCCGGAGCCGCCGCCGCATCCTGTGAACCCGTCGGCAGGGACGGGCGCGCAGGCCCATCACCGACCGCTGCCGGCGGCTGTTCCCGGCATCCGGCGACGGCGAGCGTCAAGGCCAGCGTCCGCACAAGAGCTTGCCCGGCTGGAAGCGGCGTGATACGAAATCCGCGAGCCAAGGGCCATCACGCCGCGCGAGCGGCCCCGTAGCCGCGGAAGCGGCCCCATAGCCGCGCAAGCGGCCATCCATAGACGACCGCCCGGGACCCCGGGGGCGAGGTGGAAATGACCGGCATCCGATCGCTGACCCGCGCGCTCCTCCTCACCGCCACCGCCGCCAGCTGCACCTCGCCCGGGAGCCCATCGATGCTCAGCGGCCCCGAGGAGGCGACGGCGCTGCCCCCGATCAAGGTCGACCTGCCGCCCCCGCCCTCGTTCGCCGAGGACAACCAGCCGCTGCAGTACCCCGACGGGACGATGTCGATCTTTGGCCTGCGCAAGCAGATCGACAAGTATCTTGGCAAGGACGTCAAGGTCAAGGCGTACCTCCTCGAGATCTACCAGTGCCCGGTGTGCCCCAAGGGCCAGCAATGCAAGCTGTGCGATCAGCCGCACTTCTTCCTCTCCGACAAGCCGGACGGCAAGAAGGAGAAGTCGCTGATGACCGTCGACTACCTCATGCCGAAGCAGAAGCCGCCCTTCCTCACCGTCGGCAAGCAGTACACGCTGGAGGGCACCTTCGCCCGCAACTCGCCGACGGGCTTCGCGATGTCCGACGGTCTCCTCCAGTTCACCCGGATGACCGACGACAAGGGCGCCGAGTTCGTGTCGCCGGCGGCGGCGCTCGAGGCGCAGGCGCTGAAGGGCGAAGCCGCGGAGGCGGCAGCGTTCGAGAAGGCGGCGAAGATCAAGCAGAAGAACCTCGCCAAGTAGTCGCAGGAATAACCTCACCCCGACCACCTGGAAGTCGCTCGCCTCCCCCTCCCGCCCGTCCGCTCCCACCCCCCGCCTGACGCGACCGACTGGCAGGCGTCAACGCTGTGGCTCCAGGTTGGGGGAACACGGCGCGCGGCAAGGGTCGATGATCGGCCCGCCGCCTGCATTGGGGCCCTCCGCACCGCAGGCCAGCCGGCCAAGGAGGACGCCATGGGTTCCAGAGAGCGCACGCTGGGAGCGAGAGCACGCAAGACGCAGCGGCGGCCGATGTACGGCCCGCCGACCAGCCACGACCTCGCCGAGCATCTGGGCGTGGAGCTCACCCAGCGCCTGAAGCCGGTGGAGGTGCTGCGCCTGCGCAAGGCGCTGCCAGGCTACGTCGGCCTGCTCGACGGCGTGGCCGATCAGCTGGGCGAGGACAGCGCCGCGCTCAACCTCGGCGAGGTCCATCCCGCGGAGCTGCTGTCGCTCCAGGACGAGCATCGGATGCTGTCGCACCTCGAGTCCGTCGCGCAGGAGGTGCATCGGTCGATCTACGAGCAGCGCCTGCTGGTCGACGATCGGGCGATGGAGCTGCTGCAGAAGATCAGCCGCCGCGTGAACAGCCGCGCCGAGGAGAACCCGGAGCTCCTGCAGCGCTGGAAGTTCCTGCGGGACTTCCTGGCGACCTACTACCCGGGCCGGCCGCGCAACGGGGGCGACGAGTAGCTCGGCCGGCGGTGGCCCGCCCCGATCAACCTTCTTGACCCTCCGGCGCGCGGCGTGCCACCGTCGCGGCGGAGGCCTCCATGTCGCTGCCGCGTCCGGCGCTCGCTCTCGTTTTTCTGCTCCTCGGCGGCGGGTGCAGCCAATCGCGGCGCCCCGGCGGCGGCGATCTCCCCGACGGGGGCGGCTGCGCCCAGGGGACCCACCGCTGCGCCGGAGCCACGTGGCAGCGCTGCGAGGACGGCGTGCTGGTGCCCGAGGTGACCTGCAACACCAACGAGGTCTGCTCCGATACCCACGGCTGCACGCCCTGCCTGCCCCGCGGCACCGGATGCGACGGCGACGATATCGTCCGCTGCGACGAGAACGGCGTGCCGACGAAGGAGGTGCTCTCGTCGTGTCTGCCGCTCACCTGCGCGATGGACCCGATCAAGCGCGAGGCGACCTGCGCCGGGCCCTGCGATCCGGCCGCGCTGGCGCGCAGCAACACCGGGTGCGTCTACTACGCGACCGATCTCCCGCAATGGACGCTCCAGGCCGGCTTCGGCATCGGGAGCATCGCAGCCGATCAGCAGTTCGCGATCAGCGTCGCCAACCCGTGGAAGGTGCCGCTCGACGTGGTGGTCGAGCGCAACGACGCCGCGCCGGGCGGGACGCCGAAGCTCGCGATGGTCACCAAGAAGACGGTGGCGGCCGGCGGGCTGGAGGTGGTCCAGCTCCCGCAGCGCGAGGTGTCGGGGTACATCGCGGGGAAGAAGCGCAACCGGACCCTGCTCACCGCCAACGCCTACCGGGTGACGACCACGCGGCCGGCGTCGGTCTACCAGTTCAGCCCGCAGAACAACCCCGACTCCTACTCGAACGATGCGTCGCTGCTGATCCCGCAGAACGCGCTGGACGCGAGCTACGTGGTGCTCGGCTGGCCGGGATTCGGCGGCGGCGTGACGGCGGGCGGGCTCCACATCGACACCGACAACCGGCCGTTCGTGACGGTGGTGGCGACGCGCGCGGGCACCAAGGTGCGCGTCACACCGTCGACGGAGGTGATGCCGGGGGACAACGTCCCGGCGATGCACAAGGGCAAGTCGTACACGTTCAACCTCGGCGAGTTCGACACGCTGAACCTCGAGGGCGCCGACTTCGACAAGTACGGCGCGACCGACTTCACCGGCACGCGCATCGAGGCGAACGGGCCGCTCGCGGTGTGGAGCGGCGTCGAGTGCATCACCATCAACCCGAAGAACAAGCCGCCCGAGGAGGGCACCTGCTGCTGCGATCACCTCGAGGAGCAGCTCTTCCCGCGCAGCTCGCTCGGCAAGGACTACGTCGCGGTGCGGAGCGAGGCGCGCGATCACAAGTCGGCCGACCCGGAGTTCTTCCGCATCCTCGCGCTCGACGACGGCACCGAGGTGCAGACCTCGCTCGGCGGGGCGGATCACCAGTTCACGCTCCAGTCGGGCCAGATGCGCGAGGTGGTGGTGAAGGAGGACTTCACGGTGCACTCGTCGAAGGCGCTCCTGATCGGCCAGTTCCAGGTGAGCCAGGACAGCTCGCTGGCCGGGACCGGCGACCCCTCGTTCGAGCTGGTGCCGCCGGTGGCGCAGCACCGCAACTCGTACATCTTCCTGGTGCCGTCGGGGTACGGCGAGAGCTGGCTGCTGATTTCGATCCTGGCGGGCGGCGAGGTGACGATCGATGGCCAGGGTGGGGAGCTCTCGGGGTGCGACCGGGAGACCGCCGGCACCCTCGACGGGAAGAGCTACGATGCCCTGCGCTGCCCGGTGAAGCAGGGGGCGCACACCATCGTCGGGACGGCGAAGTTCGGGCTGGTGGTCGAGGGCTGGGGGCCCGGGCCGGTGTCCTACGGGTACACCGGCGGGATGGAGTTCAAGACGGTGAACCACGACTGCAACATGGACGTCGAGTGCCCCGACGCCGAGTTCTGCGCCGGCGGGGTCTGCGTGCCGATCATCCCTTAGGGGGAGCTACCGTTTCCCGTGGCCGGGGCCGACGATCGCCTTGCGGAAAGCGGCGAACTCCCACGCGCCGGTCTGTTGCGGGGTGTGGCAGGTGCGGCACACCGCCTCGGGGGTGTCGCGCATCAGCATCGCCGGGACGCGCGGCTGGGCGACGTGACTCGCGGCGGGGCCGTGGCAGGCCTCGCACTGCACGTCGGGGAGGATCAGCATCCCGCCGGTGACGTGGCACTGGACGCACGCCATGTCGTGCTCCTGCTTCTTCTTCACCAGCGTGGCCCACGCGCGCGCGTGGTGGCTCTTGCGCCAGAAACGAACGGCGGGCTCGTGGCACGCGACGCAGGCCTCGACGCCGGCGAAGCCGCTGCCGCGGAGGGCGAGCACCCGCGGTGGGGGCGGGGGCAGCCTCGCCACCGCGGCCTTGTAGGTCTTCACCAGCGCGGCGACGCGCGCCTCGTCGCCCACCTCGGTGCCGAGCGGGACCAGCTTGTTCTCCATCCAGCTCGCCTGCTCTCTGCCCGCGGCCTCGGCGGCCTCAGCGATCTGGGCGCGCTCGCGCTCGGCCGACTCCAGGATGTCCTTCCGCTGGCGGTCGTAGTACTCCTTGAGCCGGGGTTCGGCGGTGGCCTGGCGGGCGGCGAGATCGCGCAGCTCCTGCCCGCGGCCGGCGAGCTGGGCGGCGAGCTGCCCCCGCTGGCCGGAGTCGTGGAAGGAGAGGTTTCCGTCGAGGATGTGGAGATCGAGCTGGCCCATGTGCTTGCCCTGGGTCGGTCCCTCGACCACCCAGGTGGAGCCGACGCGCTCGGCGGCGGTATTCCCGAAGCCGTTGTGGCTGAGCACCGCGAAGTCGACCCCGCTCCCGGGGGCGCTGAGCAGCTCTTTGGCGCGCTGGTTGCCGCCGTGGAGGAGAGCGACGACCAGCTTGGCCCCCTCGCGGCGCAGGGCGGCGGCCTGGCGGCGCAAGGTCTCCTGGGGACGTTTGTCGGTGTCGCAGTCGAGGGAGAAGACGCCGATCCGGACACCGGCGCGATCGACCAGCGTGCGACCGCGCACCTTGCGGAGATCGACGCCGGTGCCAAGGTCCTGCTCACCGAGGCACATCGCGTCGCACCCCATCGCCTGGTGGGCGTCGACGACCAGCTGCGCACGCAGGCGCTTCTGCTCGGGGATCACCGTCGGGCCGGAGAGATCGTCGCCGGCCGAGACGACGAGCACGCCGTCGGCCTCCTTGCGGAGCTGGTCGATCAGGAACGAGCGCCGGGCAAGACCGCCCAGCGGATGGGACGGTCACCCACAGGGTTCGACTTCGCCCTGCCCGTTGCCGGTGTAGACCAGGGCGAGCCAGGTGCCGCGCGGGCGCTTATCGGGGATCGGCGGCGCCAGCACGACCGGGGTCGGGGTGGCAGTCGCGGGAGGCGGCTTTGCCACCTGGGACGGGGCGGCGGGGCGCGGCGCCTTGGCCTTCGATCGGCAGCCGGCGACGACCAATCCAAGGAGCACGAGAGCAGTGACGAGGGGGCGCACGGCGGGCGAGCTTATCACCGAAGGAAACAGACGCACGGGTCTCACGATTCGAGCCCTTCGATCGAGCCCTTGCCGACCCGGATCACCTCGACCTCGTCGCGGTAGAGCGCGAGCACCGTGGAGACATCGGTCTCGGTGTGGCCGCCGTCGATCAGCACATCGAGGGCGTGGCCGTAGAGATCGCGCACCTCGTTCGGATCGCCCAGCGCCGCGTGGTCGGGCCCGGTGGCGGTGGTGGAGAGGATCGGGCGGCCGTAGGCGGCGAGGAGCGCCTGCGCGACCGGGTGATCGGGCACGCGGACGCCCACCGTGCGGCGCTTGTTGCGCTCGATCATGAGCGCTCGCGGTACCTCGCGTGTTGCTTCAAGTATGAATGTATAAGGACCTGGAACCAATCGCTTCATCAACCTGTATGCGCTATCGCTGACGCGGCCGTAGCGGGCGATCTCGGCGAGGTCGGGGAGGAGCAGCGCGAGCGGCTGCTTCGGCTCCATGCCCTTCATCTCGTAGAGGCGCAAGACCGCCTTCCGCGCCTCGAAGTCGCAGCCGAGGGCATACACGGTGTCGGTCGGGTAGGCGCAGACGCCGCCCTGGCGGAGGTGCTGGACCGCGTGGGCGAGCTTGCGCGGCTCGGGGTGCTCGGGGTGGACGACCAGACGCAGCATTGGATCCGCCGACACCCTACTCTATACTCGCCGGCAGATGAACCGCCGCGCGCCCATCGCCCTCCTCGCCGCCCTCCTCGTCGCCAGCACCTCCGGAATCGTGGCCGCACGCAAGCCACCGCCGCCCGCCAGCGACGCGAAGCTGACCGCCGAGGCCTGGCAGCGCTACCGCGGCGGGATGGCGCGCTTCAACATCGACGACTACGACGGGGCGATCAAGGAGTTCCAGGCGGCCTACCTGCTGGTGCAGGACGCGAGCTTTCTCTACAACATCGCGCAGGCGTACCGGAAGTCGGACCGTCCGCAGAAGGCGCTCGACTACTACCGGCGCTACCTGCGCGGGTCGCCACCGCCGCCGAACCGTGTCGAGGTGGAGGTGCTCGTGGCGCAGCTCGAGGCGACCCTCGGCGCTCAGGCGGTCGCGTCAGCGGCGGCCGTGGCGGCACCCGTGGCGCCGCCCGCGCGGCCGCTCCCGACGCCGCTGCCGCTGGTGGAGAAGGAGACCCAGACCGGGTTCCTCAGCCACATCACCAGCGACGGGAAGGTCTATACGCTGGTCGGGCTCGGTGCGCGCAAGGTGTACGGCTTTCGCGTCTACGGGATGGGGCTCTACCTCGACGACGAGGCGGCGCGGCCGGGGATCGGATCGCTGGCGAAGCGGGCGGGAGGCGGCGACGTCGCGCACCTGACGGCCGACGACCTCGGACAGAACTTCATCCTGCTCGGCGAGTTCGGGAAGCTCGGGCTGCTCAAGTTCGTGCGCGCGGTGTCGGGCGCCGATGTGCGCAGCTCGTACCGGGAAGCCCTGGCGGATTCGCTGAAGAGCCCGCCGCCGGCGCTGAAGGCCGATATCGAGAAGTTCGTCGCGCTGTTCAAGGGGGACGTGAAGGTGGGCGACGAGTGCACCATCCGGACCGGCGCGGACGGGGCGATCTCCGTCGAGATCGGCGGGCAGCGCGGCGTCGGGCCAACCAACCCGCAGCTGGCGCAGGCGATCTGGAGCATCTGGCTCGGGCAGCGCCCGATCTCGGCCGACCTGCGCAAGGCGCTGGTCAATCGCATCGATACCCTGGCGAAGTAGCCTCCCCGGGGCTCGGTCAGCGACGGGTGCGGAAGGGCGAAGGCGAGCGGGAGGGCGGCTGCGCCGTGTCCTGGGCCGGCCAGCGGAGGTAGCCGAGGGCGAGCGCGAGCAGCCCGATGCCGACCGCGCAGCAGAGCGCCGCCCACAGGGTGCCCCAGAAGGTGCGCAGTCCGAAAAAGCGTTCGGTGAAGCTCGCGCCGCGCGGGGCGGGGCGGGTGATGAGCAGCGCGACACCCAGGGTGACGAGGGCGAAGCCGTTCAGGTAGAGGAACCAGGTGGGGAGCATGATCAAGCCGGCGGGAGCCAGCGCTGGGCGCGGTACCAGCGCAGGAGATCGGGAAGCTCGTCGGTGAGCCGCGGGTGATGCGGGCGGAAGCCGAGCGCGGCGAGGGCGGTGGTGTCGTAGGCGTGATCGCCCGCCAGGTAGCCGAGGAGGTCGCGATCGATCCGCGGCTGCAGCATGGGGAGGAGGTCCTGCTCGGCGCACCGCGTGGCCCAGAGGCGGGAGAGGTGCTCGTTCCAGCGGCGGCGCAGGCGGTCGGGGAGCACCCCGAGTAGCCGCAGCAGCGACGGGGGAGCAGGCACGCGGCGGCGCTCGAAGCCCATCGCTTCGCACAGGCGCGCTGCGAGATCGCTCCACGAGAGCGGGGCCTGATCGGCGCAGTTGAAGGCGCGCCCGACGGTGTCGTCGCGCCCAAGGAGCAGGAGCGCGGCGCGCGCCACATCGGCGACGTGGACGTGATGCATCCGCGGCGCACCGTCGACCAGCGGGGCTTCGCGCAGTCCCTGGGATCGGGCGAGCGCGACGCCGGCGACCAGCGCAGCGATCCCGGAGCGCCCGCCGGGGCCGTAGCACAGCGACTTGCGGAGCACCCGCACCGGCAACCCCCGCTCGCGCCACGCCCGCATCACCGCGCGCTCGCCCTCCCACAGCGAGGCCGCGTAGGGGGTCTGCGGGCGCTTCGGGCCGTCCTCGGCGATCGGGGTGTGGGCGGGTAGTCCGTACACGCCCACCGACGAGACATGCACGAACGCGCCGACGCGCGCCTCGAGCGCGGCCTCGACCACCTGCTCCGTCGCGGTGACGTTGGCGGCGCGCAGATCGGTGGGGGAGAGGGCGGCGCCGACGGAACCCGCGGCGTGGATCACCGCGTCCACACCGTCGAAGAGCGGGCCCAGCGCGGTGCGCTGGAGGAGGTCGGCGACCCGGGTCTCGGCGCCCTGCCCTGCGGCGGACTGGAGCGCGGGGGCGGCGACGTCGCTGGCACGGACGCGGAGGCCCTGGGCAAGCGCCGCGCGGACGAGGTGGCCGCCGAGGAAGCCGCCCGCGCCGGTGATGAGGACGCGCCGCATTGCGCGTAACGCTAGCGTCGGGGAGTCGAGAAGGCAAATCGCGGGAAGGAATCGGGTATCCTGCGCGCGTGGACAGCGATCCCATCGTCCGGTTCCTGCGCATCAAGTCGGTTCGCCGCGTCGCCGCGCTCGCCGTATTCGTGGGGCTGCTGGTGCTGTTCCGACACCTGATCCCGCTGCTGGTCTTCTTCCTCGCCTTCTCGCGCGGGCTCGGGGCGGCCTCGTCGTTCCTGGCGGCGCGGACCGGCGTGCCGCGCAAGGCGGCGCTGCTGGGCGTGGTGGCCACCCTGGTGGGCGCGCTGGCCTCCGCGGCGGCGTTCGGCGTGGGGCGCGGGATCCGTGCGGTGATCACGCTGCGGCAGACGCTGCCGGAGAAGATCGCCCTGATCCGGCAGAGCGCCCTCTACGAGCGCCTCCAGGAGTACCTGCAGGACACCGAGAGCTACCTGGAGGGCGCCAAGCACTACGCGACCAGCGCCGCCGGGTACGTCACCTCCTTCGGACGCCTGCTGCTCTACGCCACCATCGGGCTGATCCTCGCGGTGGTCTACCTGCTCGAACAGGAGGAGCTGTCGCACTGGACACGCTCGATCGACCCGCGCTCGCTCGGCGGGGCGCTGGTGCGCTGGTTCGGGTACCTGGCCGACGCGGTGGTGGTGACGATCCAGCTCCAGATCATCGTGGCGGTCCTCAATGCGCTGTTCACGCTGCCGATCCTGATCGGGCTCGGGATCCCTCACGCCGGGCCGCTGGCGCTGCTGATCTTCGCGTCGAGCCTGGTGCCGGTGGTCGGAAATCTCGTTTCGGGAGCGGTCCTGATCCTGCTCGCCTACAACAGCCGCGGCTGGGTGGGGGTCGGCGTGTTCGTCACGCTGACGTTCGTCCTGCACAAGGTGGAATCGTATTACCTGAACCCGCGATTGACCGCGCGGCACATCCGGCTGCCGGGGATGGTGCTGATCGCCAGCCTGATCGCCTGGGAGCACCTGCTCGGAATCGTCGGATTGTTCGTCTCGTTCCCGTTCCTGTTCGTGGCCAACAAGATCCGGCAGGAAATGAAGGACGAGGACACCGACGACGCCAAGGCGGTGCAGGAGGCGCTGGAGACGACCGTTTAGCCTGCGTTCAGCTTCGCCAGCAGCTCCTCGAGGCGCTTCTCCTTGATCGAGATCCGGGTGGGCATTCCGCCGCCGAGATCGAGCAGCCGGATGAAGTCGATCCCCGAGTCGAAGGCCGCCGCAACGGTGATCATCCCGGTGTCGCGGACGATCGCCACCGCCGCCTTCGCCTGCCCCTCGAGGAGGAGGAGCGTCTTGTCGTACTTGCCGCGGGCGTGCCGCTGCGCGTCGACGAAGACCGCCCGTCCGCGCGGCTCGTAGAACGACGCCAGCCGGCGCGCCTCCTCGGCCATCCGATCGAAGTCCGCCGCGGCCTCCCGGATCACCGCGCGGTGCTCCTTGTCGCGCATCCCACCGACGAGCCAGCGCACGATGCGGTGCTTGAGCGCCTCATCGCGGAAGTGCGCCCGGATCGCCTTGTCGCACAGCTCCCCGATCGGCCCGGGCAGGCCCATCCGGGTGTCCACCGCCCGCGCGTCGTCGTCGGCGCCGGCGTAGGGCTCCACTCCGCCCAGGATCCACTTGGCCGCCGCGTAGAGGCCGTCGAGATCGCTGTGCGCGACCACGGTGTCGACGGGACCCGCGGCCGCCACCACCTCGGGCGTGACCATCTCCGGGCAGGCGCCATGCTCCTGCTTGGTCGCCAGGACGAAGCGCGGATCGCCGGCGAACTGCACGTGGCGCTCGTGATCGTGGTGGTCGATCCACGCGGCGAGGCGCGAGCCCAGCGCGGCGATGAAGGGCCCGGTCATCTCCTCGAACGGCGTGCCCATCCCGTCGGCGGTGAACGCGATATCGAGCACCGCCACCCGCCCGCGCAGGGTCTTGGCGTCGGGGAGGTGGCGCGGGGTGGCGAAGATCACATCCGGCATCTCCGGCATCTCCGGCCTCTCCGACACTTTGAGGGCCTGCGGCCCCCCCGTCCTTCGGCGGGGGCCCAGCATGCGTCGGGCGGGCATCTCGACAGCCTAGTCCAGTCCCCGCCCGGGCGCACCGATCGCGGCGGTTTTTTCGGCGCGATTTTTCGCGCGATTTTTCGCTGGCTTTTTTGCTACCGGTGGCACCGCGTACATACTAGCTCGCAATGCGGTCCCTTCCGGTGGCGCTCGCCTTCATCGCCCTCGTCACCGTCGCCCTCGTCGCCGTCGGTCCCGCTGCCGTCGCGGGCGCCGCCCCGCCCGACGCGGGCTTCCACCTCGAGCCGAAGGCGCAGATCGACGACGTGTTCGGCGACGCCTCCGACTACCGGCGGGTGGTCGATCATTTCCTGCAGCTCACCGACGCGATGCAGCGCACCCGCGACGACTTCGCCCGCGCGGTGCAGGCGACGCTGGCCGATCTGCGCCCCCCGCCGGGGAGCGAAAAGAAGACGACGGCCCGCTCGCGCAAATGCCCCGAGGCGACGGTGGCAACCACGTATGCCCGCGCGGCCACCCTCGGGCAGGAGTACCTCCGCACCGGCCGCGAGCTGACCCGCTACTACGACCAGGTGCGCGAGTACGACCGCCTCGGTGAGACCATCGGGCTGACGCCGGACTATCGCTGGAAGGTGAAGAAGGTGCTCCAGCAGTACAGCTCGCTCCTGGTCGACTACCGCGAGATGAAGGTCGCGTTCCACGACCAGCTGGCCGACGAGCTGCGCTACATGGGCTGCAACCTCGACAAGCTCGCCGCGCGCGCCGGCGCCCCGGGCGCGAAGGACGAGGCTTGGCCGTCCCCTGGCGAGCTGGGCGCCCCGGGCGTGCCGGCGGTGGGCGAGAAGGGCCCGCTGCCGTTGCCGCCGCCCCCGCTGACGGCCAAGGTCACACCGGCAGACAAGGCCGATCCGATCGACATCTCGCCGACCAGCCGCGCCGGCATCCTGTTCTACATCGACAACACGCGCTGCCAGAAGGGCACCCGCGTGGCCCTCGACGGCAAGCCGCTCGGCGATGTGCCCGCCGCCACCCGCTCGGCCTTCTCGACCACCCCGGGCCCGCACGATCTCTGCCTGATCGCCGAGGCCACCGACGCGAACGCCGCCGGGGCGAAGAAGTGCGGCGACCCGGGGACGGTGCGCAAGAGCTACCTGCACGAAGGCTGGACGATCGCGCTGCGCTGCGACTAGGTGTACGACCGATCGCCTACTGCGAGCCGACGCCCGAGCGCTCCGAGCCGTAGCGCTTCTCGAGGTCGATCAGCAGCGCGAGGTTGTGCATCGCGTCGGGGTGGGCCGGCTTGCGCTTGAGCGCGGCCTCGAAGGCCTGGCGGGCGTCGTCGAGGCGTCCGAGGCGGAGGTGGATCACCCCGGCGAGGTAGAGGCACTCGGCGTCCTCGGGGTCGAGATCGGCGGCGATCTTGACCTCCGCCAGCGCCCGCTCGCGCTCCTTGCGCGCGTTGAGCACCAGGGCGTAGTTGAAGTGCGCCTTGGGGCGCGTCGGGGCCCGCTCGACCGCGCGCGAGAGGTACCAGTTGGCGGTGCCGAGATCGCCGCGCTTGTAGGCCAGCGCACCGAGATCGGTCCACGCCTCACCGACGTGGCGACGGTGGAACTCCGCCGCGGCGAGCAGGGTCTGCTCGGCCTTCGTGTCGTTGCCCGCGTCGATGTAGGCGCCGGCGAGGAGGAACACCGGGCGCGGGTCCTCGGGGGCGAGGTGGCGCACCCGCTCGTAGGCGGCGATCGCCTTCTCGGGCTCGCCGACGCGGCGGTAGAGATCGCCGGTGAACTTGAGCGCCTGCACGTGGCGCGGGTGCCTGGCGAGCACCTCCTCGTAGACCCCGAGCGCGTCGCTGCTCTTGCCGAGCCGCATCAGCGCCGACCCGAGGTCGAGACGCGCGTCGGTGTCGTCGGGGGCGAGGTCGGTGACGCGGCCCAGCTCCTCGGCCAGCTCGGCGATCTCGCCCCGCGCGGCGTAGACCTGCGCCAGCACCCGGCGCGCGGCGACGTGACGGGGCTGCGCGGCGACCACCTCGCGCAGGTTCGCCAGGGCCCGGTCGAGCTCGCCCCCCTCCCACTCCAGCTGCGCGACGAGGAAGCGCATCTCGATGTCGGCCGGTCGCGCCGCGAGCGCCTTCGTCGCGAGCTCCAGCGCCGGTTGGCGGCGGTTGTCGGCGCGGTAGAGGCGCGCCAGCCCGACCAGAGCGGCCCAGTAGTCGGGGCGAATGTCCAGGGCGTGCGCATACTGCCCTGCCCCCTTGCCGCGCTCGCCGCGCTGGAGGTGGATCAGCCCCATCAGGCGGTGCGCCTCGGCGAACTTCGGGTCGATCAGCAGCACTTTCGCGAGCAGCTTCTGCGCTGCCGGGAGGTCGGGCTGCTTCGCGCCGGAGCCCCCTCCGAGGCCATGGAACAGTCCCTGCGCGCGGCCGTAGAGGGTGAAGGCGTAGAGATCCCGGGTCGGGCGGCGCTTCAGGCCCGCCAGGGTCTCCCCCTCCACGCCGAGGCCGGCGCGCTGGAGCGCGGCGAGGAGCGCGTCGTCGAGCAGATCGAGGAGCGCCTTGCTCTCGCCGATCGCCTCGGCGGTCCCGATCTCCTTCAGCTGCGGCACGCCGTCGCCGCTCACCTCCAGGACGCGCACCGCCACCTGCGCCTTCCAGTTCGGCCGGCCGAACGATCCCGCGATCACGAAGCGGGCGCCGGCGTCGCGCGCGCGCACCGCGACCCGCGCCTCGTCGAGCTTCTGCGGAGATCCCTCGAGGATCGCCGGCCCGTAGACCGCTCGCAGGCGCGGGTGGGACTCCAGCTTCTCCGCCACCGTGGTCGCCAGCGCCGGCGCCATCCAGTCGAGCTGCCTGACCGGCGAGGTGTTCTCGAAGGGCACCACCAGGTAGCCGTCCGGCGCGCGCGGCGCGGTGGGTGGCAGCGGGGGTGCGGCACCGGCGACGCCCAGGAGGCCAGGAAGGGAGATCAGGGCGAGCGCCGTGCGGGAAAACCTCATCCCACGATTGTGCGGCGCGCCCGGGTGATCGCAACTTCCTTGGGGCCCGCGCCCGGGCGGCGCGAAAGTTGACGGGGCGCTCCGGTGGGCACACCTTTTCCACGTGTCCACACGGAACGATCTCCCGGCGTCACAGGCCCCCCACCCGAAGAAAAAAAGAAAACGCTTCTCGATCCTGCGTTTTCTCGTTCTCCTGGTTTTTCTTGGAGGCGCCTCGGGGGGCGCGCTCGGCTACTGGGGCTATCGCGAGTTCGAGAAGGATCTGCCCGATCGCTGGAGCGCGCTGATCGACTACCGCCCGAAGAAGGCCAGCCGGGTCTACTCCGCCGACGGGGAGATGATCGGCGAGTTCTTCCTCGAGAAGCGCGTGGTGGTGCCCTACGACAAGATCCCGAAGCACGTCGTGCGCGCCTTCGTCGCCGCGGAGGACAACCGCTTCTTCGATCACCACGGCATCGACCCGGTCGGGATCTTCCGCGCCGCGATCGCCAATCTCAAGGCCGGCCGCGTGGTGCAGGGCGGCTCGACGATCACCCAGCAGGTGGCGAAGCTGATGCTGGTCGGCAACGAGCGCAACATGTTCCGCAAGATCCGCGAGGCGATCCTCGCCCACAAGATCGAGGCGCGGCTGAGCAAGGAGCAGATCCTCACGCTCTACCTCAACCACGTCTACCTCGGCCACGGCGCCTACGGCGTGCAGGCGGCGGCCGAGATCTACTTCGGCAAGGACGTGCAGGATCTCACCATCGCCGAGGCCGGCCTGATCGGCGGACTCCCCAAGGCACCGACGGAGGACTCGCCCTTCAGCGCGTTCCAGCGGGCCAAGGATCGCCAGCGCTACGTGCTCGCGCAGATGGTCGAGAACGGCTTCATCACCGCCGCCGAGGGCGACGAGGCGCGCCGCGAGCCGATCGCGATCATCTCGCGCGACGCTCCGCTCAATCACGTCGCTGCGCCGCACTTCGTCGAGTTCATTCGCAAGTACGTGCAGAAGAATTACGGCGGCGGCCGGGTCTACAGCCAGGGGATGAACATCCACACCACCCTCTCGATGCGACAGCAGCGCGCCGCCGAGGTGGCGGTGCGACGCGGCCTCGAGGACCTCGACAAGCGCCTCGGGTTCCGCGGGCCGGTCGGCCACGTCGAGGGCACGAAGTGGGAGGAGTTCCTCGCCGCCGGTCCCCGTGCCTACGTGGGGCCGCGCGAGGACGTGCGATCGGCCTCGGGGGCGGTGTTCGCCGACAAGGCCTACCTCGGGCTGATCGAGTCGTTCAACCCGGGCGCGCGCGGTCCGGCGCGAGGCAAGGGCAAGGGCATTCTCATCGCCGTGGGGGCCGATCACATCCGCCTGGTCGACGAGGACGCCGCGCGCATCGAGCACTGGAACTCCAGAAAGGGACAGCGGGTGAGCCTCGGCGATCTGGTGCCGGTGAAGGTGGTCACGGTCGAGGTCAAGAGGGGCAAGCGCACCGCCTTGGAGGTGCGGATGGCGACCCTGGCGCAGCGGCCCGACGTGGAGTCCGCGCTGGTAGCAGTCGATCCCGCGACCGGCTGGCTGACCGCGATGGTGGGCGGCTACGACTACGACCTCTCGCAGTTCAACCGCGCGGTGCAGGCCAAGCGGCAGGCCGGCTCGTCGATCAAGCCCTACATCTACACCGCCGCGCTCGAGAAGGGCTACACCGAGCTGACCACGGTCTACGACGCGCCGGTGGCGATCCGCACCGCCGCCGGGGTGTGGCGCCCGCACAACTACAAGGACGAGTTCCTCGGTCCGGTGACGCTCCGCACCGCGCTGGCGAAGTCGCTCAACACCGTCAGCGTGCGGCTGGTCGAGTCGGTGGGCGTCGACAACACCATCGAGGTGTTCCGCCGCTTCGGCCTCACCTCGCCGATCCCGCGCCACATCTCGATCGCCCTCGGGGTGCCGGAGCTGTCGCCGATGGAGGCGGCCTACGCGCAGGCCACCTTCCCCGCCGGCGGGCTCGAAGTGAAGCCGATCTTCATCACCTCGATCGTCGACACCGACGGGCAGGTGATCGAGGAGAACCGGGTGGCCCCGCAGGCGGCGCGCAAGCGGCGGATCGCCCCCGACACCGCGTTCGTGATGGTCGACCTGATGAAGAACGTGGTGCAGAACGGCACCGGCAGGAAGGCGCTCGCGCTCGGGCGCCCCTCGGCGGGGAAGACCGGCACCTCGAACGACTTCAGGGACGCGTGGTACGTCGGCTACACGCCGGAGCTGCTGGCGGTGGTGTGGGTCGGGCGGGACGACTTCAAGCAGATCGGCCACGACACCACGGGCGGCGCGACGGCGCTGCCGATCTGGCTCGACTTCATGCAGCACGGCCACCCCGAGACGCCGATCAAGGACTTTGCTCCGCCGCCCGGCGTGATGTTCGTGCGCGCGACGTCGGACAAGGGCCTTCCGTGCGGCCCGGCGGCGCCGAACTCGGTGCTGATCCCGTTCCAGCGCGGGACGCTGCCGCGCGAGTTCGCCCAGAGCTCGCGGAAGGCGGAGTTCACCGACAAGCTGTTCTGAGACCATCGTGCGCTCACAACCTGGTCGGCGCCCCGAGCAAGCAGGCCGAGCCACCATGCATCCTGGTCGAGGCCCCGACCGAGGCAGCCGGACCACGATCCATTCGAGTCGACGCCGTGATGGGAGCGGGGCGCAGCACGATCGATCCTGGTCGGCATGCCCATCCGAGCGGTTCCGACCGCCTCGCATCCTGACCGGCGGCGCACGCCAGGGCAACGGATCATCCTCGCATCTCAAGCGAAGCTCCTCCCGTGGAGGGCCGACCGAGATCGCATCTCGATCGAGGGTCCGATCGAGGAACCGACCCACGATCGCGTCCTGATCGAACAGGTCTCCCTCCCGAGCATGGGCGACGATCCGCCACCCTCCGGCCGCCGCTGCGCGACGGTCCAGGGGTTCTCGCTCCACGCCGACGTCGCCGTGCGCGCCGGCTGTCGCGGTCCGCTGGAGAGGCTGTGCCGCAATGGCGCTCGCCCGCCGATCGCGCTGGGCCACCTCTCTGCGACCCAAGGCGGCAGGCTGTCCTAGACTAGCGCGTGAAGCGGCGCGGCGGTCGTGATCTACGCCTGACCCTCGAGCGCAAGGATCACCTCCCGCGCCTCGCCCCGCTGATTCCACCGCCGCGGATGCATGTGACCCGCTACGCCGTGTCCTTCGCGCCCAACTCGCGCCACCGCGCGGCCGTCATCGCGCTCGTGCCTGCCCTGGCACCGGCCGCCACCGACCGCGCGCCGCCCACACCACCACCTCGCGAGGCGCCCTCGGCACCCGTCGCCACGGCTCGCGCCCGCTACCTCCCCTGGGCCGACCTGCTTCGCCGAATTTTCGCGATTGACGCCCTCGTGTGCGAACGCTGTGGCGGCACGATGCGCATCCTTGCGATCATCGATAACCCGGCGGTGGCGGAGACCATCGCGCGCCACCTGGGCCTCTCGCGGGCCCCCGCGCGCCCCACCCGGCTGATCCCGACCAACCCGCCCGGTGGCCCGACGAGCACTTCATCGATCCACCCGCCGCGCCCCTCTTCGACTGATCCCGCTGGCCCAAGCGACGGCCGCAGCCCGCCTCGGACACCTCCATGCTCGCGACGAAATCCCCAAGTTATTTTGGCAACATCCCGGCCAAAGTACATAACAGGCGTTATCGGACGGCTGGCGGGGGCCCACCAAGAGATGGCTACTCCGATAGCCACTGGAGAACGGCGGGTTGTTCGGCTGTTCGGCATATCCTCGGCGACGCGGTTCAGGGGGTTGTGTTCAAAAAGACGTGAAGGCCAAGGCTGGTCACGACGAGGTCGGGCTTGCCGTCGCCGTTGAGGTCGGCGACCGCCGCGCCTACTGCCCCGTTGGGCAGTGGCAGAGTGAGCGCGGTTTCAAACGTGCCGTCCCCGCGGCCGACCAGGAATTCGACGGCGTTCTTTCCGGTGGCCCCGGCGAAGTCCAGACGCCCATCCTGATTCCAGTCGCCTACAAGGATGACTCGGGCGTCTGCCAGCGGATAGCTCCCGAAGAGGGCGAA